>JAUNKK010000102.1 GCA_030532825.1 Propionibacteriaceae bacterium
TGGAGCAGGACATCAAGCAGAACGCGGTTATGGCCGCTATGCGCGACTTCAACATTGGCGGTTTCATCCTCGACGGCAAGATTCGCACGGTCGGTGAGGAATACAGCATGAAGTTGCGTGTCAAGACTCCATCGGTCAACCAGCTGCTCGGCAAGCTCTCTGGCGGAAACCAGCAAAAGGTGGTCATCGCCAAATGGCTGATTCGAAATTGCGATGTGTTGATCTTCGACGAGCCGACCCGCGGTATCGACGTTGGGGCCAAAGAGGAGATCTACGAGCTGCTGGAACAGCTCTGTGGCCAGGGTAAGGCGATCATCATGATCTCTTCAGAGCTACCCGAGGTGCTCCGAATGAGCCACCGAATCGCTGTCATGGCACACGGCCACATCACCGGTTTTCTCAACAACGAGGATGCCACCCAGGAAAACATCATGGAGCTTGCCACCCTCGGCAAGGCTCAAATCAAAGGAGCAGTAGCGTGAGCGCGACCATTGCAGAGTCCACCGACGTCGAGACCCGGGCAAAAAACGGCCTGCAGCTAAGCAACGTCATCCAGCAGCTATTCGTCTTCGGCGCGCTCATCGTCGTCTACGTCTTCTTCATGTTCTTCGCTAGTGGGTTCGCTGCGCCGACGATCCTGCCCGACATTCTGCTGCGTGCTGCCCCCATCGGCGTGATGGCCCTTGGCGCCACGTTCGTCATTGCCACCGGTGGCATTGACCTGTCGGTGGGCACAGGGCTGTCGTTTGCTGCCGTCATGACCGCGTTCTTCCTTGGCGGCGACTTCCTCAACCTGCCCCTGGGCCTGGGTTTGCTGGGGGCGATACTCATGGGCGCGCTGATGGGCGCAATCAACGGGTTCAACATTTCGATGCTGGGGCTTCCGCCGTTCATCGCCACGCTGGGCATGATGCTTGTGGCCCGCGGCATGGCGCTGGTGATCTCCAACACCTACCCCATGCAGATTCAGAATCCTGACTTCAAGTGGCTCTCCCGCGGTGAAGTGCTCCCGGCGGTTCCGAACGCCGCCATCATCTTCCTGGTGTTGGCCGCGATCGCCGCCGTCCTGCTCAACAAGACGCTGCTGGGCCGCTACGCCCTAGCCATCGGCTCCAACGAGGAGGCCACCCGCCTGTCCGGCATCAACGTCAAGCTGTGGAAGAGCCTCATTTACATCACCGCGGGCGTGTTCATGGCCGCCGGAGCCATCCTGTATGCCGCCCGCTCCGGCGTGGTGCAGCCAGCGGAGGGTCTGGGGATGGAGCTTAACGTCATCGCCGCCGTGGTGATCGGTGGCACCTCCCTCGCCGGCGGTCGCGCCAACATCGTCGGCACCGTCGTGGGTGCTCTGCTCATGCAGACCCTCATCACCGGCTTGCAGATGATGCAGGTCAACCAGTCTTGGCAATTCGTCGTCACCGGCGTCATCGTCCTGGTGGCCGTTTTCGCTGACAACGTGCGTCGGGCCCGTGCTGCCGCCGTTTAACACCGCCAAATACCCCTCGGGCTACGAGGCCCGGTGATCAGGGGTGAAAACACCCCCGCCATGAAAGGAATGAGATGAAACTCGCACACAAGCTGCTGGCTGTCCCAGCGTTGTTCGCCCTCGGCCTAACGGCCTGCTCCACCTCAACCCAGCCTTCCAGCTCGGGCTCCAGCGCCGCCGGGGACAAGTCAAGCCCGGCCACCTCCAAGCCCGCAGGTAACTGTGAGGGCCTGCCCCAAGGCAACGGCGAGACCATCTACCTGGTCTCCAAGGGCTTCCAGCACCGCTTCTGGCAGGCCGTCAAGCAGGGCGCGGAGCAGGCCGGCGCTGAGTGCGGCTACAAGGTCGAGTTCGTTGGCCCCGACGACGAGACCAAGACCTCGCAGCAACTCGACCAGTTGGAGACGGCGCTCGCCACCAATCCCGTCGCCATCGGGTTCGCGGCGCTTGACTCAGCGGCTGCCGTGGACGTCATCTCGCGCATCGAGCAGGCTGGCATCCCGATCATTGCCTTCGACTCGGGCGTCGAGTCTGAGGTGCCGGTGACCACCGTCTCCACCGACAACGAGGCCGCGGCAGCCGAGGCGGCCAAACACATGGTCGAACTCATTGGCGGCAAGGGCAAGGTGGGTGTGGTCTGCCACGACCAGACCTCCACCACCGGAAAGCAGCGCTGCGACGGCTTCCAGAACTACATCAAGGAGAACGCCCCCGAGGTCGAACTCCTGGAGCCCCAGGTGGCAGGCTCGGTGGACTTGGCCACCAATGCCTCGAAGTCGCTGATCCAGTCGACCCCAGACATCGCGGGCATCTACGGCACCAATGAGGCGGCTGCCACCGGTGCCGTCAACGGAGCCGCCGAGTCTGGCAACGACAAGCTCGTGGTGGTGGGCTTTGATTCTGGCAAGACGCAGATTGACGCCATCAAGGCCGGAACCGAGGCGGGAGCCGTCACGCAGGCCCCCGTGAAGATGGGCTACGAGACCGTCATCGCCGCCGTGAAGGCCATCAACGGCCAGACCCTGGACAAGGCCATCGACTCTGGCTTCGCCTGGTACGACAAGAACAACGTCGACGATCCCGCGATCGCCGAGAACCTCTACGAGTGATTCCTAGGTCCCTAGCCCCGGAGTCAGCCTGATGAAAGACTGATTCCGGGGCCTCGGGATTGTTTCAGCCCAGCGCCCAACATCGAAGTTAGGAAACCATGACCAACCACCCGAAGATCGGCATCCGCCCCATCATTGATGGCCGCCGCCGCGGCGTACGCGAGAGCCTCGAAGACCAGACTATGAACATGGCCAAACGAGTCGCTGCGCTTTATGAGGCGGAACTGCGCTACCCCGATGGCAGCCCCGTCCAGTGCGTGATCGCTGACACAACCATTGGAGGGGTGGCCGAGGCGCAGGCCACTGCCAAGAAGTTCCGGCGCGAAAATGTAGGCCTTACCCTGTCGGTCACGCCCTGCTGGGCCTACGGCACCGAGACAGTCGACATGGACCGCACCATCCCGCATGCCATCTGGGGCTTCAACGGTTCCGAGCGGCCTGGGGCCGTGTACCTGGCGGCGGCGCTGGCCGGCCACACACAGTTGGGCATCCCCGCCTTCGGCATCTACGGTGAGCACGTCCAGGACGCCGACGACGAGACCATCCCCGACGAGGTGCGGCAGCGCCTGCTCGACTACGCCGTGTGCGGGCTCGCGGTCGCGCAGATGAAGGGCACCTCCTACCTTTCCATGGGTGCGGTGTCGATGGGCATCGCCGGATCCGTCGTCAAGGACGAGTTCTGGAGCAAGTACCTCGGCATGCGCAACGAGTACGTCGACATGAGTGAGTTCGCTCGCCGCGTCAACGAGGAGATCTACGACGTCGAGGAGTTCGAGAAGGCCCTCGCCTGGGTGCGCGAGAACTTCACGCAGGGAGAGGACTTCAACCCGCCGCACAACCAGAAGCCCGAGCGGCACGACGACTGGTGGGCTTACTCCGTGAAGATGACCCTCATCGCCCGCGACCTCATGGTCGGCAACCCCAAGCTGGCGGAGAAAGGCTGGGGTGAGGAGGCCCTCGGCCGCGGTGCCCTCGCCGCCGGCTTCCAGGGTCAGCGCCAGTGGACCGATGGTTTCCCCAACGGCGACCTCATGGAGACCATTCTCAACACCACCTTCGACTGGAACGGCACCCGCGCCCCTTACATCCTCGCCACCGAGAACGACGCCTTCAACGGCGCGTCGATGCTGTTCAACTACCTGCTCACCAACACGGCGCAGCTGTTCAGCGACGTGCGCACCTACTGGTCACCGGAGGCCGTGGAGCGCGTCACGGGGCACAAGCTTGAGGGCCGCGCGGCCGGCGGCATCATCGACCTGCGCAACTCCGGCCCGACCACGCTCGACGGGTCCTTCGTCGCCGTGCGCGACGGCGAAAACGTGATCAAGCCCTGGTGGGAGGTCACCGAGGAGGACCAGAAGGCGATGTTGGAAGGCACCACCTTCCACCCGGCCACCTACGAGTATTTCCCGGGGGGCGGCATCTCCACGCACTTCCGCTCCGCGGGTGACGTGCCTGTTACGATGTGCCGCATCAACTGGGTGGACGGCCTCGGCCCCGTCCTTCAGATCGCGGAGGGCTGGACGGTGGAGTTGCCCGACGAGGTGGCCACCACCATCGAGAACCGCACCGACCGCACCTGGCCCACCACCTGGTTCGTGCCAAACCTGACCGGTGAGGGTGCGTTCACCAGCGTGTACGACGTGATGAACGCCTGGGGCGCCAACCACGGCGCTATCAGCTACGGCCACATCGGTGCCCGCCTGATCACGCTGGCCTCGATGTTGCGCATCCCCGTTAACATGCACAACGTGCCGACCAGCCAGGTCTTCCGTCCGAAGAACTGGCTCGGCTTCGGCACGGCCGACCTGGAAGGGGCCGATTACCGGGCCTGCGCTCAGTTCGGGCCGCTGTACGGCTGACCAACTTTGGGGGCGGGCTCTGCAAGGGGCCCGCCCCTGCCTATTTCCATAACCAACTACCCAGGAGCCCTCCGTGACCGCCACCGCCCTCGCCGTCGACCTCGGATCCTCGTCTGGGCGCGTCATCGCCGGCGTACTCGCCGATGGCCGCATTACCGAGACCGAGGTTCATCGCTTCCCCCACACCGCTGCCCTCCGCGACGGATACCTCACGTGGGACCTGGACCTGATCTGGGAGGAGGTCGTCAAGGGGCTACGGCTCGCCGTCGCGCAGTTTCCTGACGCGGCTACCGTGAGCGTCGACACCTGGGGCGTCGACTGGGTACCCCTCGACGAGCAGTCACAACGGCTAACCCCGGGGCGTTGCTACCGCGATGAGCGCACCTCACGCACCCTGGCCGCGTTCCAGGAGCGCCTCCCGGACGCCCAGGCCTGGGAGCTGACCGGGATTGCCCCGGCTACCATCAACACAGCCAACCAGCTGTTCGCCTACCGCCATGAGGAGCCGGATCTCGCAGCCCGCACCGACCAGATCCTGTGGCTTCCCGACTATTTCACGTTTCTGTTGGCGGGGGAGCGTGGCTGGTCCCGCTCCATCGCCTCCACATCGGGCCTGTGCGCGCCGGGCGCGGATACCTGGGCCGACGAGGTGTTCGAGGCCCTGGGGCTGCCCCGCAGCTGGGTGGGGGAGGTCACGCGCGAACACACCGTCGCGGGGCCGTGCATCGTGCCGGGCCTGGAACAGCTCCACGTAGTGCGGGCCGGCGCCCACGACTCGGCTTGCGCCGTCGCTGCCCTGCAGCGGGACGAGGGCGCAACATATTTCCTCTCCGCCGGGTCCTGGTCCGTGCTCGGGGTGCTGCGCGACGAGCCCCTCCTCAGCCAGGAGGCGCGCGATCTGGGGCTGACCAACGAGGCGCGCGCCGACGCCGGGGTGCGACCGCTGTTCAACATCACGGGCTTGTGGATCCTGCAGGAATGCCAGCGCGACTGGCAGGCCGCCGGTCAGGAAAGCGACATCGCTGCCCTCGTCGCAGCAGCGGAGGAGGCGGAGTCGCTGGGGGTCATCATCGATCCCGACGATCCGCAGTACGCCCAGCCTGGATCAATGGTTGCCCGCGTCACCGCCGCGCTCCAGGCCGCAGGCGCCCCAGCCGAGATCACGCAGGGGCAGTTGGTGCTGGCGCTGTGTGAGTCGTTCGCGCAGCGCTACGCCCGAGCCGTCCGGGCCCTGGCCGAACTCACGGGGGAGTCGCCAACGCAGCTGAACCTCGTCGGCGGTGGGTCCCGGAACGCGCTGCTGTGCGACTTGACCGCCCAAGCCCTCGGGATACCCGTGCTCGCGGGCCCGGCTGAGGCCTCCACCCTGGGATCGCTGCTCGTGCAGTTCGAGATCACCGGGCAACTGGCGCCCGGGGACCGGAACCGGGTGATTGCCGCTACCGCTGCGACTCGGGTGCATCAGCCATGAAAGCCACGGATCGTCCCGCCAGCCTCGCAGACGTGGCCAAGGTGGCAGGTGTGTCCAGCCAGACGGTATCCCGCGTCGTGCGAGGAGCCAGCGTCGTTGCCCCCGAGACGCGGGAGCGAGTGCTGGCCGCCGTCGAGGAACTCGGGTATCGCCCGAACCTGGCCGCCCGGTCGTTGTCGAACCGGCGCACTGGCGTCATCCACATCGTCAACGCCACCCCGCTGTTCGGTGGCCATGCCCGCACCTTCTTGTCGGTGGTCTCCGAACTCGGCAACCTCGGATATCAGACCTCCGTCGCCGGTGCGCCCGACACCGCCACCCCGACACTGGACCAGTTGGTGCCGCTCGGCGTCGATGGCATCGTGGTGTTGGGCGGCCACAGCCAGTCCGTGGACCTCGTTTCGGTGATCCACGGCCGCATTCCCGCGGTCTTCGTCGGCCAGCGCAACGGCCTGCCTGACGACGTCGCGTCGGTGGCCATTGATCAGGAGCTGGGCGCCCGGCTCGCCACGGAACATCTGATCTCCCAGGGCCGAAAGCGGTTGCTGCACATTTGCGGTCCAACCGACTGGTTCGACGCCCACGAGCGGCGAGATGGGTTCCTCAAGGCCTGCGCCACCGCCGGGCTGGAACCGACGAAGGTATCCGCCGACTCGTGGGAGCCGCGCAGCGGCTACGACCTGGGGCAGCATTTCCCCCGGGAAGTAGACGGGCTGTTCAGCAGCAATGACCACTTGGCCCTGGGCGCGCTGCGGTGGCTGGCGGAGCACGGCCGCCGCGTGCCCGAGGACATCGCCGTCGTGGGCTTTGACGACGCGGAGGGCGCGGACTGCTTCCAGCCACCCCTGACGACGCTGCGCCAGCCACATCAGGAAGTCGGTCGGTGCGCTGTCGCCCACCTGGCGGAACTCATCGCCGGTGGTCCAGCTCACCACACGCTCTTGGCCCCTCAGCTGATTGAACGAGAATCCACGAAAGGACACTGAAACGATGCTCTATGGACCGATGATCCACCCCCAGCTCCTGGGGGCGCTCGCCCGCAGCGGTCACAGCGGCAAGATCCTCATCACTGACGGCAACTACCCGGCGGCTAGTGGCGCCCCTGCGGCCGCGGAGCGCATCTACCTGAATCTGGCGCCCGGCCTGCTGAACGTCACCCAGATCCTTCAGGTCCTCAAGGAGAGCGTGCCGATTGAGCGCGCGGGCCTGATGGCGCCAGCAGCGGACGCCGTCGGCATTGAGAGGCCGGACGTCATCCCGGCCCACGACGAGTACCGTGCCGCCCTGCCTGGCGTCGCCTTCGATGAGATCCCGCGCTGGGATTTCTACGACGCGGCGAAGGCCGAGGACGTCACGGTGGTGATCGTCTCCGCCGACCAGCGGCTCTACGCCAACCTGCTGCTCACGATCGGGGTCCGCACCGCCGACCGGTGAGATTCGCTCCGCACCTGTAACACATCCGCCACCGCAGACATGAACAGGGGTGTAGGCATGGCTAAGGGTCTAGGCGTCTAGCCATACCCAAGATCCGAAAGGATGCCAGGATGGGCCACCAGGGCGCGGGGCGGTCACGCCGAACGATCATTGCTGCCCTCTCAGCAGTGGTGCTTGCTGTGACCGGGCTGATGGGCGCTCGGCCAGCGCAAGCGCAGAGTCCGAACGAAGACGAACTCCGCCAAACGGGGGCTGCGTTAGAGCAGCGGCTGGAGCACATTGAAGCCGTCGGCTTCGGCCTCCCGCAAGAGTCTAGTCAGGACGAAAGCAACCCCCTGGCGCTGAGCCCAGCAGCCGAGGAGACGTTGGCCGAAGCCGAGACCCACGCGAAGCAGCGGAGCGCAGGAAGGAAAGAGAGAGGGCTAGTTCTCCTCTCTTCAAACGTCTCGTTGGCCAGCTACGAGGTCATCGAAGAAACGGCGGACGTCGTCCGCGTCTCGTATAAGTACCTACATGTGCGCGAACTCCCCGAGTTGCAAGGTGACGATTCCTGGCAGGAGATCAGCGAACATGAGGTGACCCTGGATCCCGACAGTGGGATGGTTAAGACGATTATTATCAAGGATCGTGACTACTACGACGCACTGGCGGCCGAGGAGGAAGTGTCGACGGGTGAGCCTGGTTCACTGGACGGGCCGTCGACCGAACTCAATCTGGAGGCCTCGTCAGCGCCGCAGGATGATCCCGAGGCGGCCGCTCCTCAAGAACTGTCGTCGGCGCAACGACAGAATGTCGCAGACTGCGCCTTGCAGTGGTGGAACTCGAAGAACGACAACTACCCGATGGACTACGCCAACGATTGCACCAACTTCACCTCGCAAGCGTTGCATGCCGGCGGGTGGCAGTTTCAGTATGGGCTGTGGCGATCAAACTGGGCTTGGTGGGGGTATAACCGCCGAGTGCCGCCTAAAGCAAGCTACCCCTGGGGTGGGGCGGAGAACTTCTACAGGTACGCTGCCCAGAACACGGGGAGGACGAGCATCCATCGCTACATGTCCCAGATCCGGGTCGGGGATATTCTGCAGTATCGAGCCGACGGCTACACCAACATGAACCACTCGATGGTGGTCACGAAGAAAGATAGCAGAACGTTCTATCTGACCTATCACACTGATGACACGCGGAATCGTCCCTTCACCGACATTGATCCGACGGGGAAAACGTGGTACGCGCACAAGGTGTGATAATGGGGCTCGTGTCGCTGATCGCGGCTCTCCTAGGTGCGTCTTGTTCGCCCTCAACCCCAGCTCCTTCGGGAAGCTGCGGGGAGGGCCCGGGGCGGCAATCAGCGCAAGCCGTGGTGGAAGGGCTGCTCGAAGCCGCACGAGGCGACTCCGTGGACGCCCTGTGCGAGCTGTATCAGACTCAGCACGACCGTGCAGAGGCCGAGCAGAGCCTGCAGCAGCTCAAGGCCCAGATCGACAGTAGCGGCGGCTTCGATGGGTTAAAGATCGTCAAGATCGAACAGCTGGGCAGCGAGCACGTCATGGGCATTACCGCGGGGGACGGTAGGAACATCCGGCAAGTGTCGGTAGCCAGCGACGACAATGCGACCTTCTTCCTGGGCACGCTGCGAACAGAGTCCTAAGAGACCAAAGACGCTTGCCTTTTCTCTGGCCGCCAGAGAAAAGGCCAGCTGTGCCGTGTTGCGGCCTCGGGGTCCGGGCGTGTTCACCGTTCCCGCGACGACCCCGCGGTTTGGCTCGGAGTTGAGGTGTTGGTGGTGGCGGTGACATAGGTGACCACACTTGAAGTTGCTGAATTGGTGGCGGTCACGTCGCTCGCGCTGACATAGCCGACGAGCACACCCACCGCCAGCAGGGCGGCTGATGCGAGCTTCCGCATTGTGGTCAAGATCCCCTTGGTCTGCATGGTCGTTACCGCCTCTCAGCTTGTCTTCTCTTCCAAGACTGGCGGGAGAACTAGTGCGGTAGCCCTTAGGTGCCTGTGCGGGCCCTGCGAGCCCGATTCATAGGGAGTCGACCGTGACTCGTGCCGCTGCCCGACGGCCATAA
>JAUNKK010000103.1 GCA_030532825.1 Propionibacteriaceae bacterium
TAAATCTGGTCCCGTTTCGTGAGATGCGGGCGGCCGGGGCCGTGTGTCGTAGACTCTTCGCCCGTGGCTCTCACCATTGGAATCGTCGGCCTCCCCAACGCCGGCAAGTCAACCCTGTTCAACGCGCTGACCCGCAACAACGTGCTGGCAGCCAACTATCCGTTCGCGACGATTGAGCCGAACGTTGGCGTTGTTGGCGTCCCGGATGCCCGGCTTCCGGTGCTGGCTGAGATCTATGGGTCCGCGCGAATCCTGCCGGCGACGGTGAGTTTCGTCGACATCGCGGGCATCGTGCGCGGCGCCTCCCAGGGTGAGGGGATGGGCAATGCCTTCTTGGCCAATATCCGCGAGGTCGATGCCGTGTGCCAGGTGACCCGCGTCTTCGACGACGCCGATGTGTCGCATGTCGACGGGCGCATCGACCCGGCCGGGGACATCGACACCATCACGACGGAGCTGATCCTGGCCGACCTACAGACGCTCGAAAAGGCGATGCCGCGGGTCGAGAAGGAGGCGCGGATCAAGAAGGAGAGCCGCCCCAAGCTGGAGGCCATGCAGGCCGCCGTCGAGGTGCTGGAGTCGGGGCGCCGCATACACGGATCGGGCCTGGAAGTGGCGCTGCTGCGTGACTTGTTCCTGCTGACCGCCAAGCCGTTTTTGTACGTGTTCAACTGCGACCAAGACGAGTTGGCCGACGAGGACCTCAAGGCGCGGATGCGGCAGGTCGTTGCCCCGGCGGAGGCAATCTTCTTGGATGCGAAGTTCGAATCCGAACTCGTGGAGATGGACGAGGAGGAAGGCCGCGCGTTCCTAGCTGAGATGGGCATCGAAGAGCCCGGCCTAGACGTGCTGGCCCGCGTCGGCTACGACACATTGAGGCTCCAGAGCTACCTCACGGCCGGCCCGAAAGAGGCGCGCGCCTGGACGATCCCACAGGGCGCGACGGCTCCGGAAGCCGCAGGTGTCATCCACACCGACTTCCAGAAGGGCTTCATCAAAGCCCAGGTAGTCAGCTTCGACGACCTGGTGGCCGTCGGCTCGGAAGCGGCGGCTAAGGCCGCAGGAAAACTCCGCCTAGAGGGCAAGGACTACATCATGCAAGACGGCGACGTGGTGGAGTTCCGAACGGGGCTTACGTCTGGGGGTAAGAAGTAGACGGCGCTGTTTACGGGGCGACGGGCTGATGTCATGGTTGGGGAGGCTGCCAACCTCGACACTGCCAAGGACCTCCGTCAGGTAGAGCGGTGCTGATAGGGCTGCAGAGGACACAGCGCATCGCTAGGTGGCTAACGGACGTCACCGCTGAGCGGCACACGCCACGTGTCTGCGCCGATATATGCTCCTGACGGTTCTTTCATGGGTTGGGATGTCCTTTGCGCACGGCAGGTTCCCATTTAAGCGGTATTTATGAATGAAATGGATAATCAAGCCTTTAGGAGGCGCGATGGGAATTGGTGCACATTGGGTTCGGGCTGCGCTGTAGGTGAACCCATTCGGTTGTGATGGCCGCAATGCTCCGAGTCAGTTCTTCGATGATGAGGAACACTACAATGCGAAGCTTCTGGCTGCCTGCGACGAGTTGGGTATCGGACTGATTGCGATCACCGACCATTGGCGAGTCGATTCAGCAGTCGGCTTGATCGCCGCAGCGGAAGATCGAGGTATTGTTGCGCTTCCTGGATTCGAGGCGAACTCATCAGAAGGAATCCACATGGCGGTGTCATGGGGTTGTGGCAGCGGTGTTGGTCGGTGGGTGGGAGGCTGTGTTGGGTGGGATGTTGGCGTTGATGGATGGGGCTGTGATTGCTCGGGGGCTGGAGCAGGGGTGGTTGTTGTGGAGGGTTGCTGCCAGTATCGGTCGTGATGTGTCGGTGGTCTTGTGGGAGATCGCCTGTAACCGGTAGGGCCTGTGGGTATCGGCCTGTGGCCGCGCTGCGGCGCAGGGCACGTTCCAAGGCCCGTAAGATTGATGCTTGTCCAGTGCTGCGGGCCAGGGTGTTGGCCGATCTGGCGTGCTTGCGCATGTCCCGGGCGGATCGTCGGCAGGCTGCGGGTCGAGGCCATCGATGAGATGCTGGGGCCCTGCACAGGGTCCCCATAAGTGATGGGAGTGGTTGTGTCTGGTGAGGCGATCCTGCACCTGGGTTCTGTGCCATGGCGCGTACGATGTTGCGCGAGCATCGGTGTTCATGCTGCGCTCTACGCACCACCCGGCGCTCGGCCCCGCTGGCCCCTGGGCTAGCGCAAGGCCCCGATTATTGGCATGGTCAGCATTGATGAGTGCCCTGAGGAGGCCAGGGGATCGGTGGGTCCCGGGTCACTGGGAGGGTGACCTGATCATCGGTGCCCACGGGCGCAGCGCCTCGAGCCCACTCTGGCCGGGGGTGCGCCACCTGGTTCGTGATGATCCTGGTGCTGTCCAGGGGCAAGGACTCCGTCCGGGGTGTGCGACGTGCTGATCGAGCACGTTTCCGGGATACCCGATCTGATGAAAGGCTCGCCCTCACCTCGGTGCCAGGGCAGCGAGATGCATCGGTCATGCTGCCTTGACCATGGCCACCGATATGCCGGTCTACTTCGCCGATCCCCACAGCCTGTGGCAGCCAGGCGTCCCTCAGAATATTGGGTGCAGTTGGTTCTTTGATCGTAAGAATTTCCCCGCTGCCAATATGCTCGATGCTCAGAAAACCGCTATCGATCATCCTCAGCAGAATGCTGGCTTCTCTCAGGAGGCTAACGGGGTTTCCTCCTGTGGGAACTTGAAACTCGATGTCCGGTTTCTTCGGTTCGTCTGGACGGAGGTACAGCGTCACTTTAATCAGGCCGTACTGGCTCTCTAGGGTGGTCCGTTTCCAACCCCCCATGGCTCCCCGAGTTATCTGAATCTGCTTGAGCGGAAGTGTGCAATCTTCCTCTCAACGTCCCTTCCATGATCTCCCTGGGAGGGGTTGACGCGGCGGGCATTTGTGAACTCTGCAACGATAAGTGTTGCAACAAGCCACTCGATGTCTTCCCCACTTTTTGCTGACACTAAATTCCAATCACTACCAGCCATGGCACTAGAATAGCTTTGGCAAGCAGTCTCAAGCACGAGAATGGTGTTGTGCGTAGTCGTCAACGAAACGATGCTGCCTCACCTAGGGAACGGGGCGGTGAGGGCACGAAAGCACCGGAACAACGCCCCCCGACAGGCCACGCGCCGGGCTAAGGGCGGTGTGCCGAGTGCGCGCAGGAGGCGAGCCAGGCGACTAGGCCATCCTCGTCAAGCTGCTTGACATCTGTGATCGGGTCCCGAGTGCCGATCGCTCTGATGACATGTGCCGCCTCATCCTGATCGACATCAAGCGTCACTCCGTTAAGTTCGAGGAAGATCACGGTCACCAGCCAAGCGATGCGCTTGTTGCCGTCGCGGAACGCCTGAGCCTCGGCGATCCCGTAGGCCAGCTTCGCTGCCTTCTGAAGTAGCGAAGGGTAGAACTCCTGAGCGCCGAAGGCCTGAAATGGGGCATTCAATGCCCCCTTGAGCTTGTCCTCGAACAATAGGGGACCAGCTTTGACCTCTGCTTTGTAAATCTTTAGGCAGAGGTCAAAGCTGATTCGTGTCGTCACTCGGCCATGAGAGCCAAGGCACGGCTCCACCGTCGACTGGCCTTGGCAGCGATGGCAAGCGTCTCGTCAGTGTCTGCGTCAAACACGTCAGATACGGGTCGTTGCGGGCCCTTCCCTTGCAAGCTTTGTTTCGTGAACTCGCGTCGCATCGAGTCATGGGTGATCTCGGAGTCGCTACGAGCATCCTCCGGGATGCCCTCCCGCGCATCCAGCCAAGGCTGCTCGGAATGAGTCATCTGGATGAGGCTGCTGCCCGGAAACCTCCCGTAGTACCTCACTACCGCATCGACTGTCGCCCGCTCGAGTTCCGTCAGCGAGTAGTGTCCGTCGTCACCTATGTAGCGGCGCACGGCAGGCACCACGGGGCCCATAGCCCATGCCTCGATCCTGTCCTCGAACATGGGGGTCCCGCCCCAGGCCAGTGACCACCCCTGTACGTAGTACAGGAGCTTCTGATACTGCACCTCGCCCAGCAGAATGTAGTTCTGCTTGATGTAGCGAAGCACATCCAAAGCCTTAGTCATGAGCGCCACCTCCTCACGTGAGCCTAATTCGTAGCGCTTCTACAGGCCCCAGCCTACCGGCCACAAGTCCTGACTCATGAAATCTGTTGGTACTTCAGTTGTTCCTCCAGCTGTCTTGAGGCGATCCTTCGAACGCCTCGTGGCGCTGCTTACGGCGAAATAGAACCACGGGGTGGGCGTACGCCATCGACCTCGCCACATCCGGCAATCACTCGAAACGTGTCGACACCTCGGCGGTGAGCCGGTCAGCTGCCCGGGAGGTGGCCAGGATGGCTCCTGCGACGAGCACCAGGCAAATCGCCAGTATGAGATAGGAGCTGGGGTCGGGCCATCCCAGGGTGCGCACACTCAGCGCTGAGACCACGGCCCAGGCCGTATACGCGCCCGCCGCCACGGCCACCACCATGGTCGTGGCGACGGGTAGCAGCGCCTCGACGGCGACGGTGCGACGCAGCACCCTACTCGGCATCCCCGTCAATCGCAGTAGCCCGAACATCCGTGCCCGTGCGACCACGGACACGGTGGTCGAGATGCCCAGCGAGACCGCCGAGATGGCCCCGGCGATGAGGATCCCAATGATCGCCGCCGCGCGGAACTGCTGGTCGGCCGAAAAGCCGCTGAGCATGGTGAAGTCGGCGAGGGTGATCGGCCTGGCACCGAGATCCGACGCGCTGGACCACAGCAACGTCCGAACCCGGGCTTCAGCAACGCTGGGGCCTTGGGTGAGTATCACCACGGTCGGGTCTTGAACGCTGCCCGGGGGAGGCGCCACCAGCGGGTCTGCGCTGTCGATCCCAGAGAGCCAGCCCTCATAGAAACTAACCCAGGCCCCGTCGAACGCTGTGTCTAGCTCAAGGCCCAGGGCAGCCGCATCGGCCCGCGTCACCACCATGCGCATCTCGGCTGGATCCCCCGTGTGAAAGCCGCGAACCACGCGCACCCCATCGATGCCGGCTAGGCGGGTCGCCAACTCCTCCGCATCTCCTGGCAACTCGGCGACGAGGGTGCCCGAGGGTAGCGAGTCCTCGCGTGTCGTGGGCTCGGCGGCCGACGTGATGCCGACGGCAAATACCGTCACGCAGAACAGCGCCACCACCAGGCCGGAGACCGCCCGGAAGGACGCCCTCGGATGCTGTCGTACCCGGTTGCTCGCCACCACCGTCGCGGCACTCCCGCTGAACCGGGCGGCGCCGCGGGCCACCAGCCACGTGAGCCACGGTCCGCACCACAGCAGCCCCAACATGACGAGCGCGGCCGAGCCCACCACCGCGGGGCCAATGGTGCCTGCGCCCAGCTGGTTTCCGACCGCTGCGGATACCGCTAGCCCGGCAATTCCGAGGAGCATGGGGACCAGCGACGCCGGGTGCGGGCGGCGTTCCTGTCGTTCCCGCGAAGACCCCAGCGGGCCGACGTCGGCGCGCCGCGTGCGCCACCACGCCACCGCGGCGGCGGCCAGGGTAACGCCCACCAGCGCACCTAGCATCTGCTGCCAGGTGGCGGTCAGGTCATGCGGGTAGAACTGGGCGGTCTCCAGCCGGAAGCGGCTGACCAGCGGTAGCACCGCCAAGTGCAGGCCGATGCCAGCCGCGCTACCCAGCGCCGCTAAGCCCGCCATCTCCGTCGCTGCCAGGGTGGCGACCTGAGTTGGGGTGGCGCCGATGAGACGCAGCACAGCGAGGCGCTCCGCGCGGCGGGCGGCGCCCAGGTTGGTCACGATGGCGGCCAACACTAGCGCGGGAATCAGCACCGAGATTGCGCCAATCAGCGCGATGACCCGGTAGGCCTGGCTGGCATATGGGCTGCCGACGAGTTCGTGAACCACGCGCGCAGAGTTGCCGCTTGTGCTCATCTGCTCTGGAGACATGCCCACGAGCGCCACCAGCGCGTCTGGCCCCTCCAGCACATCCGGGGGCAGGACGCCCACCGGGGTGCCGAAGCGGTCGCCGAGTTGATCCGCTGGGGTTGCGGCGATGAGTTCCTGCAGGGCCGGTGAGGCGAGATACTCTCCCGGCCCGGGGAGGCGCTTGATGCCGGGGGCGGTCACCGTGGTATCAGGGGTGGCGGCGATGGTGTGGCGCTCAATGGGCCGATTGTCGAAGGTGTCGAGGTCTCGCGTGACGGCCACTTCGTCGGGGCCCAGCTGGGCTATCTCGGTGCCGGAACGAAAGGCGCCCTGGCCGCCGAGGATGGTGGCCCGTTCGGTGCGGGCGGCGAGGCTGAAAAAGGCGCCCAGTAGCGTGAGGAAGAGGGCCACGCCCAGCGCGACGCCGAGTACGAGTCCGATGCGTCGCCGCCAGGCGGGGGCGTCGTTGCCCAGTGCCAGCCGGGTCAGCGCAAGGCGGTTCATGCCGGGGTCCTGAGCGTTCCGGCGTCGGCGCTGATGCGGCCATCGCGCACGGTGATCTCGCGGTCGGCATAGGCTGCGGTGCGCGGGTCGTGGGTGACGACGATGAGGGTGGCGCCCAGGTGGCGCACCACATCAGTGAGCAGGTCCATGGTCTGCTCGGCGGCGAGGGAGTCGAGCGATCCGGTGGGTTCGTCGGCGAACACCACCTGCGGCCCCAGGGCCAGGGCGCGGGCTACGGCAACCCGCTGGGACTGCCCGCCCGAGAGCTGGGTGGGTCGCTTGTGCAGGTGCTCGGTCAAGCCGAGTCGGTCGAGTAGCTCGCGGGCGCGGGCCAGGGCGACGGAGCGGCGTTTCCCGGCGAGCAGGAGGGGAATGGCGACGTTGTCGACGGCGCTGAGGTCGGGCAGCAGTTGGCCGAACTGGAAAACGAACCCGAACGTGGTGAGCCGGAGTTTCCCCCGTTCGGCCGCGGACATGGCGGTGAGGTTGTGGTCACCGAAGTGGACCTCGCCGCGGTCGGGTTGTAGGACCCCGGCGAGGAGGTGCAGCAGGGTCGATTTGCCCGACCCAGAGGGGCCGACGACGGCCACGGTCTCGCCAGGGGCGATGTCAACTTCAACGCCGCGCAAGGCATGGGTGAGGCCGAACGACTTGCTGAGCCCAGTGGCGCGCAGGTGGCTCACTTCGTCACCTCTTCGCGCAACTGGGTGAGCCTGGCAGCGGTCAGATCGATCCAGCGGAGATCGGCTTCGAGGTGGAAGAGCGCATGGTCGGCAAGCAGGAGGGTGCGTAGATCCGCGCCGCGTTTGGTGCGGGTGATCTCGCGCATCCGCTCGCGGTGGGCGGCGCGCTGAAGGTCAAGGAGGCGTTCGGCGTCCTCGTCGAGGAGGAGGGCGATGATCGTCTTGGCGAACAGGTCGGGGCGCAGCGCGTTGGTGGGAGGTTCGGGGGCGAACATCCATTCGGCGACGGCGGCGCGTCCGGCGGGGGTGATCTCGTAGCGCTTTCGGTCTGGCCCGGCCCCGGCTTCGGCGCCGAGTGCCAGGATGAGCCCCGCCCGCAGGAGCCGGGCTAGCGTCGAGTAGACCTGCCCGTAAGCCAATGGCTTGGAGGTGTGGAACCAGCGGTCGTAGTTGTGTTTCAGGTCGTAGCCGTACTCGGACCCTGCTCCCACTAGGCCAAGCAGTGCATGTTTGGTGTCCATGGCGGCACTATACACCACGTGTATACTTGTCGTGTGTAGTGGTTGGGTCGCCTGATCGGGGCTGCTGCGACCCGGCGCCGTGCTTTCACGCCCGCAAGGAAGTGGGAGGCTCGGCTGTTGGGTCGCAATGTCTCGGAGTTCTGCGACGGCGCATGCTGGAAGAAGTCGATCAGCCCGCGAAAGCCCTGAGCCATCGATCCCTTCGCGAAAGATGAGATCAAGCGGATTGGGCATTTCCGGGTGAGGCGAGTAAACTTCGCGAAAGTTCAACTTTCAATCATAGGGGTATCGTGGCCATCAAACTCATCATCACCAGCACTCGTCCAACCCGCGTCGCCGACGGCGTCGCCGCTGCCGTCGCGCCGCTGCTCGCGGAGGGCAGTGGCCGCGAGGTGGAAATCGTGGATCTGCGTGAGGTTGCCCTGCCGTCGCTCGACGAGCCGCAGATGCCCAAGCTGGGCGACTACCAGCTTGAGCACACCAAGGCCTGGGCCGCTTTGATCGGCGGGGCCGACGCCATCGTGTGGCTGACCCCCGAGTACAACGGCTTCTTCACCGCCGCCGCCAAGAACGCCATCGACTGCCTCTACCAGGAATGGGTGGGCAAGCCGATGGGCATCGTCGGCTACGGCTTCGGGGGTGCGGGCCGCGCCATCCCGGCGCTGAGCACCCTGCTGAGCAACGTCGAGGCAGATGTCGTGGGCGATGTGAAGTTGCCCTTCGGCAACCACTTCGGCCCCGAGGGCCTCGCCGCCGCGGTGCTCGTCGACGAACACGCCGACGCCATCCGCGCCCTGGGCACCAAGCTCGCCTGACCCGCAGCGGTCTCACCCGCGACCTGGCGGCCAGGGATAGGCTGATCCCATGAACGACGCCCGCCTCGGCGAACTGCGGCTGCGCGCCTTCAAGTCGTACCGTGACACCGTGCTACCACTGCGCGACGTCACGGTACTGATCGGCCGCAACAGGAGCGGCAAGTCGAATGCCCTCGACGGCCTAGAGGTGCTGGCTCGCCTAGCGGGCGGCGAAAACCTCGACGCGCTTGACGGACGCCGCCGCGAGGGCGGCATGATCCGCAGCGGCTCGGGCGGCCTGCCGCCCCACGGGTCCGATCGCTTCGAACTTGGCTGCACGGCCGAGGTGGGGGAAGACCGGTACCGCTACGACGTCGAGGTGCAGGTCAGGGCCGTACCTGCGCGTGGTGCGTGAACGGTTGCTTAGGTCCTGCCGTGTCGGTTAAGTCCAGCAAGAGTGTGGTGGGTTCGTTGTTTGAGGCGCGAGAAACCGACGCGCCTGGGATTGCCGTCGAGGTGCGCAACGGCAAGCGTGGCCATAACCCTGCTGTCATCGTTCGCGATGACCGCCTCGTGCTGACGCAACTCCCCGGCTCGATAGCGGGAAACAATCGGGCTGAGAAGTCGGTGCTGTGCGGAGTGGATGCGGCGATTGGCGCGTTACGAGGGCTGTTTCACTTAGACCCGCTGCC
>JAUNKK010000104.1 GCA_030532825.1 Propionibacteriaceae bacterium
GAGGCCTAGTGGCAGGTGTTGGATTCGAACCAACGTAGGCTACGCCGACGGTTTTACAGACCGCTCCCTTTGGCCACTCGGGCAACCTGCCGTGCTGGCGAACCAGCGTCGAAGACAGTAGCAGGCGCAACGCCCAGCCGCCAAACCGGGGGCAGTTTATCGATGCTGGCAGAATGGGGCTGTCTCACAACTCCCGGGAGGAAACATGGCAGCGGACAGCTCTTTCGATGTGGTTAGCAAGGTGGACCGCCAGGAGGTGGACAACGCGTTAAACCAGGCCGCCAAGGAGGTGTCGCAGCGCTTCGACTTCAAGGGCACGGATTCCTCCATCCGCTGGTCGGGCGAGGCCATTGAGATCGAGTCCAGCGGCGAGGAGCGCGCCAAAGCCGTGTTGGACGTGTTCCAGTCGAAGCTCATCAAGCGTGGGGTGTCCCTGAAAGCCCTTGACGCGGGTGAGCCACGGCTCTCCGGAAAGAGGTGGAAGATCACCTGCGCCACCAAGCAAGGCATCAAGCAGGAGGACGCGAAGAAAATCTCGAAGCTGGTGCGCGATGAGGGCCCGAAGGGCGTGAAGGTCCAGATTCAGGGCGATGAGTTGCGCGTCTCGTCGAAGTCTCGCGATCACCTGCAAGAGGTGCAGCGGCTCATCAAAGAGGCCGACTACGACTTCGCCGTCCAGTTCGTCAACTACCGCTAGCCGCGCCGCAGCGCGAAACACCCCGGGCCACTGATCCGCAGTTCAGCCCTCTTACGAGCACGAAACGCCGCACAATGCTGCGACCGCGTCCGTCTCATCGCTGCGCGGTGCATCCCGCGGCGTTTCGTGCACACCGCAAGGGGCGGGGAAACTCGACCTCGCCCCGTCACCGAACACGACTCGTCGCGGCGTTTCGCGCACAGGACGATGGGCGGGGCACCACTCGCCCGAGGCGATGTGTCTGGGCATTTCGTGCGCGTCCAGGCGGTATCGAGGCTGACGGTCGCCGGAAGCAGCGGGAGCGGGGCCATCAGATGCGCGGTGTCAGCGGGACCCGCAACTCGGCGGCTAACGCCGCAGCCAGGTCACCCCAGTCCTGCACCAGGAATTGCGTCAGTCCCTGCCACGCGGCCGCCGACTGGAGCAGTCCCGCGATTCGTGGCGCCGCGTCCCGGGGAGTATGACGTTCCGACCACACCGATTGGATCCGCAGCACCCCAGCTTTGCGGTCGTTCTTGAGGTCGACGCGGGCGGCGAGTTGGTTGCCCAGCAACACCGGCAGCGAATAGTAGCCAAACCGTCGTTTCGCGGCTGGGGTGTAAATCTCGATCCGATAATGGAACTGGTGCAGCCGCTCGGCACGCGGGCGATGCCACACGATTGGGTCGAACGGTGTGAGCAGCGAGTCGCGCGCCAACCGTCCCGGGACAACAGCGTCGCGGTGCAGCCACGCGGGCAACGGACGACCACCGCGCTCCCAGCCCGCGACCTGAACGGCGATGAGTTCCCCCGAAGCGGCGAGGTCCTCAATGGCGGCGCGCGTTTCGGGTAGTGGCAGGCGGTAGTAGTCGGCTAGGTCATCGGCGGTTCCTACCCCTAGCGCCATCGCAGCACGTCGCACAAGCTGGCGCTTGGCCTCGTCCTCGGCGACGGTTGCGTTCAGCACATGGGTCGGCAGCGCCTGCTCGTGCAGGGCGTATCGTCGCTCGAACCCGAGGCGTCCGACGGTGGCCACCTCGCCAAACAGAAACATCAACTCCAGCAGCCGCTTAATGGTTGACAACCCCCACCAGGGGCCGGTGCGGCGGTTCAGGTCGTGGTCGATATCGCTGGCACGCAGAGGCCCGCGGTCCCTCAGTTCGCGCAGCAGCCAGGCCCGCAGTTCCGGATGGTCTCGATAGACCCCCGTGGTCCCATAGCGTGCCCGAAACCGGACCCGTCGGAACTCGAATAACGGCCAGTCGTCGACGGGAACGAGTGCCGCTTCGTGTGCCCAGCACTCCGTCATCACGGGTTCGACGGCTGTCAAGGCATCGAGTCGGGTTTTGTCGTAGGGGCCTAACCGCGAGAACACTGGGAGGTAGTGGCTGCGTTCAAACACGTTCACTGAGTCGAGTTGGAGCAGCCCCAGTCCCCGAACGGTACGTTCGATACTTGCGCGCGACGGCGAACGGCCGCTCCGGCGTCCGGCGAATCCCTGGGCAGCGAGGGCGACGCGGCGCGCCTCGGCCGCACTGAGCTGGGTGGTCAAGCGCGGGCGACGGCTAGGAACAGCGGAAAGCGTTGACGTTCGCCGTCGACCTCTTTGCCGATGACGCCCGCATCGTGCAACTGGACCGCCCGGAACCCAGCGGCGACCAGCCAGTCCGTGATCTGCTGCCGGGCGAAGCCGTGATGGCCGTCGAATCCCGGTTTGTGGGCGTGGAGGAGGCCGGCGGCATCATGGTCCAGATCAGCCAGGGCCACCCGGCCATCCGGCGTCATGGCCGAGTGCAATCGGGCAAGTACGCCGGGCACATCGTGGATGTGGTGCAGCGCCATCTGTGCGAGCGCCAGATGATAGGGGCCACCTGGCAGGGCATCGTGGTCGAGGTCCACGACGGCGGCTGTCCAGTCATTGATGCCCTCGTCACGCAGTGCTTGTTCAGCAGCAGCAACCATGCCGGGCGAGGCGTCCAGGAGCGTCGTCGGACCCAGCTGATCAGCCAGCAGGCGTGACAGCAAGCCGGTTCCCGCGCCGAGTTCGACGGCGCGGGGGCGCCCGTCAATGGTCACGACGTCACGGATGAGTCGGGCGATGCGTTCGGTACGTTCGCGGCGGGCCGGATCGTCGTCCCAGGTGGCAGCGCGCGCTTCGAAGTCCTCAGCCATGCTCTGAGCCTAGCGGCACCGAATCGCCCCGGTCATGTGCACGAAACGCCGCGGCCCTCCCCCGTCGCTCCTCCAGGACCCTGCACTTCTGCACCGCACGGCGTTTCGCGCACATGAGAAACGCACCGGGGCACAACCCGGGCGCTCCCGGAGGGCGGCAGGCCCCGAGGCCATCGACGTAAACCGGCGACGCGCGACCTCACAGCGACCCCCCGGAACCACGTCGAGCAGCCCTCCACGCGTACCCGAAACGCCACCAACACCCACCCCCGTGCCCCCTGACACCTCACTTCTGCATCTCGCGGCGTTTCGTGCGCGCCTGGTACCGCTCCACCAGGCCCAGCCGCGCGTAGGAGCACCCACCTGACCGCCGCCACACCCCACGCGGTTGGTCCAACTGCCCGTATGGGCCCCCACACTTCCGCACTTTGCGGCGTTTCGTGCACACCGGGAACACGCAGACGCAACTCAACCGACCCAAGCGGACAGGGCGGGTTCTGGGCCGTCGCGGGAGGATCAACCGCCGGCGGCGCCCCAACATCGCATACGCGGTGCCCCAAAATCCCACATGTCGGGCAGGCCAACGCCTCGACTTCCTAGAGACACAACGCCCAGAATCGTCAGTCGTCACCCGTTACCCATGGTCCGGTGGTCGGGACGTGATCCAGGCAAAACGCCCGGCGCCAGAATGCATCAGCAGCTTGGCCCGATTGCTGAGGGCTGATCGGTCGGGCATGACCCACTTGCCCTGCTTACGACGGGGGATCTGCCACACGATCGAGAGGCGCACGTGGGCAACTGAGCCGGTAGCGACTCACCCCAGCTGGGCAGGCAGGCTGTCGTCGCGATTCCAGGTCGCGTCCTACAGGTCGACTCACCCCCAGCTGGGCGGGCTAATGCCCTGATCTCTTGGGGATGAGGTGTAGGACGGCGACGATGACGCCACCGATCAGCAACCCCAGAATCGCCGACAGGAACGTCTCCGTCAGCCATTCGAGGCCACCACCGACCACCGGAACCCCCGCCGTCGCATGAGCGATGCCGTGGACCAGATGAAGCGGCGCCCCCCAGCCCAGCTTGGCCGCCCCGTCGAGAATGATATGGCCGCCGACCCACAGCATCGCTGCGATGCCCACCGCGGACAGTGTGGTGAGCAGCCGCGGCATCGCCGCTACCAGGAAGCTGCCGACGGCCTTCCCGGCACCCGTGCCTTCGCGCATCCGCAAGCCCACATCGTCCATCTTCACAATCAGGGCGACGACCCCGTAGACCAGTGCCGTGATGAAGATGCCCACGATCACCAAGGCCACGGCTCGATACCAGAATCTCTGATCCGACAGTTGGTTCAGCGAGATCACCATGATCTCCGCGGACAAGATGAAATCCGTCGTGACGGCGCCCCGCACCAGCGCATCCTCCCCCTCCGGGCTGCGATCAACCGCCGGCTTGGCGTCACCGTGCTGCCCCGAGACGGCCTCCCATACCTTCTCCGCCCCTTCGAAACACAGGTAGGTTCCGCCCAGCATCAGGATGGGGGTCAGGAGCCACGGCAGGAACTGACTCAGCGCCAACGCCACCACCAAAATAATGGCCTTGTTCCGCAGCGACCCCTTAGCGATCCGCCAGATGATCGGCAGTTCCCGCGCCGGGCTCAGCCCCGTCACGTAGCGGGGCGTAACGGCCGCGTCGTCGATGACCACACCCATCGCCTTGGTGCTGGCGCTGCTCGCCAACTTCGCAATCACCGCCACATCGTCCAGCAGCGCAGCCAGCCCTCCGGCCATCGTTCCTCCCACGTTTCGTTAGCCCCAGCAAGGTAGCACCTGGAACTGACACCCTCAGATACCATTCGAGACCATGAGCAACCTGCGGCTGATCTCCCACAACGTCAACGGTATCCGCGCCGCCCTGAGGCGCGGCCTGCACGACCTATGGGCGCGGGAGAACGCCGACGTCATCTGCCTACAGGAGGTGCGCTGCCAGGTTAAGGATCTGCCCGCCGGGGCCTTCGCGGGACACCACGTGGCTTGGGCCCCCGGTGAGCTGGCGGGTCGCAACGGCGTCGCCATCCTGACCCGGACCGCCCCAGAGCGCATCGCGACTTTTGATGGCGCCGCCACCGTCGTATCCCCCGACGGGACACCCACGACCGTCACTGCTGAGACCGTCACGAACCGCGACCTGGCGGCGTTCGCGAACGAAGGCCGCTACATCGAAGCCGATCTAGCCGACGCGCCCGTTCGTGTGGCTTGCCTGTACCTGCCCAAGGGCGCGGTTCCAGAACACCACGCCCGTAGGCCCGAGGACGCCAACACCCCGAAGTACGAACGCAAGATGAAGTTCATGACTGGCCTCGCGCGGCACCTCAACCAGGCCCGCAAGGAGGCGGCGAAGGCCGGGCGGGAATACGTGATCGTGGGCGATTTCAACATCGCGAACACTCAGCACGACCTGAAGAACTGGCGCGCCAATCAGCGTACCGACGGTTTCTTGCCTGAGGAGCGCGACTGGTTCACGCAACAGCTGAGCCCACGCACGCTCATTGATGTGGTCCGCCACCACCACCCGGGCCAGGACGGGCCGTATTCCTGGTGGTCGTGGCGCGGGCAGGCATTCGCTAACGACGCGGGCTGGCGCATCGACTACCACCTGGCGACGCCGACGCTGGCCAAAGCCGCCACCAAGGCCGAGTCGCTGCGGGAAGCCGACTACGACGCCCGCGTCAGCGATCACTGCCCCGTCGCCGTCAACTATGACCTGACGAGGCTTTCCTGATCGGCCTGGTTTTCCCAATCCTGCCGCAGCTCGTGGGCTGCCACGGACTCCCAGATCGTCCAGATCAGCAGCAGTGCCAGCAGCCATAGCCCGTTGCGGATGGCGAAATTCATGGCGGCGAAGCCAAGCAGCACCCCTGTGACGACGATGGCGGCCCGCAGCCAGCGGACACTGGGGCGGGTCACGGGGAACAGCACTCCGCCCCACAGCACATACCAGGAGTGGACGGCGGGCGCGCAGAAGGCAAACAGCAGGAAAGACCAGCTGACAAAGTGCAGCGGTCGCCGTCCCAAGTGCCGGACCGCGAGCCATACGATCCCGATGGCCGACACGCCCACGCCGACGGTGCGCAGCGTCGTGATGACTGTGCGACCGCCCGGGTCCCAGCCAAGCGCATTGACGGGATATTGGATGATGTGGCCCAGCACGGTGAACGGCGACACCGTGTCGACCAGGCCGGGGACGTTGACGGCGTTGATCCAGCCGAAACCCAGCCCCGTCGCCAGGCTGAGCAGCGCGAACACGCCTACCGAAATACCCAGCGACCCGAAGGCCCGCACCGCAGCGATGCTGAGGGGTTTCGGTTTCCACGAGGTCCACGCCTGCGTGAGGAACGGCAGCGCGACGGCGGCCAGCAACGCCGGCTGCTTAATGGTGGCGGCCATCCCCACAACCGCGGCCCCCCACCACCATGTCCGCCAGCGA
Organism: Propionibacteriaceae bacterium; assembly: GCA_030532825.1. GTDB lineage: Bacteria > Actinomycetota > Actinomycetes > Propionibacteriales > Propionibacteriaceae > Arachnia. Next base: position 6,329 of record JAUNKK010000104.1, read on the forward strand.
ATGGTGATCCAGATGCCGACCAGCATCAGGCCGGTCATGAGCGAGTCGTTGTGGGCGCCGCCAATGAAGTCAATGATGAGGACAGGATTGGTCAGAGCGAACCAGCTGGCCGCGGCGGGGTTGATGCCAAAGCGCCCGGAGATCCGCGGCACGCACCAGCCGATCATGCCCACCCCGATGAGGGCTGGCACTCGCATAATGACGGCCGACCAATACGGATCTAGGCCAGCCAGCACGATGAGCAATTTGCTCAGCCACAGCGCCACGGGACCGTAAGGGGCGGGGGTGTCGCGCCAAACCCAGGCCACCTGGTCGGCGAACTGACCGGGCAGGATACCGGGGCCTACCAGATAGGGGTTGAGATCGTTGAGCAGCAACCAGCCCTGCGCCGCGTAGGAGTAGGCATCGTGGCTGAAAATGGGCGGAGCCAACAGCATCGGTGCCCCGACGATGGCTAGCACTGCCCAATGCCGCAGCTGTGGGAGCCCCTGGGCTTCGCGACGCGCCGGCCGGACACGCAACCAGAATTCCAACAGCAGTGCCAGCCCCAGCATCGTCAGGACGGTGCCAGTCCATTTGGAGATGGGGCCGTTGAAGTTCAGCGACGCCATGAACCGGGTCAGCGGCGACTCTTGGGGCAAGTAGGCGGGGGACAGCGACCCCGCGACGAGGCACACCGATCCGAGGAAGCCCAACCACACGGCCCGCGCCGACGCTGCATCACGGAACGCACGCTGCAAGCGCCATGCGGCGGCCCGCGCGGTCGGCATCAGACCTCACCCCGCAACTCGTCGCGGCCATGGACGAGGCCCGCGAGCGTGGTGGCCGAAGGCACGTGTTCCCCATCCCAGGCCAGGGCGTCGGTCGGGCACTGTTCGATGCACACACCGCAGTACATGCAGCGCGCCCAGTCGATCTCGAAGCTATCGAGCACATTGACCGAGCGCTCCCGAGCTCCCGGTGCGGGAGCGATTCGCTCTTGATGCGAGGCCAAGCGGATGCACCATGTTGGGCATTCCCTGGCGCAGATCATGCAGGAGGTGCACCGGGACTCAATGAGTTGAATATGACCGTGAATCAACGGCCCCTCCTCACGCGCATGCCCGCCGCTGATGTCGCGATGTCCGCTGCGGTCGCCGCTGGGTCGTTGTGCACCGTCGGGTCGGGCACGCCGGGCGGGACGAGGCGGCGACGCCCGGGGCTGGCGGACGTCTCCCCCGGTTCCAGGGCACCCGGCCAGCGCGTCTCAAGACGTGGCGGCAACAGCACGTCTTTGCGCAGGGGGGCGCCACCGGCGTGGTTGAGCAGCGGAGAGTTATCGGCTCCGTCGAAAACCACACCAAAGAAGTCGTGAGCTTGCCGTTGCAGCCAAGCAGCCCCGGCGAACACGTCGCTGATATCGGGTAGGTGGGGGTCGTCACGGTCGCACATGGCAGCCAAAGTGAGCGTCTCACCGTCGCGATTGCGCAGCCACAACAGCACACGGATGTGATTGCTGCGTCCGATCTCGTCGACGGCCACCAGGTTCCAGAGGTGGTCGTAGCCGTCGGCCTTGGCTTGGGCGACGCGCTCCGCCCAGTCAGCCGGAGCCACAGATTCAGCCATCCCGCACCCCTTCCAGGACTCGGGTGAGGGCCTCCGGGGGTGGCGGGCAGCCAGCAACGAAATGATCCACCTCAATGCCCATTTCACCCGCGCCCTTCACGACGGCGTACGAATCCCAGTAGGGGCCGCCCGTCGCGGCGCATGCCCCAAAGGCCACTACCACGGGTCTGCGCGGCAAGTCGTCGATGAGCTGTCTCACCGCTGGGGCGACGGCCTGCGTGATGGTGCCGGACAGCACTACCGCTAGGCGACCCTCCTTTGGCGGCGGCACCACGGCGCGATTCTCCGCGGCGGCCTGCGACTCAAGGGCGCAGCACGCCAGCGGCACGTCGAGGACGTATACCGACGCGTCACCGAACCAGTCGCGGAAGTGGGACATGCCCCGCATCCTACGGCTCCCGCCCGTCAAAGCCGAGCGCGCTATCCCTCGACTGACGGCGTTAGACTTGCGCGGGATCATTTAAGGGAGAGGACTTCGTGGCTAAGACACGATCACTGGACCGGGTCGTCATCCGCTTCGCTGGCGACTCCGGTGACGGGATGCAGTTGACGGGTGACCGGTTCACCGCCGAGTCGGCGTCGCTGGGTAACGACATCGCGACCCTGCCGAACTTTCCCGCCGAGATCCGCGCCCCGCAAGGCACGCTGCCAGGCGTTTCCAGCTTTCAGGTTCACTTCGCCGACTATGACATCGTGACACCGGGCGACCGACCGGATGTCCTGGTGGCCATGAACCCTGCCGCCCTGAAGGCGAACTTGCCGGATCTGCCCGCGGGTGGGGTGATCATCGTCGACGAGGCGGACTTCACGAAACGTAATCTGGCGAAGGTTGGCTGGCAGACCAATCCCCTGACCGACGGGTCGCTGGAGGCTTGGAAGGTTCACAGCTTGGACCTGACCGGCATGGCGCAGGCCGCGGCTAAGCCGTTCGGGTTGGGACGCAAAGACGCCTCGCGCACCAAGAACATGTTCGCGCTGGGCCTACTGTGTTGGCTGTACTCACGCGACACGAAGGGAACCCTGGACTTCCTGGCTTCGAAGTTCGCCGACAAGCCGGAGATCCGGGACGCAAACGTCGCGGCTTTCAAGGCCGGGCACGCCTATGGGGAGACTGCCGAGGTTTTCGAGCATCGCTATCACGTGGCATCCGCCCCCATGCGGCCGGGCCGCTACCGGCAGATCACCGGGAACCTGGCGACGGCCTACGGGT
>JAUNKK010000105.1 GCA_030532825.1 Propionibacteriaceae bacterium
GCGGCTTCGTGATTGGGATGGTGCAGGCGCTGGGCATCTACTTGACCGACGACAAATTCCGGGATTTGTTCATCTTCGGCGCGTTCCTGCTGGTGCTGCTGCTGCGGCCGCACGGGCTGTTCGGTTCTCGGCATGCCGTGGTCTCGGAACCCATGACCGGTACCTTCCTGGGTGCTGGCCGCCCGATCCGGATACCGGCGTGGGTCTGGGTGGTCCTGGCTGTGGTGGCCGGGTTGGTTGTGCCGTGGCTGGGAGGTGGGGCCGTCGGCACCCAGGTGGTGCTGTACGCCATCATCGCGGTGCCCATGACCCTGTTGGCTGGCTCGACGGGGCAGATTTCCCTCGGTCAGGCGGCCCCCGTCGCCATCGGGGCCTACGCGTCGGCGCTGCTGGTGATGCGACTCGACATGCCGTTTCTCCTGGCGTTGCTTTCGGGTGGGGTGATCGCGGCTGTGCTGGCCACTGTCGTCACGCTTCCCATGTGGAAACTCGACGGGCATTACGTCTCAATGGCGACGCTAGCGTTGGGCTACATCGTGCTGACCATCATCCGCGGTTGGGAGCCGCTCACCCAGGGCGCTCTCGGACTCTCCGGCATTCCCGCCCCGGAGATCTTCGGCCTACCGCTGCTGGTGAGCGATGACCACTACCAGCTCGACCTAGTGCTGCTCGGGCTGACACTGTTCGTCGTCATTAAACTGCGGTCCTCGCACCTCGGCACAGTATTGGCCGCCGTCGGCTCCGACGAAGTGGCGTCCCGCTCGCTTGGGCTCAAGACTCGCAGCTACAAGGCCCTAGCGTATGCGATCGTGGCATTCTTCGCTGGAGTTGCCGGGGCGTTGACGGCCCATCAATTCACCTACCTGGACCCGACGATGTTCCCCGTGCAGATGTCCGTGCTGGCACTGACCATCGTCGTGCTTGGGGGAATCAACTCCCCGTTTGGCGCGGTGCTTGGGTCGGTGGCTCTCATCGGCCTGCCGGAGGCGTTCCGCATTGCTCCTGACGTGCGGATCATTCTCTATGGGCTGGTTGTGATCCTGATCATCCGATTCCGGCCGCAGGGCCTGTGGGCGAGGAGGGCTTGATGAGCGACATGGTGTTACAGGCTAACGGGCTGCACCGCTCCTTCGACGGCGTCAAGGCCGTCGACGGTGTGAACCTGGACATCCGACAGGGCCAGACCGTGGCGATCATCGGGCCCAACGGGTCGGGTAAGACCACCACCCTGAACCTGGTCACCGGGGTGTTGCGGCCTCATCAGGGCAAGATCCGCATTGGCGGGGCCGTCGTTGCGGCGCGGCGCCCCGAGCAAGTCGCGGAGCTAGGCGTGTTGCGCACCTTCCAGAATGGGCGTGTGTTCGGCAACCTCACCGTCGCGGAGAACATAGAGGTGGGGCAGCACCGTGAGCTGACCGCGCTGCGCCCCCTGAAGTCGCTGGTTGGCATACCGGGGTTGAGTTGGCTGGGGCTGCTCGGCGAGCTGTTCGCGGCTTTGCTGCCCTGGCCGGGCAAGCGGCAGGAACAGCAGCGGATCGCCCAGCGCGTCGCGGACGAGGTGAGGCGCTTTCCGGAGCGCCTCGGGCCCCGAACCGGACACTTGGCCTACACGCTCAGCTACGCCAACCGTCGGCGCACCGAGATCGCTCGGACCCTAGCCGGTGCCCCCACACTGCTGGTGCTGGACGAACCGACCGCCGGCATGAACCAGTCTGAGACGGCCGAGATGCAGCAGCAGTTGCTGGAGCTGAAAGCCTCCGGGCTGTCGATGCTGCTCGTCGAACACAAGCTCGATCTGGTGATGGCTCTGTCCGATCGGGTGCTGGTGATGGATGATGGGCGGGTCATCGCGGACGGCACCCCGCAGGAGGTCCGTAACGACCCAGCGGTCATCGAGGCCTACCTCGGTAAAAGCGAGGACGCCCGCCGCCGGGCTCGTGAAGGAGAAGACCATGACTGAACCGCTGCTGAAGCTGGACCGAGTTGCGGTGAGCTACGGGCAGGCCAAGGCCCTGGGAGGGGTCACGCTCACCGTTCCTAAGGGACAGATCGTCTCCCTGCTTGGTGGCAACGCCTCCGGCAAATCCACCACCATGAAGACGATCCTCGGGCTCGTCCGCCCCGATGCGGGAACCGTCTGGTTCGATGGTCAGGACATCACCCGGTGCCGTACCGCGGCCCGCGTCCAGGCAGGCATCGCCTCGGTGCCGGAGGCGCGAAAGGTGTTCGGACCCATGACCGTGGAGGAGAACCTACTCATGGGCGCCTACACCCGAAGCGACCGCGCGGCCGTTCGGGTGGACCTGGAGGAGCAGTACGCGCGGTTCCCCCGACTGGGGGAGCGCCGCCGCCAGGCCGCCGGAACGATGTCGGGCGGTGAACAGCAGATGTTGGCCTTCGCCCGGGCCCTGATGTCGCGGCCGCGTCTGATCTGCATGGATGAGCCCACCATGGGGCTGTCGCCCCGGCTCGTCGACGAGGTGCTCGCCACCATCGCCCAACTCAACCAGGAGTTGGGGCTGTCGGTGCTCATGGTGGAGCAGCAAGCTGAGTTGGCCCTCAGCATCGCTGACTACGGCTACGTGCTGGCCACCGGGGAACTCGTCCTTGAAGGCCCTGCCAAACAGCTACTGAACAACCCCAAGGTCCAGGAAGCGTACCTGGGCCAGACCCCCAACCAAGGAGAGACCGATGACCAGCAAGCGTGACCGATTCCTCACCGTAGCCCGAGGTGGTACGGCCGACCGGCCCCCCGTCGGGGCGTGGGTGCACTACGGCTCTGCCACGTGGAGCCCTGAGGAGGTGGCGGAGGCGCACCTCAGGTTCTACCGCGACTACGACTGGGACTACATCAAGGTCATGCACGACTACCGCATCGACCTGCTCGCCGGGCTCACGGAGATCACCGATCCGAGCCAACTCGACGGGGTGCTCGTGAACCCCGGGCCGCTGCTAGCCAGCCACGCCCGCCAGCACGAGGTGCTTCGCCTTATCCGGGCCGCCACCCCCGAGGCCGCCATCATCGAGACTGTGTTCTCCCCGACCCAGGCTCTGGTGAGGGCGCTTGGTGGCAGCGTCATCGAGTTCTTCAAAGCCGACGCTGCGCTAGCGCATCGCACGATCTCCCGAGTCGCGGATGTCCTGGCGCGATACGCCGCCGGGGTGGCGGATTTGGGGGTCGATGCTCTGTTCTTCGCGGTCAACGGGGCGAGCACCGACGCCACCAGCTTCGGGCTGAGCCCGGACCAGTTCCGTGACTGGGTGGCTCCTTACGATAAGCAGGTGTTGGCGGCCGCCCCAGCGCTGGTGCGGATCGCGCACCTTCACGGGGTGGGAGCCAACCCCGAGCTGATCGACGACTACCCCGTCGAGGTGCTGAGCTGGTCCGACCTGGTGTCGGAACCTGCTATCGCAGATGCTTGGGGCCGCTACGGCTGGGTGCCGATGGTTGGCCTGGATGAGATCAACAGCCTCTACTGGACGCCCACCCAGGTTGCTGAGGCGGTGGCGGTGGCCCGACGCGAGACCCGGGATGCTGTGATCGTGGCCCCGAACTGCACCCTGCACTCCGACACCAATCCCCACACCCTGGTTGGGCTCAGGCGCAGCGTGGACATTCCCCTGGAAGCATCGGGAGGGCCGCAGTGAGCGTCACCGCCCAGCGGGGCACCGAGTTGCGATGTCGCACGTGGCGGGCCGAGGCGCTGCTGCGCCTGTTGGAGAACGTGCTGGAGGTGGGGGAGCGGCCTGACGAACTCGTGGTCTACGCCGCCATCGGCAAAGCCGCGAAAGACTGGGATGCCTACCGGCAGATCACCGAGGTGTTGCGGCGTCTCGAAGAACACCAGACCCTCGTGCTGCAGACCGGCCGACCTGTTGCGGTGCTGCCCACCCACGCGGATGCGCCCATGGTGGTGTCTGCGGTGAACAACACCGTGGGGAACTGGGCCACGGAGGAGCGGTTCTACGCCCGAATGGCCGAGCACAAGACCATCTGGGGCGGCCTGACGGCTGCGGCCTGGCAGTACATCGGCCGGCAGGGCGTGCTGGGCGGCACCTACGAGTTGTTGCGGGCCGCCCTGCACCGTCACTACCACGAGACCGAGGCGCCGCACCGCTGGCTGCTCACCGCTGGCCTGGGCGGGATGGGCTCCTCCCAACCTATTTCGGCGCGAATGCTGGGGTTAACGACGCTTGTTGTGGAGGCCGACCCCGCGAAGCTGATGAGGCTGCGCGAAGCTGGGGGGCTCGATCAGGTGGCCGCCGACCTCGACGATGCCCTCGCGGCGGTGGCTGCCGCTACGGCCGCTGGGCGTCCCATGGCTGTCGGCATCGTGGGCAACGCCGCCGACGTTTTCCCCGGCGTTGCCGCCCGCGGCGCTCGGCCCGACCTGGTCACTGACCAGACCGCGGCTCACGACGCCCGCTACGGCTATCTGCCCGTCGGGTACACCCTTGAATCGTGGGCTGAAACCCGCGCAACCGACCCTGGTCGGGTGGAGCGCGATGCCCGGGCGTCAATGGCCGCGCAGGTGCGGGCCATGCTGGCCCTCAAGGACGGCGGGGCGGTGGTGTTTGAGAATGGCAACAACCTGCGCGTGCAGGCCTCCTATGCCCTTACCGAGGCTGAACGGCAGCGGGCTTTCCAGAAGATCCCCGGGTTCATGGAGGCCTACCTCAGGCCGCTGTTCAGCCGGGGCATCGGGCCGTTTCGCTGGATGATCCTGTCGGGCGACGAGCACGACTTGAGCGTGGTGGATGACGTGGCGGCGAGTCTATTCCCCGAACGGCCGGAGGTGGCCCGCTGGCTTGACTTGGCGCGGCGCCACATTCCGGTGCAGGGCCTGCCCGCCCGGTCCTGCTGGCTCGGCTACGGCGAGCGCTCGACGCTGGCTCTGGCCGTCAATGAGGCCGTCGCCGACGGGCGGATCACCGCCCCCGTCGCCTTCAGCCGCGATCACCTTGACTCGGCGGGCATGACCCATCCCCGCATCGGAACTGAGGGGATGCGCGATGACTCCGACGGCGTGACCGACTGGCCCCTGCTCGACGCGATGCTCCTGGCCGCGGGCGGTGCCGATCTGGTGGCCGTACACTCGGGCGGGGGCGGGTATTCAGGTTGGATGCAATCCGCCGGGGTCACCGTCGTCGCCGATGGCACCGACGCCGCAGCTGTCAGGTTGCGTCGCGCCCTCGACCTCGACTCGGGGCTCGGCGTCATCCGGCACGCAACGGCTGGCTATGAGGAGGCCATCGACGCGGTGGCGCAGTCCCACGGACCCGGTGCCCACGGCTCGCCCCTCGACCTCATTCGATCAACAACCACGAAGGACCTCTGATGCGTGAACTAACTCCGGACGACGCCCGCTGGGCCGTGCTCGGCGGCGGCGTATTCGCCTGCGGGGGAGGCGGTTGGCAGGACCACGGTGAACTCATGGGGGGTCTCGCCACCAGCCTCAACCGCCCCGTGCTGGCCAGCGTCGATGAACTGCCCGCGGATTCCTGGGTGGCGACCGTAACCGCCATCGGCGCCCCGGCAGCTTCAGACTGGGAGATCCGACCGGTTGATTACGTGAACGCGCTGGCGAAGCTCATAGAACTGTCGCCTCATCCGATCGCCGCCGTCATCACCGGCCAGAACGGCTACTCCACCACCCTCAACGGGTGGATCCAATCGTCGGTGCTTGGGGTGAAGGTCCTCGACGCGGCGGGTGACGTTAGGGCCCACCCGACGGGCAAGCTCGGCTCCCTGGGGTTGACCACGCGCGAAGGATACGAAACGATTCAGGTGGTTTCCGGCGGCAACCGCGCCCGCCATGGTCATCTCCTCAGCATCAACGTCGGCCGTGTCGACACCTGCGACGATGTGCTTCGGGACATCTCGGTGCGCTCCGGCGGGTTTATCGCCTCGGCCCGCAACCCCGTCGAGCTGAGTTGGGTTAAGGAACACGCGGCGCTCGGAGTGATCTCGCTGGCCCTCGACCTGGGGCGGGCCATGGCCGAGGCAGGCGCCGGAAAACCCCGTGCCGGGAAGCGCGTCACGAAGACCGTCGTGGATTTCCTGGGCGGTGACGTCGTCGACGAGGGGCCGCTCGGCCACGCGGTAGAGCTGGTGACCAAGGGAGGCTGGGACCACGGCACCTTCCAAATCGGAGAGCACACCGTCCCCTATCTCAACGAGTACATGGCCATTGACGGTCCCGGCGGGCGCGTCGCCACCTATCCAGACACGATCTTCATCCTCCGCAAGGACAACGGCCTGCCGCTTGCGGTCAAGGACGCCGTCGCGGGACTCGACGTGACGCTGGTCAGGGTGCCCGCTACGCAACTGCCACTATCCTCGTCGGCAGTGGACCGGGTCGCGGTCGGGGAGTGCGAGGACATCATGGGCATTGAGTTCCTGAAGTACCTGCCCGAGCGCCCGGGCAAGGATGAGCGCACACCACACGGCAGCCCTGCATAGCCCAGTGGCTTCGCCAGCAGCGCTGCCGAGAGCGATCCGTGCTGTCAGCAGATTGACCACATCCGTCCCGTCCGCTACTGGATCTGTTCTTCCCCTGTTCGAGGAGCCGCGGGGGTTGGAAACGATGGAGGAGGAAACTCATGCACATGCGTGATCCAGAGGCCGTGGTGGGGCTGGAGAAGACTGTTTTGTCCCTCGCGCTCAACGGGGCCTCCCTGACCTGGAGGGACCTGGCAGGGGCGCTCTCTGCTGAGCACCTGGACATCACGCTCGATCCCGTGGCGCGCCAGCTGATGGGGCACGCCCGGGCGGCGGGGCTGGCGGCCTTGGAAGCTGACCCACAGCTGCGCGTCTACGGCTGGAACCAGGCGCTGGGGCCGTTCAAGGACCGGCGGCTAGAGCCCGAGGAGCAGTTGCGGTTCCAGGTGAACGTGCTGCGGTCGCACAGCACGGGGCTGGGTGAGGTGTTGCCCTGGCGGGTCGCACGGCTGGCGCTGATCGTTCGGGCCAACTGCTTGGCGCGCGGTACCTCTGGGGCCCGGCCTGAACTGGTGGATCGCATGACCGAGGCCGTGAATCTGGGTCTTGTCCCCGTGATCCCCGGGACCGGATCCATGGGTATGGGGGATCTCCAGCCCATGGCTGCGGCTGGGCTGGCGTTGACGGGGGACGCTGCGGGGCGCGTCATGCGCGACGACGGTCAGGAGCGCTCTGCCCCGCAGGCGTGGGCGGCCGTCGGTCGGGAACCGGAGTTTCAGCTGGCTACGGGAGAGGCAATTGCGCTGATCTCGGGATCGGCGGTGTTGACGGCCCATCTGGCCTACGCCGTCGAGGAGGTGTATCGGCAGGTCGAGACGTTTCTCGGAGCATTTGCTCTGTTCTGTGAGGCCGCGCGGGTGGAGAAGAGCGCCTTCGATCCCCGGATTCACGCCGAGCGGCATATGCCTTGGGAAACGCAGGCCAACGAGCTGATTCTGCGGCTCATGGGGGACAGCCAGTGGGCGACGGGCGAGGGGCGGCTTCGCGCCGGGGAACTGGCCCCGCGTATCCAGGATGCGACGTCCGTGAGGTCGGTGCCGCACCAGGTGGGGCTCATCCTGCGGGAGCTGGAACGGGCCAGGGAGGATGTCACCCGCGAGGCGAATTCATCGACCTGCAACCCGCTGTTGACCCCAGACCCCACCGGCGAGGGTTACCAGTTCCTGTCTGGCGGGAACTGGGACGCGACGGTGCTGGGCCAGGCCGCGCAGTCAGTGAATGGCTGCCTGGCGCGGTTGGCGGTGCTCACCAAGGACCTGGGCGCGCGGCTCCTGCACGACGGCTGGAGCCACGGCTTGCGAGCGGGGTTGAGCGGCGGGGAGGTCGGCCTCAACTCCGGCATGCTGTTGCTGCACACGAGCGCGGCGGCCCTGATTCCGGAGATTCAGCTGATGGCGAACCCCGTCGGTGCGTTGTCCTTCCCACTGAAGGGTGGGCAGGAGGACTTCCACACCATGGCCATGGCCGCCGTCGGTGGCTTGGTGTCCAACAGCCGCCGTTTCGACCAGCTCCTGGCGGTGTTGTTTATCATCAGCGGCCAGGGCATACACCTGCTGGAGGAACCCATGCGGGGGCTGGCGCTGGGGGCGGGGTCGGCCCGGGTATACGGGCGGTTGCGTGATCAAGTGGTGCCCCTTGGAGCCGATCGTGTCCTCTCCCCGGAGGTAGACGGCCTCGTCGACTCGATCCGACAAGGAGATTTTGCCGCACTCACGCATGAACTCCTAGAGGATTAGGCGGCCCGATTTTCTGGGCTATGCGCGGGGCGAGTGTGAGTTTCGCGGCGACCGAGGTGATGGAGCAAAGACGAATGTGATTGAGATGTGGCCGGAACTCTTCCATGGGCTCAGCGAGGCTGCCGACCCCGATCCTCAGTTCCCGTTGCGGACTCTCATCATCGAGCGGTCCACCAGCTAGGGCCGAGCGCGCGGCAGCGATGGCATCCTCATCGCTAATACCGTGCTTGCGTGCCGACGGCGAGACGATCACGTACGGGCCCACTCGCGCACAGCGGTACGAATTGCCGTTGAGCGATCAAGCCCTTCGCGCTCTGCACGTGCCATCAACTCGTCCTGTTCTTCGGAAAACCGAGTTGGCCCCACCCGAGACGCTTTGCCCGCACGAGGAGGACGGCCCCACCGCCGCTGCAGCTCGTCAACGTCATAGCCCATCTCTGCCTCATCCGCCCAGGCCTGCACCTGTGCATCCGAGATCTCACGGCCTTGAATCATGCGCTTACCCATAGCAGCCATTGTGTTACGTAATACGCAAGGAGACGAGTTGTCTGGGTTGGCTCGTCGGCGTCCCGCTCAAGTGGCTGGATGAGGGCGACCACGATTGGGGCTCGCAGATCCCCGCGGCGGCTTGGCCATCCGATTGGATCTCGAAGTTCGCCCGCTCCCACCCGCATCAACTCGAACCGCTCGACGATGGGCGCTCAGTGACCTGTACGCCACCGCCGCCTACTTCGGCGTCACGGTTCCGCAGTTACTGCCTCAGGCAGTAGGGGAGGGCTTCGAACCCGTCCAACTCTCGTGGTGCCCCCAGCGGGGCTCGAACCCGCGACCCATGGATTAAAAGTCCACTGCTCT
>JAUNKK010000013.1 GCA_030532825.1 Propionibacteriaceae bacterium
AGCAGATCGTGGTCGCCCAGGGCGCCGCGGCCGAGGCCCGGCTCGTACAGGGCGCGTCCCACGCGACTCCGAGTGCGTTAGCGATGCGGCTCATCGACATGTGCACGACCACGAGAGCCTGGAGCGCCCACTCCAGCGCCGTGCGGGTGCGCTTGCACCGCGGCGCCGCCGCGTGGGTAAGGTCCTGACGCCGCACGTGAGCACAGTCAGTGTTACGGCAACGGTGCAGCCGGTCGGCCGCCATCCCGTTGAAGCGTGGGCCAGTGAGCGCACCACACTGTCACGAACAGCTCTCCAGCAATCAAAGCAATGAAGATGACACCACTGGTCATCATCGAGCACCAGCAAGCAAGAACCGCATTGCTCGGCCCCAGGCGCTGACTGACTGCCTTCCGATCCAGATCGTCCAAGCCGATGAAGGTGGTCAGGTCAGGGTCAGCGAAGGTAGCGTCAACCACGTTGAGGTCTTCCAGGTGGACGGCGAGGAACCTTCATCCTCGGAAGACCTCGACCTCTACCTACGGACCGAAGCACCCACGCCAGGCCCCTCCCGACAGACCCGGGACCTACTCCCCAACTGGGAGGAGCCAATTTCGTGATGGGCATGGAGTTCCAGGGGGTTCCTGTGGTACGGTTGAAGCGGCTGCAAAACTGCCGTCGAGGTTGCAAGACAGACGTTATCAATGGAGGTCAGTATGACATCGATGGAAGTTATGAGGGATTCGGCCATGCGGGTCTTCGGATCCCGTGGTCTTGGTGCTGGACTTGAGGAGGTTGCTGCTGATGCGGGTGTCAGCGTCGAGGATCTTATCTCACAGTTCGGATCGGTCGAAGACCTTCAGAAGGCATGCACTGACTATGTGTTCGAGGTAATCGGGAAGACTCACGGATCCTTGAACCCCCATGAGGATATGTTCCAGCACTTGGCGACTGCGGACGAGTACGAACCCGTCGTTCGCTACCTCGCCATGTGTCTTCGCACGGGTGGTGATCTTGCACATCAGGTTGTCGATCAGATGATCGCCGATGCGGAGAAGAATCTTGATCAGCAGGTGAAGCATGGAATCATCGTCGACAGTGCGGATCCCAAGGCGCGGGCTCGTTATCTGACGCTGAGCCAGGCAGGGGCACTGATTATGGAATTCGCGATCGCGGATCCACAAGCTAGTACTATGGAGATCTGGCAGAACCACGTCGCGACAACCACATTGCCTGCTCTGGAACTCTACTCGCACGGAATCCTCACTGATGGCGGCGCGATGCTCAACGACTACAAGAGGACCATGGCTTCGGATGTTCCCGCTGAGCGGTAGTAGCAATGCTGTCCGGATTTTCCGGGCGCGTTCAGCAGTTGGGCTCCGCAGGTTTGCGGCTGTTTGAATCGCGCGATGATCTTGACGAGCAACTGTTTCCGGTAGAGCAGGACTATATCCGTCGGGCGGTGCCCAAGCGGTTCCAAGAATTTCAAACCGTGCGAGCGCTAGCGAGGCGGGGATTGGCGGAACTGGGGCGGGTGCGGCCACCGATGGTGCCGGGTGAACGGGGTGAACCGATTTGGCCTCAAGGCATCATCGGATCCATCACCCACTGCGATGGTTATCGTGCTGTCATGGTGTCCACGTCCTGTCAGCTCCGCTCCATAGGCATCGATGCGGAGCCCAACTGTCCCCTTTCGACAGGCGTATTTCACCGTATCTCATCGCCTGAAGAACGTGACGAGATACGTTTACTGGCGGAGGCTATTCCTCAGGTCTGCGGGGACAGACTGCTTTTCAGTGCAAAAGAGTCGATCTACAAGATGTGGTTTCCCGTGGCGCGGAACATGCTGTGGTTTGATCAGGCGTGCGTGCGTCTTCTTCCAGATGGTTCCTTTGATGCAACGCTCTTGGTTCCCGCGGCTCGGTCGCCAGGTATTCCGCGGCGTGTCATCGGAAGATGGGACCTGTCTGAAGGAATCCTACGAACGATGGTGGACCTCCCACATGCGTCTATCTGTCCCATCGAGGAATTGGCCATGGTGCCTGCGCATCTTCGTGACGAGGGTTGAGGAGTGAACGAATGTCGGTGCGCGCTGAAGATCTCGGTAGTCCTGTATTCCGACGTCGATACGGAGTCCGCCTGTCGTACGTCGCGGGATCGATGTATCGTGGCATCTCTTCACCAGAGTTGGTAGCAAAAATGGCGACCAGCGGTTTGCTTTCCTTCCTCGGGTCCGGTGGTCTCTCGGCGTCGGCGCTCGACCATGCAGTGGCAGAGACGCACAGTCGACTGGGGTGGCGGGGAGGATCTTTCGGTATCAACTTGCTCGCCTCCCCATCCTGGCCCAGCCGTGAAAACGAAGTGGTGGATCTGTGCCTGTCTCAAGGCATTGACATTGTCGAGACGTCGGCGTTTGTCAGTGTCACTCCTCCCATGGTGCGGTATCGCCTGACCGGACTCACCGTAGGCCCGCAGGGTGAGGTAGTCGCGCCTCGACGCATCATGGCCAAGGTGTCCAGACCCGAAGTTGCCCGCCTGTTCCTCGGTCCGCCACCGGAACCGATCATTCGGCAGTTGCTCGACGCGCGACGCATAACGGAGGACGAGGCCCGGTTGGCCAGCCGTGTTTCGATGGCCGACAGCATTACCGTCGAGGCCGACTCCGGAGGGCATACGGATCAACGACCGGCGCTGACTCTCCTGCCGGACATCATCAGACTCCGGGACAAGGTGCAAACCGGAATTCCGCAGGAACACCGCGTCAGCGTCGGCGCAGCGGGCGGACTTGGAACCCCGTCATCCGTGGCGGCGGTTCTTCTGATGGGTGCGGACTACGTGCTCACAGGGAGTGTGAACCAGTGCACGGTTGAGGCAGGAACAAGTGATATCGTCAAGGACATGCTCGAAGAGATGGGAACCGCCGACACCTCCATCGCTCCAGCTGGCGACATGTTCGAAGAAGGCGCCAAGGTGCAGGTGTTGGGAAAGGGAACTCTGTTCGCCCCACGGGGTCGCAAGTTGTACGAGCTCTACCAGCGGTACTCGTCGTGGGACGACCTCGTTCGTGATGATCCACGTGCCGCTCACCAGATCCAGGAGAAGTGGCTGGGAAAGAGCTTTGACGAAGTGTGGCAGGAGACATGTGCCCGCTATGCCCTCCATCGGATGGATGAGATCGAGCGGGCAGAGCGGCAGCCCCGCACAAAGATGGGGATGGTGTTCCGGCGCTACTTTTCGCAGTCGAGCCAGTGGGCGCAGGAGGGTGAGGAGAGCCAACGCGTGAACTTTCAGATTCAGTGTGGTCCTGCGCTAGGAGCTTGGAATGGTTGCGTACGCGGGACGCGGTTGGAGTCGTGGCGCTCGCGACACGTGGACGAGGTGGCCGAGACTCTGATGCAGGGTGCCGCTGAGCATCTCGAAATAGCGTTGGGCCGATACCGGCCCGGCAACATGGAGGCGGATTCCTCGAAATCTTCGATCAATGAAAGCACAGGAGGACAGTCATGACCTTGATCCACGTCTTCCCTGGACAGGGTTCCCAGAGAGTAGGCATGGGTCGTGAAGTGTTTGCCCGCTTCCCGCACCTAGTGACCCAGGCGGAAAAGCAACTGGGGTGGTCTCTGCGCGATCTCTGTGAGAATGGACCGTCCGAGAAACTCTCCAACACTCGTTACACTCAACCCGCCATCTACGTGGTCAGCGCTTTGAACTATCTCGCCCTCGTGCGAGACAGCGGCGAGATCCCGACCCTGTTGGCGGGTCATAGTTTGGGTGAGTACACCGCCCTCTTCGCCGGTGGGGCATATGACTTCTTCACGGGCTTGGAGATCGTCTCGGAACGAGGCCGCCTTATGTCGGAGGCTCCTGCGGGCTCCATGGCGGCGGTCATTGGACTCGACAAGGGGAAAGTCAGCGATGTATTGAACCAGAGGATGGGTCAAGCTGGCGTGGAATTGGTTAATTTGAACCTGATCGACCAGGTCGTTATCGCGGGCGCACCGGAAGCGTTGGAAGAAGCGGTCCCCACCCTTAAAGAGGCAGGAGCGGCGACTGTCGCCCGACTGTCGGTGAGCGGAGCGTTCCATTCCAGCCTCATGAGCGAACCCGCAAAAATATTTCGGAAATTCCTCGCTGGTTACAGGTTTAACAAGTTAAGGATATCGACTCTTTCCGACATTACCGCCGCGCCACATGAGCAGGCGACGCTGCACGAACTGCTCAGTCGCCAAATGACGGAGCCGGTGAATTGGACCGGCTGCATGGACCATATGCTCCGCCAGCCCGATCCCGAGATCGTGGACGTCGGGCCAGGCAGGGTCTTGGCACAGTTGGTGGCCAAGCACAGGGCCGCTTCAGGCAGTCTTGAAGCCCAGGGGGCGAGGCGATGAGTTCGGTGGTCGTGTCATCAGAGAGTATCGAGCAATTTGCGGCGCTGAGTGGTGACCTGAATCCGCTCCATACGAACTTTTCCTATGCCCGTGCTACCCCATTTGGGAGGCCTGTGGCACACGGCGCGTTGGCTGTCCTCTACTGTCTCGCCCAACTCCCAGAGCGTGACGGCCAGTTGTCACGCCTTGAAGTCTCCTTTTACGAGCCCGTTTTCCCAGAAACCGCATACTCATTGGAGATCACGGACGGCGCCGGGAGCGAGCCCGAGCTGGTGCTACGCGACGGTCAGCGACGAGTCTTGGCGGCAACCTGTGAGTTCCGGTTCGGGGGTATGCCCTGCGATGCCCGCCCCACTGCGGAGGGCACTACGGTCGGGCGTAGGTCCATCAGTCGGGACCTCGAGCCCACAGACATCGTGAAGGGCATGACCCAGGCCGGTGTCTACGGCTGCGTTCCGGAGGACGTTTCCGCGCTGATGAGTGCGCTGGGTCTGCACGGGCGTGGTGTTAGCAACTTTCATGTGCAGGCTCTGGCGTGGTGTAGCTATGGTGTAGGCATGGAGGTTCCTGGAACATCCGCGCTCCTGTCGCGGATCGCAGTGGACCTCTCCGCGGAAGCCCCTGGTGAGGCGGGCGTGGCGGATGGGTTCTGGGAGGTCGAGGAGCACCATCTCGAGCGTGGAGTTGTCGACCTTCACGGTCAATTGGGGGACACGAGTTGCGGGCGCGTGTGGGCTGAGGTGGAGGCGAGGGCGTGGGTCCGCCCAAGACTCCCCGAACCGGATGTAGAACTGACCACCGAACTTGTGGGCGAGTCGACCCTGCTAGGGGACAAAGTGGCTGTCGTCATCGGAGGCAGTAGGGGCCTTGGTGCCGCGCTGGTGCTTGGTCTCGTGCTACAAGGGGCGACCGTCTATCTGGTGCACAAGTCGAGCCCGGCTGCAGTCGCCAGGCTGCTGGGAGGTTTGGGATCGCGCAGCACCCAAGTACAGGTGATCGAAGGCGACTGCGCCGATCCGCGATTCTGCAGCGTCGTGGGGACGAGGATCGCGAACGATCACGGTCGTATCGATATACTCGTGCTCAATGCTGCACCTGCCTTACGTGCGCAGGATCCTGATGTGGAGGCAGGGCAGCGCCTGGTCAGTTACGTGGATCTGGCGCTGTCCATGGTCACCAGTCCCTTGGCTGCGCTCGGACAGATGGTAGACAGGGCGGCGGGTGCCGTTGTGTGGGTCTCGAGTTCGGCAGTGACCGAACCCGTTGAGGGCTGGAGCCACTACGTGACGGCGAAGGCGGCGGTGGAGGGACTCGCTCGTTCGGTGAGAACCCGCTACCCCCACACTCGATCGTTGGTGGTACGACCTCCTCGGCTGCTCACGACGCTCACCTCGTCCGCCCTGGGCGCAGAGGCCGTTCCTCCAGAACGTGTGGCGGCCAAGGTGGTCCGATGGTTTTGCTCAACCGAAAGGGCCGAAGACGGGATCGCCGTGATGGAGGATTTCTCTGGTTCCGCGGGAGTGCCAGACCCGGAACCGGCGGAGGGTGGCCACACTGATGTAAGTAGACAGTCCACTCCTGCTATCCAGATCGTGGCCACCTTCACGGCTGATCCTGTGCTGCCTGTGCTCCGTTGGTGGATGGACAAGCTGGGCCTTGATCTCGAACCACGTCTCAGTCCCTACGCCCAAGTCCTGCAGGAGCTCCTCCTTCCGACAAGTGATATGTCCCGCAACGCGGGTGGGGTGAACGTGGTCCTGTTGCGCCCCTCGGATTGGCCGGAGAAGAGTCGTACGTCCTTGGTCAAGGATCTTGGGGATGCCGTCCGAGGAGCTGTGGCTCGTAGTGATGTCCCCCATCTTGTGCTGGTATGTCCTTCTCCTCCGGGGACGGACGGCGTGGAACCAGAAACTGATCGCAGGGTGCTCGAACAGCTCGGTACACAGCTGGAGGGGATTGCCGGGGCCTATGTGTTCACGACCAATCACTTCGGTCCGCAGTACGTGGGGCGTGAGCACCACGACCACAGCCGGGATCGTCTGGGTCACTTGCCCTATACGCGAGAGGGTTTTGCCGGGCTAGCGACGATGATTGCCCGCAGCATCAGGGCTCTGCGTAGATCACCCGCCAAGGTGCTCGTGCTCGATGCAGACAATACCTTGTGGGGCGGGGTATGCAGCGAGGACGGAATAGACGGAGTTCGCGTGGACGAGGAACACCTCGAACTGCAGCGATGGGCACTCGAACTCCGAGCTCGTGGCGTTCTGCTCTGTCTGGCCAGCAAGAACCTGGAGCAGGACGTCCACGCGGTGATGGAGCGGCAGGACATGCTGCTCAGCCCGCACGACTTCGCGGCCGAAAGGGTCAACTGGCTTTCAAAGTCCAGCAATATTCGTGACATGGTCGCTGAATTGGACCTGTCCCTCGACACGGTGGTCTTTCTTGACGACAACCCGTCTGAGGTTAGCGAGGTAACCGCTCGACTGCCCCAAGTCCTCGGACTGCGTCTGGCCTCCGGATCCGTCGGAGTTCGAGGCATCATAGACCACACATGGGCATTCGATCAAGTGGAGATCACCTCCGAGGACCGCTGGCGAGCCGATCGATATCAAGAGGCCAGAGTGCGCAAGGAGTTTCAGGAGTCCTCCCTCGACTTCGCATCCTTCTTGGCCGGGCTACGGCTGCGGATCGACATGCATGAGGCTGCCGAGGCGGATCGTGCGAGGGCGTCTCAGATGACGTATCGCACCACACAGTTTAACACAACTGGGTTGCGTCTCTCGGTCTCCGAGATTGCCCGCTTGGGGGACCGGGGTGCCTCGTGCTGGGTGGCCTCTGTCACCGATCGCTTCGGGGACCACGGAACAACCTGTCTCGCCATCACTTCCACATGCCAGGATAGGTTCCTTGTCGAGAACTTTCTGATGAGCTGTCGGATGCTCGGCAAGGGTATCGAACACGCCGTGCTGGCACGTCTTGGCAAACTCGCCCTTGAAGCAGGGCTTGGAGTCGTGGAGATTCCTGTCATCCCCACCGAGCGCAACCAACCGGTCCGCGACTTCCTGCAGAACGTCGCAGGTCGGCCCGAGCAGGCCACCGGACCTGACGGATCACCTGTTCTTGTGCACCGCCTTGCGTCGACTAATGCGGCGGCAGTGGAGTTCCAGCCACAGGCCGACACGGTGGCCACAGCAGCCCCGGCCGAGCCGACCCCAACATCGACAACCAGGCCGAGCGACCGGTTTCTCGGCCTGTCGGACATCCTCTCCGATCTCACGACGTCTAATGCGGTGGCTGATACGGTCGACGGGAAGCAGAACCGGCTTTTTGGTGATCGCCCTTTGCGGGCCGACCGCGACTGCACGCGCCAAGTGATTGCTGCCTTTTCCAAAGTGCTACGCCATCCCATGGATGAGTTGGGCCCGTCGACGCGGTTGGCAGATCTAGGGCTGAACTCCATGCTGCTGGTGGAGCTCACGGTGGAGCTCGAGCGTTCCAATGGCCGACTTCCGTCGACTCTGCTCTATGAGAGTGAGACCCTTGCCGATGTGGCGCAGGCCGTCTCGGTTGCCCCGCCGGAAGGGGCAGCACAGACCCCTGTTGTAGAGGTCGGGACAGGGCCCAACCTAGACCACATACTCCAAACGCCTCCGGTGGAGAGTGCGACAAGCGCACGCGCGGTTGCGGTGGTGGGCCTAGCGGGACGCTATCCCGGGGCTCGGAACCTCGCCGAGTTGTGGGGGGTCCTGTCGAGTGGCAGGTCCCAAGTACGCGAGATGCCTGAGGAACGACAGAACAGCGCATTCCGCGAGGCTGCAACCGGCGCGGCAGACGTGAATGGCTGGCGGGGTTGCTTCCTTGACGATGTGATGGCTTTCGATTCCCTGTACTTCAACATCTCACCTCTCGAAGCCAGCGCGATGGACCCACAACAGCGCTTGTTCCTCGAGACGGCAACGGAAGCGCTCCACGATGCTGGTTACACATCCGCTGCTCTGGGACATCGCGTCGGTGTCTATGTCGGGGCAATGGCGAGCGACTACAACGTGTTCTCCTCTCAAGCGACACTCCAGGGGGGGCCAGCTCTTCCACACTCGGCGCTATACCAGATTGCCAACCGTGTTTCGTACGTGCACGACTTCCATGGCCCGAGCGTTACCGTCGACACAGCGTGCTCCAGTTCTGGCGTGGCGCTGCATCGGGCCTACCGCGATGTGCGCAGCGGCGAAGTTGATGCTGCGATCGCCGGGGGAGTTAATCTCCTCCTGCACCCGGCGCGCTTTATCCAGTACACGCACATGAACATGCTGTCTCCCTCCGGCGTGTGTCGACCCTTTGGAGCTGGGGCCGATGGAATGGTCATGGGTGAAGGCGTAGGCGCAGTGCTCCTCAAGCCCCTCGATGCTGCCGAACGAGACGGTGACCACATCTACGCCCTCATCCGAGGCAGTGCCGTCAACACCGCGGGGCACACTCAAGGATTTACCGTGCCCAGCCCCGTGCGTCAAGCCGAACTGGTTCAAGCAGCTCTGGAAGACGCCCAGTTGTCGGCTGAACGCGTCTCCATGGTGGAGGCCCATGGAACGGGTACCCCACTCGGCGATCCGATCGAGATTCGGGGCCTCAGCCAGGCACTAGCGGCGCGCGCGGCCGCCGGACGACCCTGCTTTGTCTCCAGCATCAAGTCCGTGATCGGGCACCTCGAGCCAGCCTCGGCCATCGCGGGCCTGACGAAAGCGATCCTGGAATTGCGACATCGAATTATCCTTCCCTCGCTCGGCGCGGAGACGCTCAATCCGAAGATCGATTTCGAGAGCACTCCCTTCTTCGTGCCCACGTCCTGCCGTCCGTGGCCGGAGGAGGAGGTCCCCCGAATCGTCGGAGTGAGCTCGTTCGGCGCAGGAGGTGTCAACGCGCATCTGCTCCTTGAGGAGTACCAAGCGCCCGTCCAAGCTCCGCTCGAGACCGGCGAGGAACAGCTCCTATTGCTGTCCGCACGAACAGAGGAGCTCCTCGCGACCAACGGTCAGATTCTGCGAGACCATCTCTGTGGAGAGGGTGCTGATCAAGTACTGTCACATGTGGCTCACACACTCCGTGTGGGCCGCCCGGCGATGCAGCAGAGACTGGCACTCGTGGTAGCCGACCGTGAGAGCGCGATCAAAGCTCTCGATGAGTTCGTGGAGAGGGGCCCCGCGGGCATCGTCAGCGCCACCTGTCGTCATGGCCTCCGTCCAGGCGGTGGTCATTCCGAGGGGCTGTCCCATGTGTTGGGCACCTCAATCGGTGTCGATTTCCTGACCCAGCTGGGACGAGCTGGGGATCTCACCTCTCTGGCCACCCTGTGGGTGCAAGGCGTGGATGTGGATTGGCAACAGGTACTTCCGGGCTATGGCGCGCAGCGGGTATCACTGCCAGCCGCCCCCTTTGCCCGGCCTGTCCACTCACTTCTCCCGACGAGCGCTCCTGTCGTGCTCGACCCCAAGATCGTCGCACACGACCCCGCGGCCCCCCGGCCCTCCGACGAGATGGTTCCACCTGAAGATGCTGCCGCGCACAACCAGGGGGACGAGGTCGGCTTCGACGGGTCCGAACCGTGGTTGCGCGACCACGTGATCTCCGGGCGGCTCCTGATACCCGCCGTTGTTTATCTGGATCTCGTGCTGCGTTCCTTCATCACCGCTCAACCCTCCCTGCCGCGGGGGCCACGAGCCATTCGCAATGTTGTGTGGTCGTCGCCGTTGGTGCTCTCCGGGGACGAGTTGCGCATTCGGATACTCAATGAGAGCCAAGGGCCCGAGGGAACCCCCTTCGCCATGGTCCTGCAAGAGGCCCAGCCAGGCGCACCCGTGGCCATGCGAGCGTCGGTCTCAGGAGTTGGCGAGCGCCCCGAGGGCGAACGTGCAGTCAGGAATCAAGAACACGCCTCGACCGCGTGGACCAAGGAGGAGATCTACCGGAACTTGGCAGAGCGCGGCATGGACTACGGCCCCGCGCTGCAGAGCGTGATCCGGGTGGAGAGGATCACTGACGGTGCCCGGTCCACAGTGGTCGTCCCTGCGACCATAGCTGCCGAAGAGGAGGACGGCCACATCCTGCATCCGGCTGTGATGGATGGCGCCCTCCAAACAGCGCTCGTGGGCAGCGGGCTGACCGGCGTCTTCCTCCCGTACTCGCTGGCTGAGTGCTGGGTCAGCGACAAGGGAACATGTCAAGAGGCCACCGTCTGCGTCAATTACCGGCGGCGGGATCCACGGATGCTGCGCTGCGACCTCGATGTAGTCGCACCGGATGGGCGCCTCCTAGTCGCGCTACGCGACCTCGTGCTGCTGCCGGAAAGATCTGTGCCTGAGAAGCAAGTTCAGATCGGTGCTATGCGTCCTGTGTGGCGGCCTGCGCTCGACGAGCACTCCGGTGGCACTGCACAGCAGCCGACGCACGTCGTCGTCCTCTCGGACGAGGAGTCTGATCTCGAAACGTGGCGCCTTGAGCAGACCTCGTGCGACTGGGTGCTGGCAGAACTCACGGAACTGGATGCACTGCTGGACGATGAGTCAGCTTCCGTGCTCTTGGTCGACTACCGCGGCCTTCGGGGCAGGAGCGTTTCGGTACTGCAGAGACTGGAGCAGGTTCATGAGATCGCAACGGCTGTGCTGAGGGGGCGGGGGATTGCGACGCACCTTGTGGTGACACTCCCCGCAGTGGAGGATCCCGCGGCTGTGGCTGCCTCGGCCTTCTCACTTGCGGCAAGCCATGAGTCCGCGGCCTTGCGCTCGGTCCGCGTGGAGGTCGCCAATCTGGACGACATGCCAGGCCCCCACGACCTGCTGGAGGAGTGGCGGCACAGCGACGCCGAAGTCCGAGCCCGACATACTGATCGTCAGGTGAGGTCCTTCGAGCCCGTTGAGCTCCCACCTTTGTCGGCATCGTTGCTACCTAGACGCGGGCATTACGTCATCACCGGCGGGGGTGGTGGAATCGGTCAGAAGTTGGGAATCTGGTTGGCCAGCAGGCACGGCGCCCGGGTTCTGCTGGTCGGGAGATCTCCCTCGGGCCCTTGGGAAGGAAGAGTGCCCCACACCACCGATGGCGAGGTGCACTACGCCGCCTGCGACGTGACCGACCGTCAAGCGCTTGCCGCCGCCCTAGCGGAGGAACGCAAGAATCATGGCCCCTTCACCGGGGTTGTCCACGCTGCGGGTGTGATCGATGATGCCCCGCTCTTGCAGAAGCCGCTGGAACGCTGTGCTCGTGTTCTGGGGCCTAAGACCACGGGAGCGACACTACTAGACGAACTGACGGCCGAGGACCCCTTGGAATTCTTTGCCCTGATGTCTTCTACGGCGGGTACCTTGGGAAGCGCGGGTCAGAGCGACTATTCGATGGCAAACCGTTTCCTCGATGCCCTTGCTGAGCAACGGAGTCAGCGGGCTGACAGGGGTCAACGTCGAGGCCGAACCGTGTCGCTGGTGTGGCCCCTGTGGTCCGACGGCGGGATGCAGCTGGATCCTGCGATGGATCTTGCGCTTCAGAAGTCAACCGGCTTCGCCCCTGTCTCGTCGGAGGAGGCATTTCTGTTCTTCGAGCGGGCGCTCGGAACCGATGAGCCCGTGCTCATAGCAGCGCTCGGGGACCTCCCCCGGATTCAGCGAACGCTCCAGCGACACCCCCTGCCGCGACCAACACGCGCTAGGGACGTGCGACCAGCGACCGTGGAGGCGACACTCGGCCCCAACCGGCTGGCACTGGTGGCTGTGCTGCGGGAGCTTGCCATCGACTTGCTACACATCTCGGAACAGGACCTCGATGGAGACGTTGAGTTCAGCGATGTCGGTTTCGACTCTGTCCTCTACGCTGAATATGCTGCCAAGATCAATGAGCGGACGGGAACCGACATTTCGCCGGTGGTTTTCTTCGACCACGCCACCCTGGACCTACTTGCCGACCACCTCCTCGCAGAGCACGAGCCACATTTGTCAGGGAGACCGGCAGTCAGTGAGCAAACCACGGCCGAAGTAGAAACCCAGCAGGAGCCTGAGGTTCCGGCTGCTAATGGTGCGGTCGCACTGGCTGCAGGCACAATTCATCCGCAACAGGTGGAAGCCAGCACGCCCCGACGGCAGAAATCGGACGGTATCGCGGTGATCGGTATGGCTGGACGCTTCCCTGGCGCAGACGACCTCGAGACCTTCTGGCAGAACCTGCTCGACGGAGTGGACGCCGTCTCAGAGGTGCCCGCCGATCGTTGGGATTGGCATGCGCATGCGCCTTCGTACCCAGGCGAGCCAAGCGGAATCCGTTCCCGTTGGGGTGGATTCCTGTCTGACGTCGAACGCTTTGACAATGAGCTCTTCCACTTGTCGGAACGGGAAACAGTGCTGATGGATCCGCAACAGCGTCTGTTTCTCGAGACGGCTTGGTCGGCGCTGGAGGACTCGGGGAGAAATCCCCGATCGCTGCGCGGCACATCCACTGGGGTCTTCGTCGGTGTGACTCTCAGCGATCATCTGCAACGGCTGCAGGAGAGCGGCGTACCCCCAGTGGGGCATCTGGCGACGGGTAACGTACACAGCATCGTCGCAAATCGTGTCTCGTTCGCGCTGGATCTCCGCGGCCCGAGCGAGGTCGTCGACACCGCTTGCTCCAGTTCACTTGTAGCCCTGCACCGTGCCGTGTCGGCCTTGCATGCCGGTGAGTGCAACCTAGCAGTCGTCGGTGGTGTTAACACCCTCTTGACGCCCTTCTGGTTCGCCGCGTTTGACCATGCCGGCATGCTGTCCGCCCGTGGACGATGTGCCACATTCGACGCAGCGGCAGACGGATACGTGCGTGGTGAAGGAGTCGGCGCCGTCGTCCTACGACGACTCGATGAAGCGGTCGACGATGGTGACACGATCCACGGAGTCATCTCAGGCTCGGCCGTGGGCCACGGAGGACACGCGCATTCCCTTACTGCCCCGAGTCCGGCAGCCCAAGCGACAGTGATCGCTGCAGCCCATCGTCGGGCCGGCGGCCAGATCCCCGTCAGCCACATCGAGGCCCACGGAACGGGTACTCCTTTGGGAGACCCGATCGAGGTCGAGGGACTCCGGCTCGCCGGTGTTGGAACCGGCGACTCAGCACTGAATTCTGCGCTGCTGGTACATCTGGGTGCGCTCAAGCCTGCAATCGGTCATCTGGAGTCGGCATCCGGTATCGCCGGGCTCATCAAGGTCCTGCTTGCCATGCGACACCGATGGCTGCCAGGCAACCTCCACTTCGAGACCCCAAATCCGCACCTTGGACTTGATACCACCGCGCTCCGTGTACTCGAAAAGGGATGTCCTTGGGAGCCTGTGGACCACGACGGTGCTCCTGTCGCCCTGCGTGCCGGTTTGTCAGCTTTCGGATTCGGTGGAGTCAATGCTCACATCGTCGTCGACGAACCGCCCCAGCCGCCCAAGAGGGACTACGAGAACATCGGTCCATGTGTGGCAGTGCTTTCCGCTTCCGACCGGGCCGGGCTCATGAGGTACGCGAGAGCCATGGGCGCGGCACTAGCCGAGCAACAGGATCGGGTCGCAGCAGTGGACGCTGCGTGGACACTGTCCGCAGGTCGTCCTTCCCTTGACCACCGGGTGGCAGTCGTAGCGGACACCGTCCAGGAGATGGCTCGTGGATTCCTCGACTTCGCAGACGGCGTGGACAGCCCCGAGGTCTTCTCGGGACAAGTACCAGTCGGCCAAGAGTCTGTGGCGGAGGGCCCGCCGGCCTCCGGTCCCCTATCAGGAAGATCGGCGGCCGAGCTCCAGGCGAGACGCTGGGTGTCCGGAGGGCTGCTGCCCGAGCTGCCCAGCAGAGCCACCCCGCCGCGCAGGGTGTCCCTGCCAACACATCCGTTTGCCTGCTGGCGGCATCCCATTACCAAGATCCTGCCGAGGGACATCCCCGACGACGCAACCCCCACCACGGATCGACTGGTTCTCCTGCGACCCGGCTGGGGCCCTGCGAACGTCTCCCCAGCCACGGAACCTTCGCCAGCGCCAAGGACAGTGGTGCTGCTCGTCGGGCAGGACCGAACAATCGACCTCGCGGCGGCTCTGCCCGCCGCTCCGGGCGCACGCTGGGTTCTCCTGCGGGAGGACTCCGGTCTTCCACGGATCACACGTGACGAGTACGTCTTCACGGATGACGACGAGGCTGCGATCGTCTTGGAACGGCTGCTTGCGGACCACGAGATCGATGCGGTCGTAGACCTGACAGGTCTCGACAGTGATCGCACATCAGTCGTTGCCGGCAGGGACTTCGGCGATCACCTCCTCGAGTTGGTACGTCGACGGCTGCAACCATCGCCCGCTTCCAACCTCGGGATACTCATGGTGGGATGCCGAACGTGGATGCGCCCGGTCCAAGCCAGGCGGGCGGCTGTCGTCCGTGCCCTCGGGGTGGAATACCGCTCAGTCAGCGCTGCCTGCTTGGATCTGCAGGATCCACCCGACGATATCGCCCTGCTCCTGAATCTCGTCCTTGATGAGTTGAAGCACTTGGATCGGCGGCACCCGCGGTGGACACTTTTGGGTACTGGTGAGCGTCTGGACAGATCGCTTGAGGAGCTGCCCCTGCCGACAACCGCACTTGCTCAAGGAAAGTTTGGGCCCTTTGCTATCGATTCGACTGGCACCTACGTAATTACCGGAGGTACGAGCGGCCTCGGGCTTGCCATCGCTCGGAGACTGGTTGAACGTGGTGCCCGACACCTCGCCCTGCTGGGGCGGCGCCCCATGCCCAGCGCTCACCTCTGGGATGATCTGGACCCGAACCATCCGCGGACGGAATCCGTGGAGGTGCTCCGAGAACTTCGAGCCTTGGGCGCCCACGTTATGGTGCATAGCGGAGAGCTTGACGACCGCGAGCCTTTGGATCGGTTCCTATCGGACTGTATTAGTCAGGGGTCCAGAATCGCGGGCGTAGTGCACTGTGCAGGCGATGTTCCCAGGGCCGTCACACCCTTCGCACACCAGTCCATCGATGACGTGCGTCGGGCATGGCGGGGCAAGGACGCGGGCTGGGACGTGCTGGCCATATGCCTGGAGGATCAGTGGCCCGACTTCGTCGTCCTCTTCTCCTCGGTGTCGAGCATTCTTCCCGCACTGGGTGCAGGATGGGCAGCTTATGCAGGGGCCAACGCCTACCTGGACGCTGAGGCCAACCGGCGCAGCACCGAGGGTGGTTCCCCAGTTGTGCGATCCATCAGTTGGGGGAGTTGGAACGAAGGTGGAACCGGCGTGATCACCACCCCTGCACACCAGCGGACCGGTCTCCGCGGATTGGGCCTCGCTGAGGGTCTGGACCTACTTGAACATGCCCTGATGGTACAGGAACCGCATCTAGTGGCCGTCAAGATGCAGGCAGAAGGCCAACTACTGTCCAATCAGCAGTGGTCCAGCGAGCTTGGGAAGTCTGTCCGCCAGGGCATGGCCGTCGAGGCTGGCCAGCCTGACGGTCGGGGACAGGACGGAGAGTACATGGGGAGCAAGAACACGGAGGACTTCCTGCTCGACCTGTTCGAGGAACATCTGGGGGTCTCCAGGCAGCAGCTTCAGTCAGGTGTCTCCTTCGGACTGCTGGGAGTCGACTCCATCTTCATCGCTGGTCTCGTGCCCCTCCTAGAAACATATCTGGGCCGTCCCGTGCAGCCCACCGTCGTTCTGGAACATGACACGGTCCGTGGACTCGCGAGTGCGCTCGGCCCACGGGAGGAAACCGCCGGACCGCCAAGCCCCCGCACCTTCCAAGGGACCACCGGACCTATGCGACATGGCGACGATATATTCACCAGGTCCAGACAGATCGCGGTCATCGGCATGGCTGGCCGCTATCCAGGGGCTCCCGACCTCGGAGCCTTCTGGGACCTCCTCTCGAGCGGGAAGTGCGCCGTGGGAGAGGTGCCCCAGGAGCGCTGGGACGTCGATGCGCTCTACAGGAGTTCCTGGGCTCCGGGAGCTGTCACCAGTCGTTGGGGTGGATTCCTGGAGGACGTAGACCACTTCGACCCCGAATACTTCGGGATCGATCCAGCAACAGCAGCGGACATGCACCCAGCCACTCGGCTCTTCCTCGAGACAAGCGACGCGACGCTGAGATCGGCGGGCTACGAGCGCTCAGAGCTGGAAGGTCGCTGCGTGGGTGTCTATGTCGGAGGTGGGATCGAGGGTTACGGCAACCAGCGCCCCGATCCAGGACCGGACTCCGCCACCGGCCTGAACCAGAATTTTCTCGCGGCGCAAGTTGCTCAATGGCTGAATCTGCGGGGTCCCCATCTCGTGGTCGACACAGCCTGTTCATCCTCCTTGGTAGCGCTCCACCTTGGCCTCCAAGCCCTTCATACCGGGGACTGCGACCTCTGCTTGGTCGGGGGGGTTGACCTACTCCTCGACAAGATGCCCTATCTCAAGCTCAGCGCTGCCAAGGCACTCTCGTCGGATGGACTCTGCCACACCTTTGACGCCAAGGCCAACGGTCTGGTGCTGGGCGAAGGGGTTGGTGCTGTCCTGCTCAAACCGTTCGAAATGGCACTCCAGGAGGGAGACCGCATCCTCGCGGTGATCGAGGGTACAGCGATGAACAACGATGGTAGGACAATGGGCCTCACGACGCCCAGCCCTAAGGCCCAGCGCGAGGTTGTGGAGCGTGCTCTGGGGGTCGCCGAAGCGGACCCTGCGTCGGTCACCTATGTTGAGGCCCACGGAACCGGAACGCTCATCGGCGACCCGATTGAGGTGCAGGCATTGTCTTCCGTCTTCGACGCCAGGCACGGCAGTGGGCCGTGGTGCGGCATTGGCAGCGTCAAGACCAACATTGGCCATCTGCTGAGGGCCGCTGGTATGGCATCTCTGCACAAGGTCCTTCTTGCTCTGGCTCACGCTCAACTCCCGCCGACGTTGCACTGTGACGAGCCGAATCCGCGCTTCGATTTCGCACATTCTGTCTTCGAGCCGGTCACCTCATTGGTCCCTTGGCCCGAACGTGACGGGCTACGACGCGCCGGGGTGAGCAGCTTCGGTTTCGGAGGCACCAACGTGCACGTCGTGCTCCGAGGGCCCCGTCCGGAAGAGCTACGAGCGGTACGACGCGCCGAGCTGCCGCCCGCACCGTTCCGACGACGACGTTTCTGGCTACCAGAGATGATGGTCCACACCGAGACCGGTTCCCCCACACAGCAGCGCAAGCCGCTGCTTGCCCTCCAAGAAGAGGACTGAGCGAAATGGACGAGTTCATGCCAGAGCCGGGGGTGGATAACCCCTTGGCGCAGATCGACAACCGGCACTTTTCCAGCGCGATTGCGCACGATGCCCTGCCCTTCCGCGACCATCGTGTGCACGGGAGTGGCGTGCTCCCAGGCATTTTCCTGATCGATCTGGTCCTGCGGGCACTGCGTTCCTGCGGCACGGATGTCACACGAGTCGAACTGACTAGGTGTCTGTTTCGAACGCCGGTGGTGTCGAGTGGACGTGATATTCACCTCAGAGTGGAGCTGTCAGCCAAGGATAACTCAGGGGCTCGAGCGATCGTTCTAGGAAGAGATGTCCCCACGAATGCGTGGACCACGCACATGGAGTGCACGATCCTGCCCGCGATAGCTGGTCCCATACCTCAGGACATCGAGGCCGGTCCGAATCACCACGAAGTCGATGACCTCCGCGAGATGTACCGCTTTGCACGAGGCTTGGGAATCGAGCACGGTCCGTTCATGACCCCCGCCGGGCGGGTGGCCCGCGACGGCGAGGGGGCAGTCGCAGAACTGCTCCTGCAGGATTTGGCTCAGTCCGGCCAAGACGACTTCTTCCTCCATCCAGTGCTGCTGGATTCGGCCACCCTCGTTCCCTTCTGGGCTCTCGGGAACTCACTGCGAGAATCCCTGTCCGAGCCGCTGATCCCGCTCTACGTGGACCGAATTCTCGTGAGAGGCCCCCTCACGGGGCGTGCGCAGGTGGTGGTTCCGCGTGTCAGGCACGCAGAGGAACTGGACACTCTCGAGTCCGACATCCTGTTAGGCACTGTGGCCCGCGGCAGGTGGACGGTGGCTCTACTCGGTTTCGTCGCCAAACGCGTGCGCTCATCCGTGCACCTGGAACCGCTACCCGAAGAACCCCAGCCCGTGCCCACCACGCTCCGGAGACTCGACGAAATAGCGAATCACCCACACGTCCCGGTGTGCAACGCCCTTCAGCTCGTCACGAAGCTAGTGCAGATGAGGCAGAACACCGATGCTGGGGACGTCCCTCCGGACAAGGGGTTCTACGAGTTGGGGCTGGACTCGGGCGACTTGTTGGCGATCACGGACGAGCTCGAGCAGCTCCTGGAACAGCAGTTGTACCCGACCCTGTTGTTCGATCACTCCACATCTGCCGCGCTTGCACAGCACCTTGAGTCCGAGTACCCGCTTGAGCTGTCCCGAATCCTTCGGACCGCAACACCTGATGCCGTTCGCTCTGGGGAGCCAGTGGACTCCATTGAGGGTGGGCCTGCCCCACTCTCCGAACCGGCCCTGTCGGTCGAGCAGGTAGCCTCAGACGATCCGATTGCCATAGTGGGGATCTCCGGGCGCTACCCCGGAGCCGCCTCCGTCGACGAGTTCTGGGACGTCCTGAAGAGTGGGGCTGACTGTGTGACGGAGATACCCCGCGATCGTTGGAACTGGGAGGAACACTTCGACTCCCACCCCGGCACACCGGGAATGAGCTACAGTCGGTGGGGAGGCTTTCTCGATCGTCCCGACTGCTTCGACCCACTTTTCTTCTCGATATCACCGCGTGATGCGGCCCGAATGGACCCCCAAGAGCGCCTCTTCCTGGAGACAGCATGGTCGACCCTGGAGGATGCCGGCTACTCTCCAAGGCGTGTTCGGGAAGAACTGGGAGGGCAGGTGGGTGTCTTTGCCGGCGTCATGTGGAGTGAGTACCAACTGCTCGGCCTGGAGGAAGCGAGGTTGGGGAATCACCAAGTCGCGGGTTCTTGGTTTTCCTCCATCCCGAACCGGGTGTCATTTGTCCTCGGCCTGGGTGGCCCGAGCCTAGCTGTGGACACTGCCTGCTCCTCCTCCCTTCAAGCGGTGCACCTCGCCTGCCAGAGCATTCGGTCCGGTGAGTGCCGGGCAGCGCTGGCAGGTGGCGTCAACCTCAGCCTGCACCCGACAAAGTACGCCACGTTGAGCGAGCTGAGGATGCTGTCCCCGACAGGGCGGTGCCATTCCTTCGGCGAGCAGGCAGACGGCTATGTTCCGGGAGAAGGCGTTGGTTGCGTGCTCTTGCGGCCTCTGCATGAGGCTCTCCAATGCAGAGACCAAGTCTTGGCTGTGATCCGCGGATCTGCAGCACAGCACGGGGGGCACAGCGGCGGCTTCTCCGTACCGAGCGCCCCGTCGCAGGCGAAACTCATCCGTGAAGCACTGGTCGGGTCCCGCACGGAGCCGACGACCATCTCGGCTATCGAGGCCCACGGCACGGGCACGGAATTGGGAGATCCGATTGAGGTCCGAGCACTGACAGAGGTTTTCGGCCCCGGACGCCAAGCGGGCAGCTGTGTCCTGGGCAGCGTTAAGTCGAACATCGGACATTTGGAGTCCGCATCGGGAATAGCCTCCCTCACTAAGATGGTCCTAAGCCTCGGGCACGGAATGCACGTCCCCACACTGCACGCCGAACCGCCCAACCCGCACCTCGATCTCGCACGGACTCCCTTCAGGATAGTGAACCGAGTGGAATCGTGGCAAACAGCCAGCAACCAACCCAGACGCGCAGGAATCAGTTCGTTCGGCGCAGGCGGGAACAATGTGCACCTCGTGCTCGAGGAACACATCGATCAACAGCCCCGAGCATCTCGTCCTGCCATGGAGCCGTATCCGGTGGTTATCCCCCTCTCTGCCCGATCCGAGGAACGTCTCATCGTCTCCGCATCCCGACTGCGTAACCATCTGGCGACCCACCCTGGAATCCAACTGGTCGACGTGGCGCTCACCATGCAACGGGGCAGAGACTCTATGGAGCATCGCTGCGCACTCGTCGTCCGTAGCATCCAGCAGCTGATGGAGTTGTTGCCGAAGACACCGGACAAGGCCGGCACCCCCAATCTGCAGCTGACGGGCTCAGCCGGGATCGTCGACGAGCTGCCCAGGACGGCTGCCGACCTGGTCAAGCGCTGGACAAGCGGGTCACAGATCGACTGGGAGCAAACCTGGCATCCGGCAACCAGCATGCAGGAGGCCAGAACCGTGAGCCTGCCCACCTACCCCTTCCTGCGGCGCCGGTGCTGGGTCGACCAGAGCCTCTGCGAGATACCGGTACCCATGCCATCGCCACTCAGCGCGCCGGACGTGCTGTTGCATCGTTCTGAGTTGGGGACAACCGCGAGGGCTCTCGTACCTGTCAACGCCCCTTGGCTCAACGACCACTCCTACAAGGGTCACCCACTCGTGCCCGGGACCTTCATCTTGGGTATCCTGGCTGCAGGCGCACGGATGATCACTGACGAGCCGGGTGGCGCTTCCGATCTCAAACGAGTGACACTCCTCGAACCGACGCGACCGACGGGACCAGGGCAGGACCTGCTCCTCGAGATGAGAGCCACAGGTGGTGTGCGTCCGAGCTACGAACTGGTTCGTGCCGACGACCCTCAGAGCCCTGTCTTCGGCACGGCAGTCGCAGGCGCGGCGCGTCCACCCGTGGTCTCGGGAAGGTCCCTTCCTGAATCGAGCGGACGCACCGTGGATGCCGACGAGGTCTATGAGCGTCTCGAACAGAGAGGCTGGCACTACGGCTCGTCTTTGCGCCTCGTTGCCTCAGCCAACATCCTCGATGAGGGGCTCACCGCCCAACTCGCCAGTTCGGCGGGTCCCCGTCAGGATGTGTTCTTCCTTGACGCAGCACTTCAGGCCACCGTCCTGCTCCTGCCGGAGCGAGGGGCCCCAATGCCGAGCATTTTCGTCGGAGTACACCTGTCCGGGAAGCGCGACGTGGCCGCTACAGCGACAGTGCGACGGATAGACAGCAACGGAGACAAGAACACCTTCGAGGTGGTGGTAGAGGGCAGCGACGGGGGCGTTCTCGCATCCGTGGCCGAAGTGACCTTGGTGGATCCTCTCTCGCCGGACCTCCACATGTATGCACCGCGATGGGTCGACGAGCCGGTGCGTGCGGTTGCTCCACGACATGAGGATTCAGACTGTCTGCTCCTGGTCAACAGCGACGTCGCCCGCGCTCGTCGCGAGGCTGACATGGTGAGCAGGCACTGCCGGATCCCCGTGGTGGTTGTCCACGAACAGGCTCTGCCTGGGCGTACCACTCCCGGAGAGTTCGGGGTTCGCGCCGGACACCTGGATGACCTCCAAGAGGTGCTGGACGTTCTGACAGCCGAGGGGAAGTCACCCAGCAGAGTCCTGTGCACAACGTGTCTCGGAGCGGCGGGTGACGACGATGCAGGACTGGAGCAGGTGCTCGGAATCTGCACAGCCTTGATAGGTCGGGCGCAGCTGCTGCCCCGACCGCTCCCCATGGTCGTGGCTGTGCGAGAGGGACGTTCTGCGGCGCTGGCTGGACTTGCCCAGACGGTACGGCTTGAACAGCCGGGCCTCCAGATGCGCACAGTGCGCACCGACGGACTGGCTGGTGAGGAGCTGCTTGCAGCACTACTCGCCGAACTGGACGACGTCGGCCCCGCTGACCATCGTGAGGTCCGCGTGGGGCCTCACGGCAAGCGACAGGTTCGTGCTTACGCGCCTGTCCAGGTTGCAGGCTCGGCCGGCGAAGAGTCTCTCGCACGCACGGGTTCCTCGTACGTAGTGACAGGAGGCGCTGGCCAACTCGGGCTAATCACCGCCCGCTGGATCCTTAGCCAGCGTACTGGACATGATCCCATCGGCATCGTCCTGGTTGGACGATCCGAGCTGGATTCCGCAAGGAACGCATCGATAGATGAACTCGCTCGTGACCCCGAGGTGCAGGTGCGGTATGTCAGGGGCGATATCTCCGACCTTGATGTTGCGCGTGAGGCAGTCGCCACGGCCACCAGCTTGGGGCCACTACGGGGTGTGTTCCACGCGGCGGGGACCGTCGCCGATGGTCTGCTTGCCGGACGTGAGAGCTCATCCTTGGGACCTGTGTGGCAGACCAAGGTGGAGGGAGCCCTTGCTCTCGTCGAGGCGACACAAGGGTGTGACTTGGACTACTTCGTCTGCTATGGATCGGCGTCGTCGAGTCTCGGAAGCATCGGTCAGGCTGAGTACGCTATGGCCAATAGGTTTCTGGCCGAGTTCGCCGCAAGCGCACCCATCCACGGACGTCTGGGGCATGTCGTGACCTTGGACTGGCCGCTGTGGCGCGATGGCGGCATGCAGATTCCCGCGGGGCGCACCGACAAGGTGCTCGCTTCTGCGGGCCTTCGCCTCTTGGAGACCCAAGAAGCCACGGACATGTTAGGGAACCTCATTGCGTGTGGGGAACCGAACCTCGTGATCCTGCCCGGGGAGGCAAAGCGGTTCGAGGAGCGTCTCGGAGTTGTCATGCGGGTCGATACCAGTGATACGGCCAGCTCACAGACCGTATCGGAGACATTGCAAGATGCTCGTCGGACCGTTGAGACGGTACAGGGGGGCCGTGCCGCGGGCGTTCTCGCTGAACTCCGAAGCATCTTGGCGACATTGCTCAAAGTGGAGGAGAAGGAGTTGGAGCCAGATCTTGAGCTCAGCCAGTTCGGGATCGACTCTGTCGTGGTCATGAAGGCCTTGGACCAGATCGAGGCCAAGTTCGGCATCGTTGCTCCTCCGAGCACGATCCAAGCGCATATGACGCTGCTCGACGTGGAGTGTGAAATCGTCCATCTCGGGGGGGCTGTCGAGGTCAAAGATCCGGTTGCGGAAGGGGCTCCACGCGATCCAGCACAGGGTCCGGGCCTGGACTTCGGGACTCAGAGTACAAGGGGCGACGTTGAAGAGACCGACATCGCCATCGTTTCGGTAGCCTGCTGCGCCGGGAGGGCGAGATCGACCGCAGAATTTTGGGACGCCCTTGTCAGGGGGCACGACCTTCTGGGGGCGGCTCCGGCGGATCACTGGTCGCGCGATCCAGAGCAGTGGCCGTCAACGCTGCGTGAGCGCTCTATGGTAGGCGCATTCCTCCATGAATCTGTCGTAAGTCGGAAGAACCCTCTTGTCGAGTTGCCCTCTTTCGGCGATCCGCAGCATAATATTCTTCTCGGCACCCTTGCCGATCTTGTC
Organism: Propionibacteriaceae bacterium; assembly: GCA_030532825.1. Taxonomy (GTDB): domain Bacteria; phylum Actinomycetota; class Actinomycetes; order Propionibacteriales; family Propionibacteriaceae; genus Arachnia. The sequence goes on from JAUNKK010000013.1 coordinate 23,617, forward strand.
GCTGCCTCCGGTTACGCCGTCGATGATCTGTGCGGCTTGGACACAGCAGTGTTCATCGGTGCCACCGGTAACAACTACGTGCGCCACTCTCTGCGATCGAGTGAGGGATTGCCCTCCAATCTCCTGACTGGGACGCTGACCAGCATGACGGCTTCGTGGGTCAGCAAGGCGCTGGATCTGCACGGACCCTGCCAGGTGGTCGACACTGCCTGCTCTTCATCGTTGGTTGCGGTGCACCTGGCTTGCCGAAGCATCGCTTCCGGCGAGTGTGAGACTGCCATCGCTGGTGGAGTTTGCCTCTTGCCCGATCCATTTTCCCACGAGCTGCTGGATTCTGCCGGGCTGCTTTCCCACACGGGCTGTACGGGCGTCTTCGACCACGCAGCTGACGGCTACACGTTGGGGGAGGGAACTGGCCTCGTCATGCTCAAGCGGGCTGAGTTAGCCTACGCCGACGGCGACCAGGTGCTTGCTGTCATCCGTGGCTCCGCGGTGAACCATGACGGCCGATCCCTTGGAATCAGTGCACCAAACGCAGAGGTGCAGCACGCGCTCTTCGAGGAGGCCCTGCGCGTTGCCAACGTGCCAGGCAGTTCCATCGGTCACTGGGAGACGAGTGGAAGCGCCAACGACTTCGCCGATGCCCTAGAGATCCACTCTGCAGTGCGCCCACTGGCCCGCAGCGCCAGTGACCCCCGGACGTGTGCGATCAGCTGCCTGAAGTCCACCACGGGTGCCCTGCTCCACGCTGGTGGGGTCATGGCATTGATCAAGACGGTGCTGGCACTGCATACCGGCTATCTGCCCGCGAGCAACGGTGTGCAGACGAGCCATCCTCGTCTTGCTCTGGATCGGACTCCCTTCCGCCTGCTGACCGAGGGCGAGACATGGGTGCCTCCGGAGTCGGGCATGCGGCGCGGCGCAGTGTCTGCGCTCGGCCTAGGAGGCACCAACGCCCTGGTCATCGTAGAAGAGGCGAGGCGGAACTACCGGCCGCGTCATGGAGACCCGTTTGAGACGTGGGCGTCTGGCCAAGGCCAGATGGAGGAGGCGGCCCCAGACCGGGTGTCGACGATCCTCGACCGCTTGGACAAGGGCGACCTGTCCGCTCTGCAGGCGGCGACCGAACTCTTGGAGGAACGATGAGTGCGACGAAATCCTCGGCCAACGCGCTGCAAGCAGTTCTTGCCTCCTACCGGGCCGGTGAACTTGACAGACGGGCTGTCGAACAGCTCGTACGTCGGTTGGTGGATTCGGAACGAGGAACGCCCGCGGCCTCGGAGGATTCCGACGAGGTCGTTGGGTACATTGCCCGCAAGGTCTGGCGGATCCTGGGCGAACGTATGGCCATGCCCGAGTTTAGCGAGCAGTCCCTCGACAGCCGGTACACCGACCTCGGTGCCTCGTCCAACGACTTGGTGTACCTTGTCGAACGTCTTGAGGAGGACTTCGGCGTCCCCCTTCTCCTCACACTGATCTTCGACCACCCGACCCCCCGTCGGACTGCGACCTTCATCGCAGCCCAGACGGACGGTGCAAGCCTTGTGGAAACGGGACAGATGTCGCGCACCGATGGTCCCTCGGGCGAGTCCCCAGCACTACCCAGCGAAGAGCCGTTCGAAGTTGCGATCATCGGGATGGACGGACGATTTCCTGGCGCGGATTCTGTGGATGCGCTCTGGCAGGCGATGCTGTCCGGGGAGGACCTGCTGTCCGATGTACCTGCCAGTCGCTGGGATCATGGAAGACTGCTCGACCGAGCGCGGGGTCGCGGTCAGGTAATGAGTAGGCGTGGCGGATTCCTTCGAGAGGTGGACAAGTTCGCTGCGCGGCGGTTCGCGATCTCGCCCCGCGAGGCGGCAACGATCGACCCCCAGATCCGGCTCCTCCTCGAGGTCTGCCTCGGCGCGGCCCAGGACGCCGGAGTCGCGCAACCTCTCGAGGGATCGAAGACAGGCGTCTTCGTGGGCATCTCATTCCATGACTATGAGGAACTCATGGCTTCCGCCGACAGGCCCGTCGGGGCGCACGATGCGACGGGCACAGCGGCAGCGATGGCAGCTAATCGCGTTTCCTTCGTGCTCAACCTGCACGGTCCGAGCGTGACTGTCGACACAGCCTGCTCATCTTCCCTCGTTGCGTTTCACCAAGCGGTTCAAGCGCTGCGTTCAGGCGAGTGCGAGATGGCGCTCGCCGCCGGCACCAATCTCATCCTTTCCCCGCGCCACTTCGAGTATCTTGCGGCCTTGGGCGCACAATCACAACGAGGGCGATGTGACCCGTTCGGATCGGGCGCCGATGGGTACGTACCCGCGGAGGCAGTGGCGGCTGTGATCCTAAAGCCCCTGTCGGCTGCTTTGGCTGATGGAGACCCGATTCATGCAGTCGTCAGAGGCAGTGCGGTTCGACATAATGGGCGCACGGCATCGCTGACCGCTACTGCGCCGCAAGCGCAGGCGGACCTCCTCCTGCAGGCATGGGCGGACGCCTGCATCACACCGCAAAGGCTCGGTTTTATCGAGGCGCATGGCACGGGGACTGTACTGGGAGATCCCGTCGAGGTTGACGGGATCTTGGCGGCATTCGCAGCGTGTGGAGTTTCTTCGGATGATGACTACCATGTCGACCAGCGCTGCGTGCTCAGCTCGGCCAAGGCGCACTTGGGACACGCAGAGGCGGCAGCAGGGATCGTCGGAATAGTGAAAGCCATCCTGACCTTGGAGCATGCCCAGCATGTCACCATGCCGACCTTCCACGAAGCTAACCCGAACTGTCGTGTCACGACGGGGCCACTACGGATCAACCGGACGAACGAGCCATGGCCCGATCGGGGTAATCGGCCCAGACAGGGTGCGGTCAGCTCCTTTGGGTTCGGTGGAACGGGTGCCCACGTCGTCCTCGAGGAAGCGCCCGACAGGCATCGACCAGCAAGGGCAAGATCGTGGCTGATCCCGCTGTCGGCAGACTCCCAAGAACTCCTTTCCGGCTGGGCATCGGCCATTCTCGACCGACTCCGAAACCTCTCCCAGATTTCCGTGGAAGGGGTGGCAGCCCAGTTGTGCCTCAGCCAGGACTTCCAGAACCACCGTGCCTTGGTGGTCGCCGCGGAGCCGAGCGACCTTCTCCAAGGACTCGAGCGCATTGCCGCTGGTCGGTCGTCCGTTCCGCAACTGAACGATCCGGATCACCAAGTGGCATGCCGACAGTGGATGGATGGAGACATTCCTGATTGGTCCACCCAATGGTCCGGGGAAACCCCCGTGAGAATGGCCCTGCCGGGTAGGCCGCTGCAGCGTGAGCGGTACTGGTTTGACGCCGACAGTCCCACCGGCCCCTTGCCCGGTGTGGGCTCGTCTGCCAATCGCACACTGGTGGGTCCCACATCACAGGATCCCCTCGAGGAAGTCCCACCCGTCGCCGTACACCATGTGCCGGTTCTTGTCTCTGCGCCCGTTGACCGTGCAGGACTTCTGCCAGAAGGACTCGTCGTGGTGGCGGACGGGTCTGCCGCAGCAGTTCGAGCTCGTGAGATTGCCGAACGAAGTCGAGGAGGCCGGTGTGTAGTTCGGAGCGTATCAGTTGGCAATCGTTCCGCAGGATTCGAGGAAGAACTTCTCATGGCGTTCAGTGGCTCCGACTGCGTGAACTGTGTGCTGTGTTCTGACCCGCGACGGGGTCATACGGAGTTGGGGCCCGGGGAAGCGGCAACCGCGCTGGCCCAGCAGACCGATCTGGCGGCAGACATCTTCACCACTTGGCGCAGAGCCCGAGGCGCTTCCGGCGGGAGTCTTCATGTCGTCTCGATAGCCGATCTCCATGACCCCGTGGGGGCCTCCTTGGCGGGGGTGGTGCGAGCCGGAGTCGCCCGCGACAACCGGTTCGGTTGGACCTGCATCCAGGTCCCTGCCGATCTCGCAGGGACCGAGCTCTCAGCCTTGATTGCGTCAGAGTTTGCAGCAGTCATCCCGTCTTCCGTGCAGGAAGTCCTACACGAGGCAGGAGACCGTCGAGCGCTCACGTGGAAGATCCTCGGTGCAGCGGATGGTCCGGAGATCTTCCGACAAGGTGGTCGGTACCTTCTGACGGGTGGAGCGGGTCGAATCGGCCGAGCGCTCGGGGAGCTTCTGGCCACACGCTACGGGGCCCGTCTGGTTCTGACCGGACGACAAGGGATGAGTGAAGATCTGGACCAACATTTGCAACAACTCGAAGCGGTCGGAGGCGAGAGCGTCTATCTTCGGGCGGACGTCGCGAACACGGAGGAAATGGCCGGCGTCGTCGCTTTTGCCAAGGCACGCTTCGGTGGTCTGGACGGTGTGATTCACCTGGCAGGGGGGCTTGTCGAGTCCGAGCTCGAGAGGCGCTATGAGCGTGACATGGCCCCCATGCTGCAGCCAAAGGTCGCCGGCCTCATCGTGCTGGATCAGGTGACCCGTGACGAGCCGCTGGAGTTCTTTGCGGTCACCTCGTCTATGTCGGGTCTCATCGGTACGCCTCTTCTCGGCGACTACGCGACTGTCAACAGATTCATGGACTCCTTCATGGAAAGACGCCAGCGACGGGTAGCGGAAGGATTGGGCAACGGTGCCTCTATCGCTCTGGACCTGCCATACTGGTGCGACGGTGGCTTGTCGATGCCTCCCTCCACTGCGCTGGCCATCGAGGCAGCGACAGGAATGGTAGCTCTGACAGCGGCGGACGGAACGGCGCTAGTCGAGGAGGCGCTCCGTCGTGCTGTGGGCGTAGGTTCTGTCCGGATTGCCAGTGCCTTCGGGAATCCAGCCAAGATCGCCACGGCCGTAGGTGCTCTGGCGGAGGAGGGCTCCTCGGGCAACGTTGGACCGTATCTCTCCTGTACCCCGGAAGACCTCCGGCTCCTGGTCGGTTGGTTAGCGGAGAGGGCAACGACAGTATTGCGTCTCGCGACGCCCCCCGCGCCCGACGACGACCTGACTCTGCTGGGTTTCGATTCCGTGACCGTGCACGAGTTTGTCCGTGAAGTCGGCTCGTGTTTAGGCTTAGAGTTCGACGCGGCGACATTCTTCGAACACCGCACCTTGGCTTCGCTCGGTGAGGAGCTGGTCCGGACCCACCCGGTTCAGGTCGGTCTCTTGCGCGGGAGCGTCCCCCAGTCGCAGAGCAACCCCGATCCAAATCCCGGTGCGAGCGCAACGCCGGAAGAGCTGGGGCCTGAGGCGGTGGCTGTCATTGGAATGGCGGGGCGGTTCCCTGGTGCCGACTCGCTGGAGGAGTTCTGGGCTGATTTGTGCGAACGACGCGACGTCGTTGAAGTCTACCCAGACGATAGACTGCCCTGGCCGGAGAACTTCGGTGCCCCTCCACACGGCGGGTTCATGCACTGCGTGGCGGACTTCGACCCCGACTTCTTCAAAGTGACGCGGCGAGAAGCGGAGGTGATGGATCCGCAGCAGCGGCTTCTGCTCATGACGGCGCACGAAGCACTCGCTGATGCTGCGATTCCCTACGCGTCCCTGTATGGAACCCGGACAGGCGTTTTCGTCGGTGCATCGAATGTGGATCACTCGGACGTGTTGCGTGCGACCGGGTTATCCGGGGATGCGCAATCGGTCACAGGTCTGGCACACGGCATGCTTGCCAACAGACTTTCCTACCAGCTGGGGCTGGTGGGACCCAGCGAAGTTGTCGACACTGCCTGTTCCAGTTCGTTGGTTGCACTGGATCGAGCGGTCCGCTCCTTGCGGGCGGGGGAGTGTGACACAGCCATCGTGGCCGGAGTCAACGTGTTGACGAGCCCCTTCCCCTTCAGGGCCTGCGGCCAGGCGGGAATGCTGTCGCTGACTGGACATTGTCACACGTTTGGAGCGAACGCCGACGGTTATGTCCGTGGCGAAGGCAGCATCGTCATGGTCCTGCGCCTACGTGACAGCGCAGAAGAGTGCGGAGACCCTGTACGGGCGTTGATTAGGCAGGTCGAAACGCGCCATCATGGGCATTCGCACGGGTTGACAGTGCCCGATCCAGAAGCGCAGGCCGAGCTCATCGTGTCCGTCCACCGCAGTGCCGGAGTAGACCCGCAAACGGTGGGACTCATTGAGGCGCATGGAACGGGCACACCACTGGGCGATCCCATCGAAGCCAACGGCCTGCTGCGGGCCTTCTCCAAGCTTGGGGCGTCGCGAGGTCCGGCATGGTGTGGTGTGGGATCGGTCAAGTCCAGCATTGGCCATCTGGAAGCGGCTGCGGGGCTCGCAGCTCTTGCCAAGGTGGTCTTGGCACTCGAACACGGTTTTCGGCCGGCTACCCTGCACGCTGAACCCGTCAACCCGCAGATACATTTCGAAGACTCGCCTTTTTTTATCCTGAGCGAGGCGACATCGTGGCCCCAGCCAATGCTCGGAACGCACCAAGCCCCCCGCAGGGCGGCGGTCAGCGCCTTCGGATTTGGGGGTGTCAACGCGCACGTCCTGATCGAGGAGGCGCTTCCTCGACCCGTGTCCGAGCACCCCTATGCCGGGAAGCCAGCCGTTCTGCTTGTCACAGCTCGCTCGTTGCCTCGATTGAAAGCCCATGCTGAACTGTTGGCAGCCTATTTCGAAGCGCATCCGGAGACGAGGCTCCAGGATGCTGCGGCCACCTTGGCCACGGGTCGTACCCACGAGACGGAACGGCGAGTGGTCGTCGCGTCAACGCCCGCGCAGACGGCTGCGCGGCTACATACTCTGGCAGCCGACGGTGAGCAGGAGGAGATCGACTGGCCAGAACAGCTCGTCGAGCAGTTGCGTGCATGGATTGCCGGCGGTCCTGCCGCGGCGGAGATTGCCGGCAACGGATGCAGGATTAGACTGCCGGGTTGTCCGTTCCAGATGGAACGCTGCTGGCCCGGGCACAAGCTCGCTCTTCCAGAGATTCCGACCTCTGCCCTTCCTCCGACGGTTCCCGCGCCGGAGATTGTGTCACAGAGTGAGACGGACACCGGAACCGTTGGATCTGCGCCGGCTGTGCAGGATCCTCAACGCCCTGATCGCGCACGGCGGGCCGTGAGGTCACTGTTCGCGGACTACCTTCGGGTACCTGTCGAGCAGGTCGGCACGGATCAGCCATTCGACCACCTGAATTTGGATTCGATAGCCACCCAGCAACTGCTCCAACTCCTGGAGGAGCAACTCGGGGCGTTGCCGTCGACACTATTGTACGAGAACGGCACGATTGACACACTGGCGCAGTGGCTCAGCGAGATGCGACCTCATGAGGTGAACAGTTGGACACGAAGTCCAGACGCCGAGACTGCGGCGGATGACGTCGTCGCCGAGCAGGTGCCCACCGTTCTACGCGGTGCGGGCGAGAAGGCGCCCGGCAGCCCGGGTTCGGATGGCGCCGTCGCCGTCATCGGGATGGCCGGTGTCTTCCCAGGGGCGCAGGACGTCGACGTCCTGTGGGAAAAGCTCGTGGCGGGGGAGGACCTTATCACGAGCCGTCCGGCACCGTTGGACCGTGCGGCTAGTACCTCACAGACAAGCACGCGCCCTCGTAGTGGCGGGTTCATCGACAACGTGGACGCCTTCGACGCCAAGTACTTCGGCATTAGCCCGTTGGAAGCAGAGCTGATGGATCCCCAGCAACGGCTCTTCCTGCAGGTGGCGGCGGCGAGCATTGAGAACTCCGGACACGCTCTTTCGACCTTCCGAGGATCCCGGACGGGGGTCTTCGTTGGTGTCTCATCCTCTGAGTACTACTCGCTAGTGGCCCGCGCGGGCAGGAGCCACGACGCTTATGCGCCGAGCGGCAATTCGCATGCCGTTCTGGCCAACCGCGTCTCATTCCTCCTTGACCTGCACGGGCCGAGCGAGCCTGTGGACACGGCGTGCTCGAGTTCCTTGACAGCACTTCACCGCGCTGTGCGATGCCTCCAAGCCGGAGACTGCGACGCGGCCATCGCAGGCGGCGTGAATCTCCTGCTGTCGGACGACCTGTTCGAGTCCTTCGCGAACAGCGGATTCCTATCGCCGAGCGCACGGTGCCAAGCCTTCGGCGATGGAGCTGATGGATATGTTCGGAGTGAGGGGGCAGTGGCGATCCTGCTCAAGAGGCTCGACGAAGCGGTGGAAGGCGGCGATAATATCCTGGGAGTGATCCGTGGTTCCGGCGTCAACCATGGCGGACGGGTACGGTCCCTGACGGTGCCAAACCCCATGGCTCAGGCCGAGTTGATCGCCGACGTGTATGAGCGGGCCGGCATCTCACCACGTACCGTCACCTACGTGGAGGCGCACGGTACAGGGACGCCCATGGGGGACCCGATCGAACTGACAGGGCTCCGGAAGGCCTTCGCAATGGGGGATCTGCAGCAGCACAATGACGTCCTGGCGTGGTGCGGCCTCGGTTCGATCAAGTCCAACCTCGGCCACATGGAATCGGCCTCTGGCGCCGCTGGGTTGGTCAAGGTCCTGCTCTCCATGAGGCATGGAACGTTGCCTCCTTCTCTGCATCTGTCACGCGTCAACCCGCTACTGGACCTCGCCGACAGCCCCTTCTGGCTCGTCCAGCGGACCTCCGAGTGGGCCCGACTGGTCGACCCCTCGGGTCGCGTGATCCCACGACGGGCTGGTCTGAGCTCCTTTGGTTTCGGAGGGGCGAATGCCCATGTCCTGGTTGAGGAGCACATGGCTGACATCCGGCCCGATGAGACGCCGGACGACGTGCGCGATGAGGTGCTCATTCTTTCCGCCTCGTCCGAGGAACAGCTGCTTCGTCTGGCGGAGGCAACGAGGCGCAGGCTCAAGACCCTCTCAACGAGCACAGATGAAGCCTTCATGCTCCGAGACGTGGTGCACACTCTCCAAGTGGGCAGAGATGAGCACTCCCAACGGCTGGCGCTGTGTGCACGTGACCTGGAAGAGGCGGCTGCACGACTAGGCGCCTACCTCGACGGTGCAACCGAAGGTCTCCCCATCTGGTCGGGACATGTCTCAGCGAAACGGTCAGTGCACGGGGTCCTCCCACAGGAAGCAGGCGCCATCGCACAGTTGTGGGTGGAGGGCGCTGACATCGTCTGGGACCGACAGGACGTCTTTGTGAGACGTCGCGTCCCGCTCCCGACCTACCCATTTGCGAAGGACCGGTACTGGGTCTCCTCCGATGAAGCGCAAGATGAGGCACTTCTGCGCCTGCTGGACCGGCTGGAGTCCGGTGACGTGGGAGTAGACGAGGTCGAGGAGCAACTTGAGAAGGAGCTGAAGTCATGGCAGTGATGGGAGGGACGATGTCCAGTGCAGCGCAGGAACAAGGTCGACGAACAATTCTGCAAGCTGTTCGCGACGGCCGCTTGTCTAGTAATGAGGCCCTGAGCCTCCTGCGAACACAGGCCCGAGCCCCGTCCGCCCAACCCGGCATGCCACAGGATCTGGCCACTGGCTGGTTCGAACCAGTATGGCGCCCCAGCCCGCAAGGAAACCTGTTTAGGGATGACAGTCGGCGAGTGCTGATCGGGGGCTTCGAGGAGCGCCCTGAAACAGAGCATGCGTTCGTGGAGCTTCCACGACCGGACCTCACCGGGAACGAACCGCACCTTGAATCATGTGTCCGCTCTTGGGCTGAAGCCCTGCGCTGGGCGCCCTCGGGGCAAAACCTGACCAACACCGTGGTCGTGCTCGATTCGGGACGGATGACGGCAGAAGAAAGTCTGCTCTGTGCTACCGCGCTAGTCCGGGCCCTCGCGGACTTAAACTCCGTTGCGGAGGCCAGGATCGTCTGGGCCTGCAGCGGAGCGGACTGGCAAGTGCGGTGTTCAGCAACTGCGGCGTTCGGCCAGGTTGTCTCCTTGGAGGAAGCCGGTCTCGCGTGGACATCTGTCGGTATCGACGAATGCGACTCAACTGAGGTGACGAGGATTAGCTTGAGCGAAGCTTGGCTGAACTCGCCTGGGAGTGCCGAGGTGCGGTATGTCAATGGCCAGCGCCTGGTGAAGGTCGTCGAACGGAGCAGTGCGCCCGAGCGCTCCCCCGAGGCTACTCTCCGCACGGCGAGTACCTGGCTGGTCAGCGGGGGAGCCGGCGGGCTGGGACGCCTCGTTGCGAAGGAACTCGCTGGTCGTTGGGCGGGACGTCTGGTGCTTCTTGGACGTCGCCCCATGGATCATGGCATCTCCGACTTCTGCCAAGAACTGGAGGATCTTGGTGGTCAGGCGTGCTATCTGAGCGCCGATCTAACAGACCCGACGGCGGTGACTGCTGCGGTCCACGAGGGCGTTCGAAGATTTGGGCCGCTGGAGAACGTTCTCCACCTCGCAGGAATCTCCTCTGGCGGGTTGGTGCGTGGGATCAACCGCGAAGAGTTGCTGGCTGGTTGGGCGGCTAAGGTGGCTGGCGCCAACTGCCTCGACGAGGCGACTCGCGAGCAACCGCTGGACCGTTTCGTCATGTTCTCCTCCTCGAGTGCCTACTTGGGCGCTCCCGGGCAAGCCGCCTATGCGGCTGCCAGTCGTGGCTTGTGCGAGTTCGCACGTCTACGGAACGCACGAGTTCGAGCCGGTCACGGCAGTGGGCGCAGTCAGGCGATCGTTTGGCCCGTCTGGGAGGACGGTGGCATGACGCTGGAGGACTGGGGACGTGCGCACTTGACGACGGTAACGGGGCTCGCGCCCCTGCCGTCGCGTGCGGGCTTGGATGCCTTGGAACTTGTGCTCTCCTCCGACTGTGTCGATGCCTTTCCTGTGGTCGGGGACCTGCCCCGGTTCCGCGACTTTCTTCGCTCGCACCTCTGCGAGGATGGAATCCAGCCCGCACCGGTCAGTATCGCCGCCGCACCGCTCTGCGAAGTCAATGGCCACGTCGCTCCCTCCCGTGCGCCGGTTGGAGCGGAGCACGCGGTCATGTGGCTGACGGCACTGGTCGAGCAGACCGCACGCTTCCCGCGGGGTAGCGTGGACCCTGACATACCTTTCGACGTCCTCGGGATCGACTCCCTGATGGTACGCCGCTTGGGTGTGGCCATGGAGGCACGCCTTGGGCCTCAGCCGACTTCACAGTTCTACGAACATCGAACCATCCGTGAGTTGGCGGGAAAGCTCGCGGCTGACTATCCAGAGGCCTTCGGCAGTGCGCCGGCGCAACCGCTGTCGGGCACCGACGTCAGGCCAGCCCAGGAAAGTCATGCCTCGGTTAGGGAGGACATCGCCATCATCGGAATGGCAGGCGTGTTTCCCGGCGCTCGTGACGTAGATGAGTTGTGGGATAAACTGTTCGCCGGGCAGGACCTTGTTACACCGGTTCCCAAGGAGCGTTGGGACAACGAACGGTGGTACTCCAAGCGTCCCGCGACGCCCGGCCGAACCAATGGGAAGTGGGGTGGATTCCTGGAGGGGGTCGCAGAGTTTGACCCACTGTTCTTCGAGATATCTCCGCGTGAGGCCGAGCTTTTGGACCCACAGGAACGCCTCTTCCTTCAGACGGCTTGGCATGCTATGGAGGATGCAGCGCTATCTCCACGAATGCTTCGGAACAGCGCGGAAATAGATGGTGAGCATCGCGTTGGTGTTTTCGTTGGAGTCACTTCCGGTCAATACCAACTTCTCGGCATGGAGCAGTGGGCCAAGGGTAACATGGTCTCACCAACCTCCTCGTACTGGTCAGTCGCTAATCGCGTGTCCTACTTCCTCGACCTGAATGGTCCGAGCATGACAATCGACAGCGCCTGTTCATCTTCACTCGTTGCACTGCACGAAGCCTGCGAGAGCATCCACAGGGGGGAGTCGCTGGTGGCCATCACTGGTGCAGTGAACCTCTCGCTGCATCCTGCCAAGTATGTCGCCCTGTCGCAGAGCAGGTTTTTATCATCTGACGGCAGGTGCCGGGCCTTCGGCGAAGGGGGTGACGGTTACGTTCCCGGGGAAGGTGCCGTAGCCTTTGTGTTAAAGCCCATATCGGCGGCTCGTCGGGACGGGGATCCGGTGCGTGCCGTGATTCGGTCAACTGCCGTCAACCACGGTGGGCGGACCAACGGGTACACCGTCCCTGGGCCGCTCGCGCAGGGCGCCGTTGTCGCGCGGGCCTTGGACGCGGCCAGCGTCGATCCAGCTTCGATCTCATACGTGGAGGCGCACGGCACCGGTACTGCTTTGGGAGACCCGATCGAGATCGAGGGGCTCGAACGCGCCTTCGGAACTGACATGGTCCCCGGGGGTTGTGCTATCGGCTCGGTGAAATCCAACATAGGCCATCTTGAGGCCGCCGCGGGGGCGGCGGGTGTCGTCAAGTGCGTGCTGCAGATGCAGCACCACACGTTGGTCCCCACCCTCCACTGCGAACCGGCGAATCGCAACATCGACTGGGAACACTCGAGGTTCCGCGTGCAACGCGCGGTAGAACCATGGCAACCCGTCAATGGAGGAACCCTACTGGCCACGGTGAGTTCCTTTGGCGCGGGTGGTACCAATGCCAGCTTGGTGCTTGAGTCCTTCGAGGATGACGACGAGGTCCTTAGCCCGATGCTCCGGGGCAGCAGCGTCGTCCTGATCTCGGCACGCACTTCAGACGACCTTCGCCGCTACGCACGGAGGATCCGGGAGCATCTAGACCGAAAGACTCCTGCGCCACGGCTAGTCGACATCGCGTGGACCCTTGCCGCGGGTCGGGAGCACCTCCCCACCAGGGTGGCCCTCAGGGCGGCCACGAATGGTGAGCTTCGCTCACGACTGGTCTGGTTGGAGGAGAACGGTGTCCCCGACGCGGCGTACCAGCTTGACGCCTTCGAGGCGGATCACAGGGCTAAGGCGGTCGCCGACTGGCTGGACGGCGGAGTGGTGGACTTGCAAGTGCTCTTTGGCGAACGTTGTGGCGGGCGTCGCATCCACCTGCCGGGATATCCCTTCCAAAGGGATAGCTATTGGGTAGGGGAGGGCGTGCCCCTGGAGGAGGCGAACGAAGTCTCACAAACATGGGGCGAGGGCGTCCCCGTCGTCGTTCACCCCGACGATCCCGTGGTCTCCCAGCACGTTGTCAATGGTCGTTCTGTCGTTCCGGGCGTGGCCCACGTCCTGGCGATGGTGGGAGCCAAGGCAATTGGGGGGTGGTCCGTGGAGGGAGTCAGGCTCCTCAGGCCGCTTCTAGTGGATCGGGGCCAGTCGACGCACGCGGTGGTGGCTTCCGAGCCAGGAGGCCGGGTCCGGGTTCTATCTCACCATGGGGATTCGGTGACGGTGCATTCGACGGGCAAGGTGGTGCTCGCGGAAGGCCTCAATGATATCGGCCTTGGTGGGGTGGAAAGCGCCGGCACACGTTGTACGCTCCGCGTCGATCCTGCCTCCGTCTATGCCGAGGCAGCAAGCCATGGGCTGGCCCTCGGCCCCGACTACCAACGCATGACCGGGCTGTGGGTCTCTCCATCGGGTGACGAGGCAGTGGCCACAGTGGCTGTCCCCGCCGACCTCGAGCGCGATGCCTCCGAAGGTTCCAGCTGGAGGCCTGCACCGGCTCTGGACAGCATGCTGCATCCGCTCTTGGCACTAGCACACGCAGAGTCTGTCCCTCGGGTTCCCCAGTCGATCGAACGTATCACCTTGTACCGCTGGCCTGCCCGTGAGGCCTTCGTCCATGCAAGGCTGCGATCCCGGCGTCACCCAGGGCGGAGCGCCTTGTGCGATGTCACGGTTCACGACGAACAGGGCCTGTGCATCATGGTCCGAGGACTTCTCGCTGTGCCGGTTCCGGGAACGACATCCCACGACGGCGGGGACAGAGAGGTCGTTCCCCAGACGCCTCTCGGGAAGAGTAGTGGCACCATTCCCTGCTTGGCCCCTGTTTGGGTAATGCCAGGCGAGCCCTCGGCCGCCAGCCCCATCTTGGGGGGTGCCTTCGTCCTTAGATCAGAGGAGGACTTTGGACTTGGCGACGCGTTGCTGAAGGTTCATCACGAAAGCGCTCCTGGCGCCCTGCTCACTGTCGATCCCGCGGACCTGCCGGACCCTGAACAGCTCCTGCAGCTCTTGGTCGTTGCTCGCCCTGGCGACACCGTCTACCTCATCTCCGGGATGTCCCGTCGACGCTACTCCGCGGACGATCCAGCGGACGCGATGCTCGTGCAGCGCCACACGGTGCTGCTCATGACACGTCTCTGCCAAGCGCTCACCGCGATGCCCGATCGGGCGAGAGGGGTTCGGGTCACGATCGTGACCAACGATGTCCAGCAGCTCGGCGAGGAGACTGCATGGAATCCCTTCGCCGGCGGCCTGCTGGGCCTGACCCACGTGGCTGCCGCGGAGTTGCCTGGTGTGTTCTTCACCGCTGTGGACGTGTGCGCTGCTGATCTGTCGGGTCCCGAGCAGGTGATCGCCGTGGCCACGACTGTCTCGCAGCTCTGCCCGGACACCTCCGGCCAAGAGTTGGCACTGCGTACAGGTGTAGTGGTGCGCAAGGACCACGTCGGTGCGACCCTGCCCATGCCCCTGTCGGCGCGAGACGTGTTGGGCTTGGGAGGCAAATATTTGGTGATCGGAGGTGCCGGCGGTTTGGGGATGGCTGTGGCGCAAATGTTGGTCACCGAGTGTTCTGCGCACGTGCACTTGGTTGGCCGTCGGTCGCGTGAGGAGCTTCCTGCGGAAGTCGTATCCGCAATTGATTCGTCCCCGCAGCTGCATTACCTGCAGGGCGACGTGACGAGCGAGTCCGACATGCGACGGGCAGCGCTGTGGGCTGCGGGGCCCGATGGGCAGTTGGACGGCGTGGTACACGCTGCCTTCGTCATGGGCGACAGGGTGCTGGCCGGTCTGGACGAGGAGAGACTATTCGAGGTCCTTGCCCCGAAGATCGCGGGGTCAGTTTCCCTCTGCCGAGCCCTGTGGGACCTCGAAGTCAACCAACTCATTTTCTTCTCTTCAGCGATTTCGTTTACCGGCGCTCGCGGGCAAGGGGCCTATGCGGCAGCATCGAGTTTTATGGATGCTTACGGGCGGTACGTGGCGTCACGCTGGGGGCGCCGAGTGACGATTCTTGACTGGGGCTTCTGGGAGGAGACCGGAGCAGTGGCAACTGATGGGTACCGTGCTCGGATGGCCGAGCAGGGCGTGGTCGGACTTTCAACCGAAAAGGGCCTTGGCGCGTTCGCTACGGTGACAGGATCCCGTTTGGTTCAAGTTGCACCGTTCCAGGCTGACTCTATCCAGGAGAACCTCCACTTGGCCGATCGCAGCGACGGCTTCTGCGTGGAGGGACTCCGTGAGGACATCCAACGACTCCAGCGAGATTCGGCGCCACTGGGTGATTCGGAGATGCTGGACGAGATGGAACAGGTTGCCAACCATGCCCTTGTGGCTCGCACCGACCTGCTCGGTATACCAATGGGGGGAGAGGATCCGGAGTCTATCGCCCAACGGCTGTCGGTCGTCAGCGCCCGGCGCCCGCTGCTGGATGCCCTGCTCGACATGTTGCTCCGACGGGGTTTTGTGGAATCTGACGGACACGGAACGCTTCGGCCCACTGCTCGCGGACAGGAATGCCGGCATGCGGCAGAATCCATCCCCTCGATGATTTTGAGCTTGCGCGGACGCTATCCCGAGACGCAGGGCTTCTCGGAACTGATCGACCGCAGCACCTCGTCGATAATTTCGGTTCTGGGGGGCGCAATGCGGGGTAACGAGGTGCTTTTCCCCCGTGGATCTGATCATCTCGTGGCGTCGGTCTACCAAGGGAGCCGTCGCTCCGACTACTTCAACTCAGTCGTGTACGAGGCCGTTCGCTCACTTGTCATTCGAGCAGACAGACCTCTCCGGATTGTTGAGGTCGGAGCTGGGACAGGGGGAACGACAGATCGCTTGCTCGCGGGACTGGTCGAGCATGCGGCGAAGGTGGAGCGTTACGATGTCACGGACATCTCTCCAACCCTCGTGCGGTCCGCCTCCGTGCGCTACGAGGGGCACGCCGTCTCCGTACGCACCGGCGTACTGGACATCGAGAAGCCGCCCTCGGAGCAGGGCTATGACCGTGGCAGCTACGACGTGGTGGTGGCCACCAATGTCTTCCACGCCACTCGGGACATGGTCGCGACTCTTACCCATGCCGCAGATTTTCTTCGACCTGGCGGCGTACTGCTCGTCAACGAGGTAACTCGGGCTCGTGACTTCCTCACCCTCGTCTTTGGGCTCGCCGAGGGTTGGTGGTTAGCTCAAGATTCCCACTTGCGCATCCCCCACTCTCCGCTGCTCAGTCCCGGCGCTTGGCGTCTCGCAGCCACGCTCGCCGGCTTCGAACATGTGGAAATTGTTGGGGCGCCCGGCGATGAATCGAGCAACGAACAGATGGTTCTACTCGCTGAGAGGAACTCATGGACGAACGCGGACCAGAGCGCCGAACTGGTCGGCGTAAGCGCTCCAAGAGTGTCGGACCAAGGGGCCCTTCCTATAACTCCCCAGGGTCAAGTTCCGGCCAACCACGATCCATCCTTGGCATCGGCCCCGGACCAGAGCGCCCCGGGGACTGTCTCCGATAGTTTGGTCGACAGGCTCGGGACGGTATACGAGTCAGTGCTGGGCCTCCGTGGAGAGAAGATCGATCCCGACCAACGCTTGTCCGCCTACGGCTGCGACTCGGTGGCTTCCCTCGAAGTGCTGGACAGGCTTGAGCAGGACATGGGCGCCGTCCCCTCGGAGCTCGTGCTCGAGGCCACGACCTTGACCGAACTCGCGACGAAACTTTCAGCCGTGGTCACCGTGGCGGATGGTAACCGGTTCAAAGGGGCCGCGGACCGCGTGGCCGCAGTTCCATTGAAAGCACTCCCGGCTGCATGCGAAGTGCACGAGCAACACGTCGGCCGAGATAGCGACTCTCCGTCGCGGACCTATCTGCAGGCTGGATCGCGTGAGCTGAACGCGCAACCTCCCTGTTCCGAGGTCGCCATCGTCGGGATGTCGGGCCGGTACCCGGGTGCCAAGGGCCTGGACGAGTGGTGGGACCACCTCAGGGCCGGACGGCGAAGTATCGGTGAGGTGCCACCATCCCGATGGGACCGCGCCGTGCTACGCGACCAGATCTCTACGCGGTGGGGCGCCTTCCTAGACGATGTCGACCACTTCGACTCGCTCCTGTTCGGAATCTCCCCCCGGGAAGCGGTGATGATGGATCCTCAGGCGCGCCTCTTCCTGCAGAGCGTGTGGGAGCTCCTCGACAATGCTGGCTACCCGCGGAGTAGGGTCAATGCGGTCTCCCATGCCTGCCGAGGAGTCGGCGTGGGCACATTCGTCGGATCCATGTACAACCCCTACGAGCTCTTGGCGGCCGAGGAATGGGGCCGAGGACACCCTGTCTTGGCCAGCTCGGGCTCTTGGACAATCGCCAATCGTGTCTCCTTCGCCTTCGGCCTCGACGGCCCGAGCATCGCGGTGGACTCCGCTTGCTCGTCATCTGCGACAGCCATCCACTTGGCGTGTCAAAGCCTGCGACAAGGCGAGTGCGGCATGGCTATCGTCGGTGGCGTGAATCTCATTCTCCACCCAGGCCACCACTTGGGCTTAGCCCAAGGCGGGATGCTCTCCGCAGGAGGCCGACCGCTGCCTTTCTCGAGTGCTGCCGACGGCATGGTGACTGCCGAAGGCGTTGGCGCCCTGCTGCTGCGCCCCCTAGAGGATGCCATCCGCGACGGCGACAGGATTCTCGGTTGTGTGCTCACTTCGACCTCGACGAGCAGTGGGGTACGGGAGAGCTTCTTATCCCCGCACAGTTCCACGGTGACAGAGCAGTTGCGTGCCACGCTCCGACTGGCTGGTCTGGAGCCATCCGACATCGACTATGTGGAAGCCCAAGCGATGGGATTTCCGGCCGGCGACGCTGCCGAGGCCGAGGCACTGCGCTCAGTCATCGGCGCAGCGGCCAGCACTACCTGCCGCGTCGGGACGATGAAGGGGCTCGTCGGGCACCTCGAAGCGGCTTCGGGGGTCGCGCAGGTGAGCAAAGTGCTCCTGCAGATGCGACACTCGACGATCGTGTCCTCAGTTGGAGCCTCGGATCCCTTCGGCGACGATCCCGACCTCGGACTGCGGGTGATCACCGAGGAGGAGTCGTGGAGCGGTTCTGCAGGTCATCGACGTATCGCGCTCATTGATTCGTTCGGCGCCGGGGGAGCGAACACGCAGATCGTCATCGGGGAAGCGCCGCAGCGGCCGTTGACACCGACAACCTCCGCCAAGGTTGGCAACCTGCCGTTCCTGTTGTCGGCACGTCGATCCATTCAGCTCATTGAGGTGGCCCGGCGGCTGGTGGCCGTGGTCGGCGGGCCACGTTCGGTGGACTTGCGGCCGCAGGACGTGGCCTACACGCTCATGGAGGGGCGGGAACCTCTCTCTCACCGCGTGGCTGTTGTGGCAGCCGATCTGGAAGAGCTGGCAACCATCTTGAGAGTGTGGCTTGAGGAACCGGACCGTGAGATCCCCGGGTTGTGGTCGAGTGCCGCACCGGAAAGGTCGTCTGCTGCTGGCAGCCCGGCAGAACGGGCAGCTGCCGTCTGGGTACGGGGCGGAACGCCACGATGGGCGAGTTTGGAAGTGGAAAGAGCCCAGTTGACGGAACTGTCGAGCTATCCCTTTGCTCCGGTGCGACACTGGTTTTCGACGACAACAGCAAGGATACCGTCACCAGATATACAGAACCCCACAGAAGAGAACGGACTCGTATCCAACAAGAACGCTGTCCCCCCGATCGCGCCCAGTGGCGAAGAATTTGAGGAGACTGGTCGTCGGAGCACGGAAGTGCGCGAAGCCCTAGCGAACGTCCTGCAGGTCGAGGCATCGGAGATCGAGGACGGTGACCCGATTAGTGACTACGGCCTGGACTCCGTGTCGGTCGTAGCACTCATGGACCTGCTGCGCTCGAAGCACGGCGCCCAGGTCACCGCCTCCGACTTCTACGAGGTTCGGACGGTTGCAGACCTTGTGCGTCTCGTGACTAGGAGAGCAGCGGAGCCCGAACAGGCGTTGACCGAGCGACCACTCCATCCAACCGTCGCTGAACAGAATCTGCGTCAGTTGGACGCACCCGCAGACGCGGACGCAGTGGCCATCATCGGGATGTCAGCACGACTGCCTGGAGCGGCGACCGCAGATGAGTACTGGCGAGCCACCCTGGCTGGCCGGGTGGAGACTCGACCCTTCCCAGAGTGGCGTCACGGTCTGTCGTCCAAGGACGACACGACACGGATCGCCCACCGAGGAAACTTTATCGACGGGATCGACGAGTTTGACCCCGGCTTCTTCGGGATATCCCCCCGTGAGGCACGGCTGATGGATCCCCAGCACCGTCTGTTCCTGCAGACGGCATGGCACGCCGTCGAAGACGCAGGCTATGACCCTGGACAGCTGGCTGCGAGTACCACCGGCATCTTTGTCGGAGTGGCGGGAAACGAATACGGGCAGATACTCCAGTCGCTTGGCTCGGAGAATGACGGTCAGCTGGTCACGGGAAATGTCCACAGCGTCTTGGCCAATCGAGTCTCCTTTCTCTTGGACCTGCGGGGCCCCTCCGAGCCGGTAGACACCGCTTGCTCCAGCTCTCTGGTGGCCGTGCATCGCGCTGTGCGCGCCATTCGCTCGGGCGAGTGCACCATGGCCATCGCAGGTGGTGTAAACGTTCTGTTGACCGATGCTGGCTTCGACGCGTTCGCTGCCTCAGGAATGCTATCGGAGGACGGTCGCTGCAGGACATTCGACAGCCGTGCGGATGGCTACGTGCGGGGCGAAGGCGTTGGCGCGGTGCTCCTGAAGCCGCTCTCTGCTGCCTTGGCCGACGGCGACCACATCCGTGCGGTGATTCGCGGAACTGCCGTTGGACACGGCGGTCGTGCCACCTCTCTTAGCGCTCCGGAACCAGCCTCCCAAGCCGATGTCATCGTGCGTGCCTGGCAGGAGGCTGGTGGCCAGGAAGGACCGCAGTACGTGGAGGCGCACGGCACGGGGACCCGGCTGGGCGACCCTGTCGAAGTGTCGGGGCTGGCGATGGCGTTTGAGCAGTTGTGTGACAGCGGCTTTCACATCCGACGTTGCGGTCTCAGCACGGGCAAGACTGGAATCGGACATCTGGAGACGGCCGCCGGGATCGCTGGTCTCGTGCGGGCCGTTCTCGCGCTCGAGCACAGGATCATCCCTCCACTGTCCGGACTGCATCAGCCGAATGAACTCATCGACCTCACACAGACGCTCTTCGCCTTGGTGACCTCCCCCCAAGCCTGGGACGTCCCGACTGGTCCGGGCGGCCTAGCCCAGCCTCGCCGTGCCGGCGTCAGCTCTTTCGGGTTCGGTGGTGTGAACGCACACGTGGCCCTGGAGGAAGCCCCCGAAGCGCCAGCCCCGTCCAAGGGGCCCATGGGACCCTCCGATCACGTGGCGGTATTGTCAGCCAATGATGAGTTCAGCCTGCGGCACATGACTGAGGCGCTCGTTGAATGGATGGGTCCGCTGGGGCCGGGGCAGGACCTGACCCTTCGAGACGTCACATTCACGCTGCAGGATGGGCGGCCAGAGCGGCAGCACCGACTCGCCGCGGTGGCGCAGGATGTCCCAGACCTGGTCCGCAGACTGAGCGGCTGGTTGAAGGGCGACGCCCATGAAGCGGTCTACCACGGGATTGCCGAGCCGCGGGATCGGCAGCAGGTGTCGACAAAGAGAGACGCATCCGAACTGCCCACCAGCCAGTTCCTCGCAGAGCGTTGGGTCAGAGGAGAGCTGATCGACTGGGAAGCGGGCAGGGGAGCGCCAGGCCACAGAGTGAGGCTCCCCGGATACCCATTCGCGACGCATTCCTATTGGTTGACCCCAGAAGAGCAGAGTCGCCAAGCCCCAGTGCCGAGCGGTACCACAGTGGATCCAGTGCCCTGCCCGGACGCCTCCCCGGTTACGCCTTCGACAACCAAAGCCATCACGGTCCAGCCGGCCAGTGGAGGAATCGGGAAACGGACGGCACTGGTGCGGTCATTCCGAGGGATCGTCGCCCACCATCTCGAAACGCCTTCAGAAGTCATCGATGAGTATCAGGACCTCCGGGCTCTGGGGGTCGACTCGATCGCCGGACTGCGTATCATGCAGGCTGTCCAAGCGAAGTACGGCGAGGGCATCCCGATGCTCTCTATCATCGAACACCCGACCATTGGGCAGTTTGTCGACAAGGTCCTGCTACCCCTCGATGAAGACAGTGCGACGCTGCGTCCGGACCCGCAGGACGACCCGATCGAGTACACCCGGTCGCACGACCAGAGTCCGGCACCGGTCTTCCGGCTCTGCGCCGGATCTCGTCCAGAGGCCCCGCCTCTGTTCTGCCTACCAGGTGAAACGGGCGAGCTCAGCTGGGCGCTTGCCCTTATCGACGAGGAGCGGGACCGCATGACCAACGCCGGAACGGTCTTCGGGATCGAGTCCTCGAGTTTCCGATCGGGAGATGGGGACTCCGGCCGCAGCTTGGCGGAACGAACATCTGAGTGTGTTCGAGCCATCAAAGCAGAAGTGGGGCAGGAACCGATCCGCCTCATGGCTGCCGGGAGAGGAGCAGTTCTCGGTATTGAGGTCGCCCGGCTGCTGTCCGACTCCGACAGCCTGATCCAGGATCTGGTGCTGGTGGAACCCCTTCTTGAACTCGAGCCGACCGGCAGCCCGGACAGTGACTGGTTTGAGGTCGCGCGCGGTTTGGGGCGTGCATGGCAAGTGGAGCTGACGAACTCGGCAGACGGCGCTTCAGCCGCGCAGCGCGAGGCGGTGGTGGCAGTACTTGCACGCGGTCGCAGTGGGATGGACGCAGAAACCGTCGAGCTCTGGCTCGAACGGTCGACTGCCGAGTGTCGAGGGCTCCGGAGCGCGCTGACCGTTTGGGATCGATCGCCTCTGGTCTATGCAGCCTCGAAGGTTTCCATCTGGGGTAACTCCGATGTCTGTGATCGCCTGATCGTCCCTCCACCGATCGAGCAGGCCGCCCCACGAACATCACTGGTGCATCCAGCGGAGTCGACGGTAAGTGTCGTACCCATCAATCGCCAAGGTGGCCAGGATGCGAGCTTCTGGTGCCACAGTCTGCTGGGCGATGTGAGTTACGCGCTCCACCTATCCAGAAACCTCGGCGTCGATCACCCGTTGTTCGGTTTGGAGCAGTTCCATCTCGATGGCAGCGCCCAGACCTATAGCCGAGTCGAGCAGCTGGCAGCCGCGCATATCGCAGCTATTCGGGAGGAGGACTCGAGCGGTCCCTACATCCTGGGCGGCTACTCGATGGGTGGGATTATCGCGTTTGAGACCGCCCGCCAACTCATCCACGCAGGTTCGCAGATCAGTTCCTTGGTGCTGATCGATCCGATCATGCCGAACACCCCTGCGTGGCAGGCCATCGAGACGCAGAACATCGAAGGCTACGATTTCGAGCTCGTGGCCCTTGTGCTCGTTGCGAATGCGCTAGGGGAGCGTTGGGAAGTGGAGCAGAGCATCTCGCATGAACAGCTGACAGGTCAGGATACGAGGTCCAGGATCGATGAGGTCACCCGACACCTGCGGCAGGGCTCCGCCAAGCCTCGTTCGGCAGAGGAGATCCGGAGGCTTGTCGAAGCAAATCACAGGGTTATAACGAGGAACAACGCCGCACTGGAGAACTACGTGCCCCATGCGCTGGGCATCGATGTCCCCACCCTATTTCTGCGCGCTTCGAAGGGACAGGTTGGGCCCGACAATCCCAATCAGTTACCGATTGTCGGGCGTCTGCACGATGACCTATCCAATGGCTTTGCCGCATACGTGGGTTCGGTCTTATCTATCAAGGATGTTGACGCCGACCACTTCACGATTTGTGACCAGAAGCACATCAGTAAGGTGGCGAGCCTGATTCAAGACTTCTGGCGGTCGTGACCTTTCGGTCCGCCCGGATCCGTCTCATGAGTTTCGTCGAACATGCAAGGAGCATCATGAAGTTATCAATCTATTTCTTTTCGACCGAAGACGAGGTATCCAACGAGGATCGGTATGAATTCCTATTCACCGTAGCAGAGCATGCAGACCGTGTGGGCTATCATGCGCTCTGGACTCCAGAGCGACACTTCCAAGAATTTGGGGGCAGCTATCCAAATCCTGCCGTGTTAAGCGCCGCACTGAGCCGTATCACCCGACGGATCGGGCTGCGCGCCGGAAGCGTCGTCATGCCCCATCACCATCCGGCAAGGCTGGTGGAGGACTGGGCGCTTGTCGACCAACTGTCAGGCGGACGGGTCGGAGTGTGCCTCGCCACGGGCTGGCACAAGGGGGATTTCGTCTTCTACCCCGACCGCTATAAGGACCGTAGAAAGTACACCTTTGATCAGGTTGACACGCTTCGTGAGCTATGGAAGGGAAACAGCGTCTCCTTTGACGGCCCCTATGGTGAGGATCTGGCGGTGACCACCTTCCCGAGGCCTGTCCAGAGAGAAATACCGTTGTGGATCGTCCACAGCAGCAACCCGGACACCTGGATTCGCGCCGGTGAGCAGGGCCTCAACGTCCTCTCTCTGCTCGACAACTGGGACCGTTTGGAGCAAAACATCAATGCCTACCGTGAGGCACGTGCGAGGGCGGGCCACGAACCGAACGCTGGCACCATTACCCTGGGGCTGCACACCTACGTGGGGGACGACGACGGCGCAGTGCGTGGGCTCGTGCGTGAGCCGCTCTCTGGCTATCTGTCTTCTTTCCTCAAACAACGTGGTGGCGACGCCGCTTTGCACGGGGAGTCGAAGTCGATAAGCGAGCAGGAGAAGAAGATCTTGGTGGACAGCGTCTTCGACGACATGTACGAGAATCGGGCCTTGTTCGGTACCCCCGAGCGATGCATTGCGATGATCAACAGACTGGCGGCGATTGGAGTGAACGAAGTGGCATGTTTACTCGATTTCGGGCTCCCTTTCGCCACGGTGCTGGAGGGCCTTCCGAAGCTCGATGAGGTGCTCGCTGCCGTGACGGATCTCGACCACGAGCGTGACCGGGCCAGAAACAGCCTGCAAAGTACGGGGAGAATGGGGTACTACGCTGTTAGGCGGCAGTAGCCTCACGTCTCGAAAATTTCACCAGGCGGTCAGGCGGGCGGCCAATGCCTCAGCGACGATCTGGGTGACCTCGTGGGCTCGTGTCTGGGCGAAAAAATGCCGTCCGCTGGGCAAGGTCCTGAACGTAGCATGCCCCACAGTCAGATCGTTCCACGCTCGAAGACCGGACTCTCTGGTCGTGGGGTCATCGCAAGCTCCCAATACCAGCAAGTCACTCGAGATGAGACGCGTCGGGTGGCTGAACCGATAAGCTTCGAGCATCTCCATATCTGCGCGTATCGGGGGAAGAAAAAGGCGTTGGAGCTCAGTGCTGTTGCGCAACAGATCGGGTATGCCCCCATATTTTTCTTGCATTGCGGTCAAGAATCTGGCATCGGAGAGCGAGTGGAGATCTTCGCCTTTGTGCACGTGGTGCGGCGCCATTCGCCCGGAGAGAATGAGCAATTCAGGCTGTGGTGCGCAATGGACCTCCATCCATTTGGTGAGTTCGTAGGCTAGCAGCGCACCCAAACTGTGTCCGAAAAGCGCAAAGGGCTCCTCTGTAGAGTCTGCTAGTTGCGGTCCGAGTGCGTTGATGACTTCTTCCACAGAGGTCATCAAGGGCTCGAGGGAGCGTGACTCGCGGCCCGGCAGTGTTACCGCGACCAAGCGGATCCATGGCGGAAGAAGTGGGACCCAACGAGCATATGCCGCCGAACCTGCGCCGGCGTGGGGAAGACACACCAAGGTGGTCTTCCCCACACCGGCATTCCATTGCGTGAACCAGGGACCGGACGCCCAGTCCCTGTTCGGCCGCCTGGTTGAGTGAAGAGGAGTCGAAGACACGGGGCTGGGTCAGCCGTGGAGGTCTCTGCGGCAAAATACCCAGTATCCGAGACCGAAGAGCACGATGGATAGTCCTCCCAGCAGGGCGATGCCGCCCCACCCGCGTCCGGTACTCAACGGATCGTCGCCGAAAGCCCAAGAGTAGGGCGAGATATTTGACAGCCATCTCAGTGAGGAACTGGACTTTGACACTGCGTCGAAGGCGTAGCCGGCGACGGTGATGGCTGCTCCCGCGCCGATGGACCAGTTCGGCCGACCTGTCATTGAACCGACGGCCAGCGCGGTGGATCCGGCCACCAAGGCGAGACCACTCCATGCCACCGTTGCGGTGACGATGTTGCCAGCCGTCAATGAGAGTTCGGAGGGACTGTTCAGAAGGAGGAGCACGACGACGGTCGTGGCGCTCAGGGCCAAGATCCGGACGACGAGTGTGACGAAGCTTTCCAGCGCGTATTGTCCACGACTTACGGCGTGGGAAAGCGTCAGCTCAAGTTGGCCGGAGTCCTCAGCCCCGGCAATCGCCTGAGATCCCCAGATGATGCAAGCCATTGCTGCGAGAAGAAAGCCGAGCAGGCCGAAGTAGGTAGCTTGGGTGTAACCCGCACCGGTGGCGATTCTGTCGAGGCCGAGGGTTCCTGACATCTGCTTGGGCAGGGAGTTGATCATGTCGCTCAGCTGTGGGGACTGAACGCTGGGGTAGACGGGCAGATAGAGGAGCAAAGCCAACGCCAGCCCGATGGACCATCCGATGAGTCCCCGGAGCCCGCTGCGAAGCTGCCAGCGCAGGATCGGCAACGTGGTGCGTTTGTTTGGCGTTTGTGTCATCGCTGTTGTCATGACAGAGTCTCCGCATTCTCGTAGAGTTCCAGGACCGACCCCTCGAGATCAGGCTCTTCGAGGGTCAGCTCGCGAATGGTGTGACGCGCGAGGATTTTTACGGCAGAATCCGGCTCCCCGCGTAGGAGGCCCGATACTTGAATCAGCTGGTCCCCGACTTCACGGACGGCCAGATCCGTGAGGTGTGCTATTTCTTGAAGTTCTGCCTGCACGCGCTGGGCGTCGGAGCCCTCCAAGACAGAGCGCAGCCGGGAGGATCCGCTAAGCCGTAGCGAGGCGATTTCGCCCTCGGCCACGATGGTACCATGGGCAAGCACTGCCGCGGCGTCCGCCGTGTGTTGGATTTCGCCGAGGATGTGAGAGCTGAGTAGCACCGTCTGACCGTTCTCCTGAGCCTCGCGAATCATGCTCAGGAACTCACGCTGCATCAGGGGGTCAAGCCCGCTGGTAGGTTCGTCGAGAATCAGAAGTTCGGGGTGGTGCATAAATGCTTGGATGAGTCCGAGCTTCTGACGGTTTCCCTTTGACAGGGTTCGAACGGGGCGGTGCAGGTCGAGTTCTAGACGCTCTGCTAACTCCTGGATCGTGCCGGATGTGACAGGACCACTGATGCTGGCGAAGTGCTCCAGCACTGATTCGGCAGGGATGCGTTCGGTGAGTTTTATCTCGCCCGGAAGGTAGCCGATTCGGCGTCGTAGCTCAGGTTTCGAGGACCGAGGAGCTTCGCCTAGGACGGACACGGTACCGTCGTCAGGGCGGATGATGTCCACCAACATTCGAAGAGTCGTGGACTTTCCTGCGCCGTTGGGTCCAATTAGGCCATAAATGCTACCGCGCTCGACCGTGAGGTCAATGCCGCGGACAGCATGGACCTTTCCGAATGACTTGCGCAGTCCTCTGGTTTCAATGACTGCTTTCATGGGTGTCTCCTCTGCGCATCGCGTCGTCTGGTATGGGTGTCTCGTCCTTGAAGGTTATTCAGGGGCGTTTACTGGGGGGGTGGTGAGTTAGATAGGCGACGGCTCGTTGATCTGAAAGAATCAGATTGCAATATAAAACCTCTCACTAACATACCATCATGGACAAGGGTAGCACAGGCATGGACAGAGTGCAGTTGAGCCGCCTGGTGGAACTGGTGGTGGGCGATGAGGAGGTCGCCCTGGCGTCGAGAATCCTGGCCTCCGTCCAAGCGGTGCGGGTGACGCTGATGTACTTGCGAACCAGTGGCTGTCAGGAGGCGATCGCCGAGATCATGGGGAGTTCCCAGCCTACGATCGCGGTGATCGCCCGGATCATCGCCAGGGCCCTGGGCTCACTGCTGGCCATCGCCGAGGAGGTCTCCCGCGCCGGGGTGTACTTCATCGATGGGGCCCTTCTGCCCTGCTGGAACTGGAAGAACCGGTCTGATCTGTTCTCGGGCAACCACAATGGATCGTCCCGAGTTTTGTGGGGGGTGTGTAGTCACGCTGCGGCGGGTGCCGTGGCGGTGTTGCGGGTGTGATGGTAGTGGTCTTCGGCGGCTGTGGGTGGGAGGTCGTCGGGGTTGGTGCGGTGGGGGCGGGTGTGGTTGTACCAGTGGCCCCAGGTGGCGGTGGCGGCTTCGACCTCGTCTCGGTCTCGCCATGAGCGGGTCCAGATCAGTTCTCGTTTGTAGGACTTGCTCGGGCGCCTCAGCGGCAGCGTTGTCGTAGGAGGGGCCCACTGCTGCGGTGGATGCCTGGATCTGCTCTTGGGCGAGTCGTTGGCTGTAGCGGATGGACAGGTACTGGGTCCCGTGGTCCCAGTGGTGCACCACGCCTTTGATGCTGGTGCGCTGGCGCTCCTTGCGCTGCCAGATCGCATGCTCCAATGCCCCTAGGACGAAGTCGGTGGCCCGTGGTGGTGCTGGTCGACCAGCCCACGATGCGGCGGGAGAACAGGTCCATGACGAATGCGGTGTAGCAAAACCCCGACCAGGTGTGGACGTAGGTGAAGTCCACCGCCCAGCGCTGGTCGGGGCCGGCGGCGGTGAGCTCTCGGCCCAGCAGGTCCGGGGGCATCGCGGCGCAGGCGGCGGGCCTTGTGGTGCGTATCTTCCTGCCCGGGCCGATACCGCTGATTCCCAGGGCTGGCATGCGTCGCTCGAGGGTGCACCGCGCTACCGGGTTATGGCCTTGCTGGGCATTGAGCAGGCGCCAGGTCTTGCGTGAGCCCAGTGCCTGGCTGGTAGCCCTGGGCGCGCAAGCACACGATGCGCTCGTCGAGCGCTAGTGTTGGCCAGCGCCCTGGCGCTAAGGCCACGGCCCTTGGATGCGTAGTAGGTGCTCGGGGCGATCTGGCAGCCTGAGCCGGCCCCGGGCTGATCGGCACGGGCCCCGAACGAGCCTGTCAAGTTTTCTGTGTAAGCGGGTTTGATCAGAGGTAGGGGTTGATGCGGTCGGGGTAGGTGGTGGTGAGTTGGGCCAGGGCCTGTGTCCAGTTGGTGGTGGTCTGGCCCTCGATGAGGTGGCCCTTGGCGCGCCTGTCGGGGGCGGGCTTGCCGGCCTCCTTGGCTCGCTGGTGGGCCCGTTTGTCCTCGATGTCGCAGATGGTCAGCCACAGAAGCTTGACGGCGGCCTCGTCATTGGGGAGATGACCCCGGTTCTTGGTGACCTTGCGCAGCTGGTAGTTCAACGACTCAATACTGTTAGTGGTGTAGATCACCCGCCGCAGCATCGGGGGGAAGGCCAGGAAAGGCGTGAATCGTTCCCAGGCCCGCTCCCAGGTCGCCGCGGTCTCGGGATACTTACCTCCCAGGGGACTGGATGCGGTAGTCCCCGCAGGGCCTTCCAGGCGGCCTGCTGACCGGGGGCGGTGCAGGCTCGGCCTGAGGGCCGGCGACCTTCTTGCGGTCACCATAGGACACGAACCGCATGGAGGAGCGGATCAGATGGTACCCGCGCAGGTGTGGACCACTGAGTCGGGCCAAGTCGCCTCGATGGCCTCGGGCAGGCCCGTTAGCCCATCGCAGCACACGATCAGCGCATCGGCCACGCCCCTATTGGCCAGGTCGGCGCACACATGCGCCCAGAACGAGGCCCCTTCGTCGGCCTGGACCCAGATCCCCAGGACGTGCTTGATCCCTTCCATGCCCACCCCGATGGCGATATGGGCGGCCCGGCTCACCACCCGGTGACCCTGGCGGACCTTGACCCTGATGGCATCGAGGTAGACCACCGGGTAGAAGGCCTCCAGGGGACGGCGCTGCCAGTCCAGGACCGCCTCGCACACCGCGTCGGTGATTTTGGAGATCGTCGCCGCTGACAGGTCCACATCCAGGGTCTTGCGCAGATGGTGGGAGATATCCCGCACCGTCATGCCCCCGGCGTACAGGCTGATGATCATCGCATCCAGCCCGTCCATGCGCCGCTGGCCCTTGCGCACCAGGCGCGGGGTCAACGTCCCGGCCCGATCCCGGGGGACCTCGATCTCAAAGGATCCCACCTCGCAGTCCACGGTCTTGGCGGTGGTGCCGTTGCGGGCGTTGCCGCGAGCCGCAGTCATGGGCTCGCCCTTGGCATAGCCCAGGT
This sequence comes from Propionibacteriaceae bacterium, assembly GCA_030532825.1. GTDB lineage: Bacteria > Actinomycetota > Actinomycetes > Propionibacteriales > Propionibacteriaceae > Arachnia. The sequence goes on from JAUNKK010000013.1 coordinate 52,827, forward strand.
GGTCATCAAGCCCGGCGCGCAGCCCGGCCTCCAAGGAGTCCTTGAGCAAGGCGGGCAGCAGGCCATCACAGCCCGTCAGCGGCACAGAGCCGTCCTCGATCCGCTCGAACAGCTCATCCAGAGCCCCGGAGTCCCGAAGCGCCCGAGCCACCTCCGAGCCCGAAGCAGGAGCGGGAGTCGTCTCATCAGTCACAGTCATCAGTGTGTCAGTCCTTCCAAGAAGGCTTACACAGAACAGTCAACACGCCCCCCGAACTCCTCCTTGTGGGAGTCGATGTGACTTCCAGAACAGCCAGATGGGCGCTCACACTCCGCCACGCCAGAAAAGCCGAGGCGGTCCTCAGGGTGTTATTCATGGGGGTTTGTTCGTGTCGTTAGTGGGTGCATCGGCCG
>JAUNKK010000106.1 GCA_030532825.1 Propionibacteriaceae bacterium
CGACGTTGGCGCCCTCAGCTTGGGCGATCTCCGTCACCTTGTAGGCGATGGAGGTATTCGTGGTCACGCCGGTGACCAGGATGTTCTTGCTTTCGAGAATTCCCATGTTTGCTCCTTGCAGGTGTTGGTTTCAGTGACCCATTGCGAGACCGCCATCGACGGGGATGACGGCGCCGGTGATGTAGCTGGCCCCAGCCAGAAAAACGGCGGCCTGCGCGACATCGTCGGCTTGACCGAGGCGCCCGGCGGGAATGCGCGCCTTGTAGCCTGCGATGACCTCGTCCTTGAGAACTGCCGTCATATCGGTCTCAACAAATCCCGGGGCGATGACGTTGGCCGTGATGTTGCGACCGCCCAGCTCGCGACTGAGGCTGCGGGCCATGCCGACCAGCGCGGCCTTGGAGGCGGCATAGTTCACTTGCCCCGGCGAGCCGAGGAGGCCGACCACCGACGACACCAGGATGATGCGGCCGAAGCGGGCGCGGGTCATAGGGCGCGCGGCGCGACGGACGACCCGGAAGGTACCCGTCAGGTTGGTGTCGATCACGGCGTCCCAGTCGTCGTCCGACATTCGAGCGATCAGCGTGTCCTTTGTGACCCCTGCGTTGGCGACCAGCACACCGACGGGGCCTAGTGCCTTCTCGACCCGCTCGAAAGCGGCATCGACCTGCGTTTGGTCGGTGATGTCGCACTCGACGGGGAACACCCCTTCCGGGACGTCACCGCTGGCCCGGTGGGTGCCTGCGACGCGATATCCAGCGTCACGGAATTGCTCGGCGATGACGCGGCCAATGCCGCGTGTCGCTCCGGTTACTAGAACAACTGGCATGTCTTCCACGCAGCCAAACCTATCGTGTCTACCCTGGTGCCTCATGACCACCATGAACTCCAGGGATTCGGCGTTGTCCCGGGTTGCAGGGTGGCTGATCTGTCCTGTCTGCCAGGAGGGCTTGTCAATGCAGACCCGTAGCCTGGTTTGCGGCCGGAACCATAGCTTCGACATTGCCCGACAGGGATATGTGAACCTGTTACAGCGCGCCGCTCCACCCCACGCGGACAGTGCCTCCATGGTGGCAGCGCGCCATCGATTCCTCGACGCGGGCTGGTTCGCCCCGCTCACAGACGCCATCACAGCGGCCCTATCCGGGGCCCAACGAGTGCTTGAGGCTGGGACAGGGACGGGCCACTATGTCAGTTCTTATCTGGACTCGGCCCCAGCAGCGCAAGCACTTGGCACCGACATTTCCCCGGCTTCCTGCCGGACGGCAGCGCGACGCAGCAGTCGTCTCGGGGTGGTCGTCGCCGACACCTGGGAGCGGCTTCCGGTGTGTGACGGGGTGGCCGACGCACTGCTGTGCGTTTTCGCCCCACGGAATCCCTCGGAATTTGCCCGCGTGCTCGCTTCGGGCGGCCGGCTGGTGGTGGTGACCCCAGCCCCCGATCATCTCATTGAACTGCGAGAACGCCTCGGTTTGTTGTCCGTAGAGCCTGAGAAGCTGCAACGCCTCGACCAGTCGCTGAAGGGTTTCGATCTGGACACCCGCGCCGACGTGCGGCACGAACTGGATCTGCCCGAGGGGGCAGTGGCTGACCTGATCGGCATGGGGCCCAATGCCTTTCACGGGCACCCCTCCCCCGTCGCGGTCCAGACCACCGCTGCCTTCACCGTCAGTCAGTTTCGCAAGAGGTGACGGGGACAGGAATCGGAACTGCCTGCCTCTTGATTTAGAATGTCAACGTGCTTCATCCTGTCCTCCGCCCGAAGCAGACGGTTCATGCTTCGTTGAAGCTGGACGGTTGGACCCTTGTAGCGGTGATCGTCTGTGCCGCCTTCTTGATCCTCGCTTCAGTGATGATCACCGAAACCCCGGTCGCCGGAACCGGGTTGAGCCAACTGCAGTTGCTCTTGGCCCCAGCCGTAGCGGCCTTGGCCAGCGCCACCGCCATGAAGCTTCACAGCCATTCCAAGATTGAACGTCCCTCCCGAGCGCTGGTGGTGGCTGTCACTGCCTTTGCCTTGCTGCTGCTGTGGGCCGCCGCATCGCTGCCGCTGGTGCAGCATTGGGCAAGTGTGAGCGTCGGGGAACCCACGGCTGTGGTCCCAGTCCCGCGTGCCTACCTCCTTAGTCCGCTGATCACAGCCGCCCTCACCTGCTTGCTTGCGATCCTGGCGGTTAATCTTGCGCCCCCACAGCAGCTATTCCAGTTGCTGTGGTGGTTCGCAATCGCCGGTGTTTTCGTCACGCCGGCAGCAACCCTGTATAACGCTCAGTACACGGATGTCTACGGACGCCTGGAGACTCGGCTAGGAGGCGCAGCGGTCCTCCATACCGCGCTGCTGCTCGGGCTGGCAATCTGCGTCGCGGCGGTGCTGAGCGGGTTTCGACGCCTCTGGTCCACGATTGCCGCGGTGGCGTACCTCGGGTTCTTTCTGGCCACGGGCGCCCGCGCAGGTTTGCTCTCGCTCGGCCTATTCCTGGCCTTGGTGACGTTTCCCGCGCTGATTTCAGCTCTCAGACGCCGCCCCGGCCAGCTACCCCTCATCGTCGGCGGGGCCGTGCTCGGGGCAGGAGCATTCGCATTCACGGCGCACCGGATTCTGCTGAGCCGCGGGTTCGACATCACCGGTGGCGGCCGCATCGACACCTGGGCCTATGGACTACATCAGCTCGGGGCGTCGCTGGGGAACCTGGTGTTCGGCGTCGGTTACGGGGTGCTGTGGCCTTGGTATGCGTTCGAGGCACGGGCACTCCCCCAGCCTGGCGCCCATGGCGACAAACAGATGCCGGAGGGCATGACACTCTCACACGCCCACAACCTGTACATCGCGGTGCTATCGGAGCAGGGCCTCGTGGGTCTCGGACTGCTTGCGATCGTGTTGGGGACAGCGCTGTGGGCCTTGTGGCGTGCGCGGGAGGCGGTGGAGAAGACCCTCGCGGCAGGTTTGGTGGCGACATTGCCTAGCTTCGCCTTCGACACCTATCTCACGAAGAACTTTCCGGTGAGTTTCATCTGGTGGGTGGTGCTGGCTGCACTGTTGACCTTGATGAGCTACCGCCGACGCAGCGAACAGCTTCTCGCTCCGACCAGGCCCCGCGTCCTCAACCTCGGCTCTCGCTAACCACTAGACAGGCCGCCAGGTTGCCGCCCGCCGCCTTGAGCAACTGGATGGCCTCGCGCACATCGATCAGGGGATCCCGCCGGTCGCTGACCAACACCGTCACCGCCCCCCCGGACACTTTCCGTAGCGCCACTGGATCGGCCCCGTTGGGGGCGGCCGTCACATCGCAGGCATCAGCCCCAAGCTGCTCCCCCAGGCCTTGAACCCAGGGGCCCAAATTGACGCGTGCTCCAGTGCCGACGAGCACCACCGACTCGGCGGAGGCCAAGCGCGGCGTGAGGATGGCAGCTAGTTGCTGATAGGCGACAGGCTCGGCCTCGGCCCGCAGCACCAGGTCACCATCCTCACCCAGCGCGGCGCCTGAGCCAACCTGCGGTCGCAACGCCGCTACGCCCCATGCCAGGAGAAGCCCCACGCCCAACCCGAGGACCGCGCCACCAGCAATCGTTAGGCGAGATGAGGTGCCCTCCGCGGATACCACCACCGGCATGTCCAGCGGCTCGGCGCGGATGAGTTGCGGCTGCCCGGGACGCAGATTCTGGATCTCCGTGCTGACTTCTTCCGCTAAGACCCTGGCTGTCTGAGACGCCATGTCCGAGTCCGGAAACGTGACATTGAGAAGCAGGATCTGCTCGGAAATCACGGGCGCCGTGGCGTTGGAAACATCAGCCGCACTGACTCCTCCGACCCGGGAGGCAACCCGTTCGGTGACGGGGGTGGAGCGCGCCAGCGAGTGGTACAGCGTCATCTCCGAGTCGATCAGGAAAGACAGTTGCTCTGCGTCTTGTGGCGAACGCACCTCCGCAGCGATCACCACGACCCGCGACGTGGCGGTGAAACTGGGCTGGGTCGTGTGATTAACCGCCCAGCCCGCTGCCAATCCCGCGACCGTGGCCGCTGCGATCAGCAGCCAGGAGCGCGTCATCGTGGCCGCGGCTTCTCGCAGGTTCATGTCACTCCAGGTAGGTCGAAGAGGTCCAGGCGACGCCAATTATAACGGCGATCGTTATAAAAGAGCCACCGCGCTCACGAAAGCCCCCGCGGGCCGCTGCGCAGCCCCTGGTACCGCCATTCGGCCAGGGGGTGGAGTCGGCAGTGGGTCACGAATTGGTCTCCGGTCAGGGGCGGTCAGGCGCCCGCTCGGGGGCTGGCCACAACTCACACCCCCAGGAAAGCCTGGAATTCGCGGCAGGCCTGCTCAGCCTGCTCACGTGTGGGCATCTCGCAGAAGATGCGTAGCAGCGGTTCTGTACCGGAGAAGCGCGCGATGATCCAGCCGTTGTCGAAGTACACCTTGCAGCCATCGCGATAGGACACTTCGCGCACCGCCGCGGTGAACTTAGGCAGCCGCCGGTCTTCCATCAGGGTCTTGAGGATCTCCGGTTTATGCTCGGGCTCGAATGCGAAGTCTGTCTCAGCCATATAGTGAGGTTCGAAGGCACCGGTGATCTCCTCGTAGATCGCGCTCATGGGCTTGCCGACGACGGCGATCATCTCCACTAGGAGGGCCGCCGCGTAGATGCCGTCCTTGCCCGAGATGTGTCCGCGCACGGTGAGGCCACCGGAGGATTCACCACCGATGATTGCTCCGGTCTCCAGCATCTTGCCGGAGACCCACTTGAAGCCGACAGGGACCTCGTAGCACCGCTCACCGAAGCGCTCGGCCACATCATCCAACAACGTGGTGGTGGCGATGTTGCGCACGACCGGCCCCTTCCAGCCCTTGTACTTCAGCAGGTAGTAGTAGAGGATCACCAACAGCTGGTTGGGATGGAGGAAGGTGCCCTTGTCATCGATGACGCCGAGGCGGTCAGCGTCGCCGTCGGTGGCGATCCCCAGCGCGCAGCCGTTGTCCACCACGTAGCGTTTCAACGCATCTAGGGTGGCGCTGGTGGGGGAAGGCATACGACCGCCAAACAGCGTGTCATGCCGATCGTGGATCACGTCCACCTCGCACCGGGCTGTCATGAGGATGGTTTGCAGCGAGGTACGAGAGACGCCAAACATCGGATCCAGTGCGACTTTGAGGTTGGCCCGGCGGATCGCCGCCATGTCCACTTGATCAATGATCGAGTCGATGTAGCCGTTGAAGGGATTGATCTCCTCGATGAGGCCTTGAGCCAGCGCCCTGTCATAAGGCACGTCTCCGATACCGGCTTCGCCGTCGCTCTCCAGCGCGGTCATGCGTGCCTCGATGCCGTGGGTGACGGTCTCGTCGGCGTCCCTGCCGCCCGCCGTGAACACCTTGATGCCGTTGTAGAGGGCTGGATTGTGGGAGGCCGTGATAGCCATGCCATAGGGCAACCCCAGGTCCTTGACGGTCCACATGATCAGTGGGGTGGGGGCCTGCGCGATCTTGATCACCCGGCAGGCGACGCCTTCCCCTGCAAAGACCTCGGCCGCCCAGCGGGCAGCCACATCGGAAAGGAAACGGCGATCGTAACCAATCACGAGACCTTCGTTTTCCCGGCCTTCATCCTTGATGCGCTGCGCAAGCGCGCCGCACAACAGTCGAACGTTGCTTCGAATGAACTCGTCGCCGATGATGGCCCGCCAGCCGCCGGTGCCAAAGTTGATTCGCGCCATTGCCTCTCCTCAGTTGTGTTTTGCGCATAGACTAGGGGAAAATGCGCAAAAACTGTTCAACTGACGGCTCAAAATGCGCGATTTATTCAGGCCAGGGCGATTAGTTCGGCATAGTCGTCGCTCCAGAGGTCCTCCACCCCGTCGGGGAGAATCAGCACCCGATCTGGTTCCAGCGCCTCGACGGCACCTGGGTCGTGAGTCACGAGGACGACGGCTCCCCCATAGTTACGCAGCGCGCCCAGTACCTCGGCGCGAGAGGCGGGATCGAGGTTGTTGGTAGGTTCGTCCAGCAACAGCACATTGGCGGCCGAGACCACCAGCATGGCTAGGGCGAGCCGGGTCTTCTCCCCACCGGAGAGAACCCGAGCGGGCTTGTCAACGTCGTCGCCCGTGAACAGGAAGGACCCCAGCACCTTCCGCACCTCAGTGTCACCCAGCTGGGGAGAAGCGGAGGTCATGTTCTCCAGCACGCTGCGGTCGACCTCCAGGGTCTCGTGTTCCTGCGCGTAATAGCCCAGCCGAGCCCCATGGCCGAGCACTCGCTCCCCCACATCCGGTTCTTCCAGCCCAGCGAGCAGACGCAACAGCGTGGTCTTTCCGGCACCGTTGAGCCCCAGGATCACCACCTTTGATCCCTTGTCGATGGCTAGATCGACAGCCGTGAACACTTCGAGGGAACCGTAGGCTTTACCGAGATCCCTCGCCATGAGGGGCGTCTTGCCGCACGGGGCAGGCTCGGGAAACCGGATCTTGGCGACCTGGTCGGCGGCCCGCTCCCCCTCAACCCCAGCAAGCAGTTTCTCTGCACGTTTTGCCATGTTCTGCGCAGCAACGGCCTTGGTGGCTTTGGCTCGCATCTTGTCAGCCTGCGCCATGAGCGCCCCAGCCTTGCGTTCTGCGTTCAGCCGTTCACGCTTGCGGCGCTTCTCATCGGTCTCACGCTGCTGCAGATAACGCTTCCAGCCCATGGCATAGATATCGAGCTCGGCACGATTGGCGTCAAGGTGAAAGACCTTGTTCACTACGGCCTCCAGCAGACCGACATCGTGACTAATGACGACGAGGCCACCAGCAAAGCCCTGCAAGAAGCCGCGCAGCCAAGTGATCGAGTCCGCATCTAGGTGGTTGGTGGGTTCATCAAGGAGAAGGGTATCGGCGTCAGAAAACAGGATTCGTGCCAACTCAATGCGACGGCGTTGCCCGCCTGAGAGGGTGTACAGCGGCTGCCCCAACACGCGTTCTGGCAAGCCCAGGTTGGCAGCGATTCGCGCCGCCTCGGCTTCTGCCGCATAGCCGCCCGCCGCCAACAGCGCGTTCTCGGCGCGGGCATAGGCCGCCATGGCCTTCTCACGCCGCTCCCCCACAGCCACGCTCATCTCTTGTTCCGCACGACGCAGACGTTCCATGACCTCGTCGAGACCCCGCGCTCCGAGAATGCGGTCTTGCGCAAGGTGCTCCGGTTCACCTGACCGCGGATCCTGGGGCAGGTAACCGAGCTGGCCAGAGCGGGTGATGGTCCCGGCGGCAGCTAGGCCATCTCCAGCGAGGATTCGGGTGAGCGTCGTTTTGCCAGCTCCGTTGCGTCCAACCAGCCCGACCCGATCCCCAGGGGCGATCTGAAAGCTCACGGGGCGAAGCAGCAGCCGCGCACCCGCGCGAACCTCTACGTCTTTGACCTGCAACACGTAGGCGAAGTCTACTCATCGCCGTCCGGAGAGTATCCCTTCAGCTTCCCTGCTCCGACCTATCTGGCACCATGGATGCATCGCCAAGGCGGGAGCGCCGCCGATGCCGAGTCAGGAGTATCACATGGGTTTCATCAAGGCCTTCACCGGGGCCCTCGGGGGCGTCTTCGCCGACCAGTGGCTGGATTTCCTCACCGTCCCCGACAACACCGCCCCCACGGCGGCCTTCTTCCCGGCCGTCAACAAGGGCCGGAACGCCGGGCGCGGTTCGAACACCCGCGGCTCGGAGAACGTCATCAGCAATGGCTCCAAGATCGTGGTTCCTGACGGTTTCGGGCTGGTTACTTTCCAGGACGGCCGCGTCAGCGGTTTCGTTTCCGAACCTGGCGGCTTCGAGTTCCGCGGCGAAGATCCGTCGTCTCAGTCGGTGTTCGCCGGGGATGGGGTGTTCGGCCAGGTCATCCGCAACACATGGGAGCGCATCAAGTTCGGAGGCCGACCCAGCGGCATGCAGCAGGCCTTCTTCGTCAACCTCAAGGAGTTGCCCAACAACCGCTTCGGCACGCAGTCCGAGATTTACTGGGACGACGCCTACCTCGGCGCTCAGGCCGGCGCCATCACCCGAGGCACCTACACGCTGCGCATCGTGGATCCGTTGCTGTTCGTTTCCACCCTTGTACCTGGCAGCTACATCTCGGGTGGCGGCGTCTTTGACTTCACCGACTTCGACAACCCCGCCAGTGACCAGCTCTTCACCGAGGTGGTCGCCAGCCTTGCCCCCGCCTTCTCCAAATACTCCAACGACCCGACGCGTGAAAACCGGATCACCCGGCTCCAGCAGGATTCAATCGGGTTCGCGAAGTCGCTGAGCGAAGCGGTTGAGGAGAACTACCAGTGGCGCACTGGTCGCGGTCTGGTGATCGAACGCGTCGCACTGGCAGCCATCGAATACGACGAGGACACCCGGGCGCTGCTTTCGGACGTCAAGAAGGCCGATGCACTTCGGGGTGACCGTGGCAACTCATTTCTGCAGCAGTCGGTGGCGCGCGGCGTCCAGGCAGCTGGCGAGAGCGGCGGTGCCGGTCTGGTGGGCATGGGCATGGGGGTTCCGATGATGGGCGGCGTGATGGGTGGCTTCCAACAGCCTTCACAGCAGCCGCAACAGTCACAGTCCCCACAGCAGCCGACGGCCCCTGAGGAGGATCCCGTCGCAAAGCTGAAGCAGGCCAAGGAACTACTGGACAGCGGCATCATCTCCCAGGAGGAGTTCGACCTCTTGAAACAGCGTCTGCTCGGACTCTAAGGAGAGGACGTGACCGCCCCCGGGCATGAGTATCCCGACGGTCAGCCGCAGCCCCATCCCGCCGGGCAGGACCCGGCGGGGCCGCCGATAGAGGAACCCCAGGTCATTGAGTTGCGGGACACGGGCCGTAGCGGTGGCATGGTTAAGTGCACCAGTTGCGGCAGCACCGATATTCGCTACAGCATTGAGGCAGGGGCTC
>JAUNKK010000107.1 GCA_030532825.1 Propionibacteriaceae bacterium
ATCCTCGCCAAAATCAACCACAAACGTAAACTCACCTCAACGCCACGCCACTAGGTCGATGAGAGCCCGGCTCAGACTCAACTGCATACTTCGGTCGCCCCGGCCGAGCTGGAGGATCAGCTCGCCACCCAAGGCCTTCCTTTCCTCCTCAGGCACAAAAAGGGCTGCCACGCGCCACGCGGTCCGCGCTACTTCATCATCTGGGTCTCGAAGCATGTCGGTAGTTATCCAACTCCACGCAGTTCTGTCGTTGATTTTCGAAAGCGTATGCAGCGCTTGACTCCGCGCCTGACTAATTTCGGAATGCAATTCCTGGTGGAGTCGATCAAGAACCAAATCAGATGGCAGGCGAGTCAGCGCCCAAGAAAGCATCTCCCGGACAAAGAAATCTGATTCAACTGCACATCGCTTGACAAGCTCGTCCAAAAATATCGGGTCGGGATCAGTGCCAGCAGCGAGAGCGGCCTTGAGCCGAATCGAGGAGTCTTCACTCCTGAGAGCACCAATCAAATGGGCTTGACTGCTGGTTGCTTGGGACATGTTCATGGTGACAACCTCCTACCCATAATAGAAAACGATACGCAAGGGTGTGGTCAAGCTCCCTGTCACGGCTGCTCCTCAGCGCTCGGTCGGCAGCCCCGTTATCTTGCTGGTGGCCCCGTTGGTCGGGGTCACGGTCGCCGGGCCCGGCATGACTTACTGCCCCTGTCGCACGCATGATCCGGGGGGTGAAGGCAGCGGGCCTAGTGGCGCCAGCCGGCCGCTGATAGGGACACGGCCTGCTCCAAAGGTCTCTTCGTAACGTGGGTGCCGGCAGCTGACGCACCACCAACCCGACGACCGTCACCGCGATGAAAGGATGGTGAGCGTCATGGACGAACACACCGGTTTCGACATCTGGTGCGGGCTCGATGTGGGCAAACAAGACCACCACGCCTGCGCCCTCGATGCTGCCGGGAAGAAAATCTTCGACAAGCCTCTGCCCCAGGACCAGAAGCGCCTGGAGGAACTCTTCGACAAGCTCCAATCCCAAGGCAGGGTCCTGGTGATCGTGGACCAGCCGAACACGACCGGCGGCGCCCTGCCGATCGCGGTCGCCCGGTCGATGGGCATCCAGGTTGCCTACCTTCCCGGGTTGGCGATGCGCCTCGCCGCCGACCTCTACCCGGGCAACGCGAAGACCGACGCCCGCGACGCGTTCGTCATCGCCGACACCGCCCGGAGCATGCCCCACACGCTGCGCCGCGTCGATGCCGGCGAGGAGGCCCTCGCGGAGCTGAAGGTCTTGGTCGGTTTCGACGAGGACCTCGCGGCTGAGGCGACCCGGTTGTCGAACCGGATCCGCGGGCTGCTCACCCAGATCCATCCCGCGCTGGAACGCGTTGTCGGACCCCGGTTGGGCACCAAACAAGGCCTCGCGGTGATCGAACAACTCAGTGGCCCGCAAGGCATGGCCGCCGCATCGAAGTCCAAGCTGCTCAGGGTCATCGCCAAGGCCTACCCGCGCGCCGCGCAAGAGTTCGCCGATGCCATCACCACGGCTCTGGCTGAGCAGACGGTTGTCGTCGCCGGCACTGCCGCGGCCGAGCAGGTCCTGCCGAAGTTGGCGGCGTCGTTGCGTCAGGTCCTGGACCAGCGCGCCGAGCTCGCTGTCCAGGTCGAGAAAGTGGTTGATGCTCACCCTCTTGCCGAGGTCCTGACCTCGATGCCAGGCGTCGAGGTCAGGACCGCAGCACGGATCCTGCTCGACGTCGGTGACGCCTCCCAGTTCCCCACCGCCGGACACCTCGCCGCCTACGCCGGCCTCGCCCCGGTCACCCGACGCTCCGGCACCAGCATCCGCGGGGAGTTCCCCGCCCGGTCGGGCAACAAGCACCTCAAACGAGCCCTGTTCCTGTCCGCCTTCGCAGCCCTCAAGGACCCAACCAGCCGGGCCTACTACCAGCGCAAACGCGACCAGGGAAAGAAGCACAACGCCGCCCTCATCTGCCTGTCACGACGCCGCTGCGACGTCCTGTTCGCCATGATCAAGAACCAGGAGCCCTACCGGTCAGCACCTCTTGACCCTGCGGCGTCGATGCTGCCACTGGCAGCCTGATCTGACACCCGACTCGGCGACCACCCGGTCTGTCGCTGCCACGCGGCGGGCGGAACGAACTCCTCGTCCCACGGCATCGGTTCATAGGAGCGGCAACGCGGTTGGCGGGGGCCAGGCCACGGCTGACCGAACGAGCGTCTGCACGGGCACACGTCCGCGGTGTTCGGGTTCTTCAGCACACGGAAGCGCGGCGGCCGAAGCTGCGGGGCATGGTCCAACACGGCGCCTTGCAGCAGCTCCAGCGCTTCGAGTTCAACATCCAGCCACGCCCCTGGACACCCGAACCGAGCGACGTCTGGTCCGATCTCGCCGCCCAGTTGGAAGCCCCACGAACGACCACAGCAGCCCCCATCCTCGACGCGGATACGCACGACACCGCCCAAGTTGTCGATCGCATCGACCGCCCGTTGCGTCACCGTGAACGGAGGCAGCACCACGTCATCTTTCATGCCGAGGATTACAGCAGCCTCCACTGACAAAACCGCTCACCCCAATACCAGCCAGCTTGACTAACCACATAGGGACACCCCCCTCGCGGCCGTAGGGTACTGGCTCAGGGGCGAGCGTCGGGTCTCAGCGATGTCGTTCAACGCTGAGACAAGGCGCGGCAAGAAACACGTGACGGTCCGGATCGGTTACTGGAGCCTTACGCGGTTCCCGAGACGGCTGTGGCTGGTTGAATCATGCCGCCACAGTGGCGGCCTGAGTCACCCCGGAGATGGGTGGAGGGTCTGGTCTCCCGGAAGTATGGAGGCACGCCCGCCCCAAAGAAGTGTCCCGATGAGATTCATGAGCGTGCCGTGCGGATGGTGCGCGAGAAGATGGTCGAGACACCGCGGCTGAGCCAGAACTGTGCCTGCATCGAGGTCGGTGAACAACTTGGTATCAAGGACGACGCTCTTCGCAACTGGGTCAAGATCGTCCTTATCGACGACAGGGGTGAGTCCCATAGCGTGGTGGCAATTCCCGTGGTGACCCGGCTGGGGTGTTGAGGGCTCTGGGGTGGGTCATCGTGGGATCGGATTCCGCCAAGAACCATGTGAAGGACCCCGCGATGACCCACCACCAGTCTGCCTTGTCTAGCCTGTTGCAAGAACTCCTCGACGAGCCCTCGCTCGCGCACGAGGAACTGTTCCGGCGCTTGTTGCAGGCCGGCCTGCAGGACCTGATCGACACTGAGGCCGCTGCGAAGGTCGGCGCCGAACGCTACGAACGCACCGCACAGCGCATCACCCGCCGCAACGGCACCCGGGCCAAGACCCTGGCCACCCCGGCCGGGCAACTCGAGCTCGCGATCCCGAAACTGCGCGAAGGATCATTCTTCCCGTCCCTGCTGCACCCACGCCGCCGGGTCGACAAGGCACTCTACTCGGTGATCTGCACCGCCTGGATCGAAGGAGTCTCCACCCGCAAGGTCGACGAGCTCATCAAGGCCCTGGGCAACGAGACCGGCATCTCAAAATCCTCGGTCTCACGTATCTGCGGCGACATCGACGACGTCGTGAACACGTTCATGACCCGACCCTTGGACCACACCTGGTTCCCGTATGTCTACCTCGACGTCACCTACCTCGACATCCGTCTCCAAGGGCACGTCGTCTCCCAAGCGGTCGTGGTCGCGGTCGGCGTCTCCGCCCTCGGGCGCCGCGAGATCCTGGGCATGGCCGTCGGGGACAGCGAGTCGACCGACTTCTGGACCGAGTTCCTCAGAAGCTTGCGCCAGCGCGGTCTCAACCCCACCAGCCCCACCCAGCCGGAAGGGGTGGCGCTGGTCATCAGCGACGCCCACGCCGGGCTGAAGACCGCGGTCAAGGCCGTCCTGCCCGGCGCTGGCTGGCAACGCTGCCGGGTCCACTTCGCCCGCAACATCACCCAGCACCTGGGCTCGACGAACTCCAAACCCGTCAACGCGCTGGTCTCCACGATCTTCGCCCAGACATCGCCCGAAACGGTCCGTGAGGCCTACCACCAGGTCACCGCCTCCCTACAAGGCTCGTTCCCCACGGTCGCCGACCTGCTGCGCGAGGCCGAACCCGACCTGACCGCGTTCGCTGCTTTCCCGGCCGAGCACTGGAAGAAGATCTGGTCGAACAACCCGATCGAGCGGGTCAACACAGAGATCAAGCGCCGCGCCGATGTCGTCCAAGTCTTCCCCAACCGTGACTCCGTCACCCGTCTGGTCGGCGCGGTCCTGCTCGAACAACACGAGGAATGGCAATACGGTGAACGCCGCTACCTGTCCGACATCTCCATGCGACGCCTCGCCAACCTCCTACGCCAAGACCCCGAACCCGCAGCCCTCACCGCCGCCTGAAACAACACCACTCAAAGGGACTTGACCCCCGGCACCACCAGCGCCGACGCGAACGGATCGCCGAGTTGGAGAAAGAGAACCGTGAACTTCGCCGGGCTAACACGATTCCTCGTCAGGTGAGCGCTTATCTGAGTGATCGGTGTCAAGCGGTGGCTTGATCGAGTTCTTCAAGTAGATGGGTGTAGACCTCGGCGACTGGGTGGTGAAGAACGTGGGGCAGGTTTCGCCGATCGCTTCATAGCGACAGGCATGCTGGGCTGTCATGGCTGGCCCCGCGGCCTCGGCGGGCAGGGCGGGGATGGCGGGTGCGGAGGCTTGGTAGAGGGCCTCGATCTTGTTGGTGACCTGGGATTACTGGTCGGCGACGGTGCGGTCACCGATGCGGGCGTAGACCATCGTCATCGACAAGTCGGCGCGGCCGAGTAGCGCGTCGATCGCTTCGAGGCTCACGCCTCGGTTGATCGCTTGGGTGGCCAGGGTGTGAAACCCGGGGCGACTTAGCCCTCGACTACACGTCAAGCATTGATCCCCTTCGCCGGCACACCCCTCATGCTGATCGGGGCCTACACCGAGAAGCGGCGCGAGAAGTAGGCGGTGGCTGCCGCCCGAATGGACCATCGGGGTTGTGTGACCACTATCAAACCGTCCGCTGCTGTCGCTCCAGGTTAAGTGGTCAAGGCAGTCACGAGCAATTGCGGGCCAGCCGGAATCCGAGGTCGTCGAAACTAGCGGTGGGATTGGTCTTACGCCGCACTCCGGCGCGACAGCTCCACTCGGGGTCGCTCCACCCCCCGCCCCGGATGATGCGGTACGCCCCATAGACCTCGGCGTCATACAAGTCCCAGCACCACTCCCACACGCCACCAAGCGTGTCATACAGCCCCCAAGAATTGGGAACTTTGAGCCCCACAGGCTGTAGCTGATTTCCGGAATTGCCCCGATACCAACCCGCTTCATCGAGCGATGCATACCAAGCACCGAAGGTCCCCGCCCGGCAGGCGACCTGCCACTCAGCATCGGTCGGCAGTCGGTAACCGCTGGCTGTTTGATCCCAAGCAACGTCCCAGTCGTCAAGCGCCGGATCGCTGTGGTGACGCCATTGGCTGGGCAGGGCTATGGGCCGGGTGTTGACGACGTAGGCCTCCCTGAGCCCCTCACGCCGTGACAGCTCGTTGCAAAACTCGATCGCCTGTCGCCAAGTGACATCGACCTGTGGCCGGTCCCCTTCCTCGGGGGGTGCGGAGAGAACAGATTCCCACTGTCGTTGAGTTACGACAGTGGCAGCCACCTCAAAGGGTCGAACTACGGTGACCCATGATCTTCCGGTACGGCGGTCGATTACGGTTTCCTCGACCGATCCAGTCGGCGGAACCAACACCCAGCTCTTCTCCATGTCACCATCATCCGACAGATCGTGAATGCGCGCTCTATCGGGTCCAAATCACTGCTAACCGGCCTCAGGCATGCTCTAATCGGCTGACCGGTCATGGGGGAGTGCCCCGCGCTGACCGCACCACACGTCTGTTCAATCAGCGGCGTGGGCGGGTGACACCCATGGTAGGGCCGGTGGCGGAAGAGGTTCCAAGGTCCCGAAAGCTCTTCGTCGCGATGCTCATGCACAGCGACGGAGAGAGGCGGAAGAGCCACCAGAATAGTTTCCAGTACCCCGGAATCACGACGACCGCCTCGTTCCGGGCGACCGCGTCAGCCGCTTTTGTGGCGAACTCTTCTGCCGAGATCGGCTTCTTCTGCTCCCACATCTCCCGGGTGGCCTCGCTGGTTACGCCCGCCACCTGACGGCCGTACCGTCCGCCCTCGATGAACGGGGTACGGATTACGCCCGGGCACAGGACGCTTACCCGTACACCTAGCTGAGCCGCCTCGGCCCGCAGGTTATACGAGAGCCCGACGATGGCATGCTTAGTCGTCACGTACGACGTCGTCCCCGGGCTGGGGACTAGGCCAGCCATTGAGGCCGTGTTGACGATGTGGCCGAAGCCCTGCGCGATCATCGTGTTGTAGGCACCCTGGATACCGTTGACCGTGCCGCCCAGGTTGACGTCGATCATCCTCCGCCAGTCCTCGATGCGGTAATGACGGGCGCCCGCACCCATGCCATGGCTGATCCCGGCATTGTTGAAGAGGTAGTCCAAGCGTCCGGTCCGCTCGACGGTGTCCTTGACGAGCCGTTCGAAAGCTACGCAATCAGTTACGTCGAGCCGAGCTGCCGTCGCCTTACCGCCCCTGTCGCGGATCTCCCGCGCGACCTCTTCGGCCAGGTCGTCCTGCAGGTCGCTAACGACCACGTCGCAGCCCCGGTCGGCGAGCTCCAGCGCCAGCGCCCGGCCAATGCCCGACGCGCCGCCTGTGATGATTGCTGTGGCGGCCCGAAAACTGCGAATCTCGCTCTGATCTGTCATGATATGGCTTTCCTTTCTGTTGTAGATTTAGCTTTTCAGGTCGTTGGAAGTGCGGCCCAGGATTGGAACCCACCCAAGGACTTCACGTCGTTTCCGAAGCGGTTTATCGTGCCCGCCTGGCGCGAACTGCTCCCCGCTGGCAACAGGTATTTCACAAACGTCGCGAGGGTCGCGCTCGGCCCGATGTCCAGGAAGTCGCTGTCTCCCCGGGCGGTCATCTGCTCGATAGTGCTGGCGAACTCCACGGGCTGCCGCATCGCCGCCCAGATGCCCGCCGCGGTCACTGCAGTGACCTGGCTTCCAGAAGCGCACGAGATGATGGGAATCTTCGGGTTCGCGAAGTCCGCAGTGCGCAGCAGGCCCCGCGCCATCTGCTCGACGGGATCGATCAACTCAGTGTGCACGCCGTAGTTGACCGGCAGACGTTGACAGATCACGCCCTCACGGTCCAGCGCCATGTGTAGTCGCTCCACGTCCACCAGTCGCCCACTGACCACAAAGTTACCCGTGAAGTTCCGGGCCGTCACCCAACATCCTCCAAACAATCCAGATCCCTGGTGCGGTGGCTCGGACATACCGACGACGGCCAGCATTGCTGCCGGCGATGTCCGCTCGGCCAGCAGGCGCGCGAAGTCCACGGCAAAGCGGATACAGTCCTCCAGCGGCAGCACTTCGGCAACGGCGGCGGCCGTGATCTCACCCAAGCTGTACCCGAGCAAGTAGTCCGGCTGGCAGCCCAACTCCAGCACGACCCGCGTAAGGCTGTACTCGACGCAGATAAGCGCGGCATTGGAGTCCGCCAGCGAGTCGAACGGATCGCTGCGGCGGCGCTGCGGATCGAAGACGGTCTCCACAATCGACTTGCCTAGGATCGGCTCCGCGATCTCGTTGCAGTAGTCGAGCCAGAGGCGGTAACGCGGATGCCGCTCGTACAGCTCCCGGGTCATGTGAAAATACTGCGAACCCTGCCCGGAATACATGAAGACCTTCTTGCGCAGCGGCGCCTGTTCTGCCGTCATCAGCAGCTCTCGAGACAGATGGCCGAGCTGATACCGCCGAAGCCCATGTTCAGGCTGACCGCAGTGCGGATCCGTTGCTCCTCCGCCTTGTCGCGGACCCAGGCAAAGTCCTCCGCTAGCGGGTGGTCGAGGTTCCGGGTCGGGTGCAGGCGCTGCCCCCGCATTTGCAGAAGCGTGGCGACCACTTCGACGGTTCCTGCCGCCGTCAGCCCGTGGCCTGTGATCGATTTCGTGGCATTAATGCGCGCGTGGGTAAGGCCACAAGAGCGCAACGCCTCTAGCTCCACCTGGTCTCCCATGGGTGAGCCAGTGCCGTGCGGGTTGACGTAATCGACGGCAGAGGGGGGCAGTCCGGCCTCACGCAACGCTCCTTTGACGACCGATATCTCACCCGCGAGTGAGGGGTTGGGATTCCTGTTTCCATCCATGGCCGTGGCGCCACCGCGGAACCGAGCGTACGGCGGGGGGTGCGCCCGGGCGCCCTCGCGTTCGACGACCACGGCGGCGCACGACTCGCCGAAGACGAAGCCCCGGTGACCGCGGTCGAACGGGCGGCACAGCACGGCGGGGTCGTCGTCCGGGCCGGGCGCCGCCATCGCGCCCATCGCCTGTAACGCCAAGCATTCCCAGTACGACAAGTCCATCAGCGCGCCAACCACTATGCAGACATCGGCCTGACCCGACTGGACCAGTCGGACAGCATGCAGCACGGCGAGCAGGCCGCTGGCTGAAGCTCCGCCCAGCGTGTGCGCGAAGCCGCGGATGGGGAACTGCTCAGTGCAGATGCCGCACAGGTCAGTGTCCATAAAGAGTAACCCGTAGGTCGGCCGCACGAACTGGGGACCACCGGCGTGGGGTTGTCCGCAAGTTGTGGGCACGGGCCGTGTTATGCGGCTTGTCCCATTGT
>JAUNKK010000108.1 GCA_030532825.1 Propionibacteriaceae bacterium
GGCGGGGTGGATTCGAACTCGACGTAGTCACCCGAGACGGGGTGCTGGAACCCCAGGCGCTGTGCGTGCAGCCATTGCCGCTGTAGCCCCAGTCGCTCGGTAAGCCGCGGGTCGGCCCCGTATAGCGGGTCGCCGCAGCAGGGATGCCCGATAGCGGCGAAATGCACTCGAATCTGATGCGTGCGGCCGGTCTCCAGGTTGACGTCGACGAGAGTAGCCGCCCGGTGCGCCTCCAAGGTCTCATAGTGGGTGACGCTTTCGCGGCCACCCTCCAGGACCGCCATCTTCCATGCGTGGCCGGGATGGCGCCCGATGGGGGCATCAATGGTTCCAGTAAACGGGTCAGGGTGTCCCTGGACGAGGGCCAGGTAGGTCTTGGCCACGGCCTTGTCGCGGAATGCCTGTTTGAGGACGGAGTAGGCCCGTTCCGAGCGCGCCAACACCATCAGGCCCGAGGTCCCGACATCTAGGCGCGACACCACGCCTTGCCGCTCAGGCGCGCCCGAGGTTGCGATGGCCACCCCTGCCGCTGCGAGATGCTCCGTCACCGAAGGCCCCGTCCAGCCCAGGCTTGGATGGGCGGCTACGCCGGGGGGCTTGTCGATCACGACAATATCCCGATCCTCATGTACCACCTGGAGCCCATCAGCGAGCTGCGGGTGGGCCACCACCTGGGTGGGGCGCGGGGTCGCGACGAGTTCGAGCAGGGCCCCAGCCCGAACGGGCTGCGATGGTTTGCGCACGGGCTGGCCGTCCAGCAGAACCCCCGCCTCGCCGATCAACTCGGCGATCCGGGAGCGGCTGAAGCCACTGATCCGGGAGGCCGCGACGTCCACCCGTTCCCCCGCCAGCGGGTCAGGAACGAGGAAGATGCTCATGGCTGCTCGTCTTCCTTAGCTGATTTTGGGTGCTGGAAAGCAAACAGCAGGATGAGCACCGCCGCGGTGGTGATGCACATGTCAGCAACATTGAAAATGGCGAAATGCGGCAACTGAATGAAATCGACAACGTGTCCTTGCAGGGAGCCGGGCGGGCGCATCAACCTGTCGTACAGATTCCCGGCGATGCCCGCCATCAGTAGCCCAAGGGTGAATCCTTGCGGAAGCGTGAGTACCCGGGGTAGCCCCAGGATTACACAAGCCAATAGCGCCCCGATGGCGAACAGGCTCAACCCCAAAGTCAGCGAAGTGCCTAACCCAAAAGCCGCACCCGGATTGAAGACCAGGGTGAAGCGGAGGAAGGTCCCGATGATGTTGTAAGGCTCCCCTGTGACCAGACTTTCCAGGATTGCCCCCTTGGAGGCTTGATCCAGGCCGAGCCCGACCAGCGCTACCCCTACAGCGAGCAGCGCGGGGGCTTTCCGGCTCAGCGCCGTTCCTCGCGCTGTTTGCAACTCACGCACATCGTGGCGCGGGGAAAGACCTGCAAACGGCCCTTGCCGATGGGTTCGCCACAGACCTCACACAGCCCGTATTGCCCCTCGTCGAATAGATGCAAAGCGAGCCGGGCTTGGTCCGCCATTTCGCGGGCATTGTGGGCTAGGGAAAGCTCCTGATCCCGCTCAAAATTGGATGAACCCACATCGGCCGGGTCTCGGCCTGCGCCGTCGTTGCCGTGCAGCAGGAGGTCGCTGAGTTCACTGTCAGTGGCGGCTACCTTTTTCTCAAGCCGCTCCAACTCGTCGACCAGCGCCTCCCGCTGCTCCATGACCTCCTCTGGGGTCCATGGCTCCTCCCCCTCCCGGACGGGAAGGACTCGGGTGGCCACAGGCTCGTGGGGGTTCGTGGTTGGCATGGTTGTCCTTGAAGTGTCGGTAATCGTCCGGTGGAGACTACACCTCCACCGGCACAGGTCAACCTGACGCGCTCAGCCTCGGCGGTCCTGAGCCGCCAGGGCATCCAGTCGCGGAGTGCGTGAACGCTCCGCCAGCTCAGGGATGTCTAGAGGCTCGGGCATGCTCTGCTCAAGCGACTCCAGGTGACGCGACATGTACCCGCGCAGGTTGTTGCGGTATGTGGCCTCGAAATCACGCAGCGCGGCGACCTTCTGGGTCAGCACGCCCTGCTCGCGCTCCAGTTCGGCGAACAACTCAGCGCGACGCCGATCGGCCTCCCCGTCGACTCGGTCGGCGCGGTTCTGCGCTTCACGGGTCACCTGCTCCGCCTTGACATGGGCCTCCGCCTCAATCCGCTCTGCCTTGGTGCGGGCGTCGGCGGTGATCTCGTAGGCCTCTTGCTTGGCTTCGCCGATCTTTCGATCCGCCTCGCCACTTGCCTCCTCAACGAGCCGCTCGGCCTGTTCCGTGGCAAGCGATACCAGGCGGACGACCGCTGGGGTGGCCTCCTCGCGCGTGGTGACCTGAAGGATCTCGCTGTTACCGGCGAGGTGGCTAACCCGTGACGTGCGGGCATCCTCAAGTTCTCGGCGAGCGCGGTCCAACTCAGCGCGCAGGCGCTCATTGTCTTGGGTGAGCTGAGAGACACGCTGCTCGCTCACTCCACTAGCTGACGGGGCCGGCGGTTGCTTGGCTTGCTGGGCTACTTGGCTGCGCAGGCGTTCGATCTCGGCACGCAGCGAGCCTATTTCCTTGTCCTTTGCGGCCAGCGCCTCGTCGTTCGCTGCCGGGGCGGAATCCCCCGCGGCGCGGGCGGACTCGACTTCACGACGCAGTAGGTCCCGCTCGCTTTCGAACTGCGCGAACGACTCTTCCACCTTGTCGATGAAGGTGTCGACGTCGCCGACCTCGTATCCGGTGGCTCCGCGGCGCGCCATCCGGAACCGGACTCGGCGAACCTCTTCCAGGGTCAGGCTCATCTCTACTCCCACAGGTTGAAGAATCCTCTATGCCCGATCCTGAGAATATCCGGGCACGCGTTAAGGTTACTCTAATAGTTCCTGACGTCCAACGACCTGAAGCCAAGGTTCAGGGTTCTGGCCGCCGTCGCCCCCGTCCCAGCCCCGGTTTACGGGGCCGCGTCGCTGGAAATTAGGCAAAAGGATGACAGAACCCGGCTTAGAGATCCCTGCGGGTTGGTTTCCAGCGGCCCTCAGAGCAGGACCGGCACCAGCCACATGACGACGTAGACGAGCAGCATGAGCACCATCATGGCCAGGTCTAGCCCGATCCCGCCGAAGCGCACGGGCTTGATGAAGGTACGCAGCAGCTTCAGCGGTGGATCGGTCAGGAAGTAGATGGACTCAACCACGACGAGGACGATCCCCTTGGGGGTCCACGACGGCTTAACGAACGGCACCCATGACAAGACGATCCGGCCGATGAGCACCAGCAGGTAGAACTGCAGGATCCGGATCAGGATTACGGCAAGCACAGCTTCAACTTTGGTTGAAGAACCCG
This sequence comes from Propionibacteriaceae bacterium, assembly GCA_030532825.1. GTDB lineage: Bacteria > Actinomycetota > Actinomycetes > Propionibacteriales > Propionibacteriaceae > Arachnia. Next base: position 3,356 of record JAUNKK010000108.1, read on the forward strand.
CCCGTTGCCAAACGGGCCTTATCCTCAGGCCCAACCACGAGGTTGTGCGGGCACAGCAGGAAGACCTGGCTGGAGATGCGCTCGATGTTGCCGCGTAGCCCGAAAATCAGACCCGCGGCAAAGTCCACGAGTCGCTTGTCCTCGCCCCGTTCCATGTCGGAGAGGTTCATGATGACCGGGATGCCGTCACGGAAGTTCTCGCCGATGGAGCGGGCCTCGTTGTAGCTGCGCGGGCGCACGTTGACGATGCGGCTGAGGTCGGTCACCTGCCGCGGCTCGGTGGCCGGCGGTTCGGCGGCAACGGGGACAGCCTGCGGGCGGCGTTGCGGCTTGGGGGTTGGCTCAGGTTCCGGCTCTGGCTCATGGTATTCCTCCACAGAATACTCCTCGGATAGCTCGTCACGGGGATCGCTGTAGCGACCATCCTCGACGAGACCCATCCATTCCGCCAGCTTCCGAACTCCCACGGCCTGCCTCCCTAGCGATGACTTCGACTACGAGGGTACCGAGCCGGGTCCGGATTACCCGACCTTTCGGCACCGACACGCCGTCACTTCATGAAGTCAGGCACATCAAGGTCATCGTCCTCGGCGCGTGCCGGCCGCGGCTGAGGCTCGGGGCGCGGCTGAGGCATGGGAGTCACCGGCGCCGGGCGGTGTCCAATCGGCGGAGCAACTGGCGGAGCGGCAGGGGGCGGCGCTACCCGATGCCCCCGCGTGTCGTCGAGGAACGGGCGTCGCTGCGGGTGCCCTCCGTCGAAGCCGGCGGCGATCACCGTGATACGGACCTCATCGCCCAGCGCATCGTCGATCACGGTGCCGAAGATGATGTTCGCCTCATCGTGGGCGGCTTCTTCAATGAGCTGCGCCGCAGCCGACACTTCGAACAGCCCCAGATCGGAGCCGCCCGCGATGGACAGCAGCACCCCGTGAGCACCATCAATGCTTGCTTCCAGCAGCGGCGAACTGATGGCCATCTCGGCGGCGGCCCGCGCCCGGTCCTCCCCACGCGCGGATCCGATGCCCATCAGAGCCGAGCCGGCCTGGCTCATGATCGACTTGACATCGGCGAAGTCCAGGTTGATCAGACCCGGGGTCGTGATCAGGTCGGTGATGCCCGAGACACCTTGCATCAGGACCTGGTCCGCCTGCTTGAAGGCATCCAAGATGGCAACCTGGTGGTCGGTCATCTGCAACAGCTTGTCGTTAGGGATGACGATCAGGGTGTCTACTTCCTCACGCAGCGACTCAATCCCGGAGTCGGCCTGGGTAGCACGACGGCGGCCCTCAAACGAGAACGGACGGGTCACAACGCCAATGGTCAGCGCCCCGAGGGATCGCGCAATCTTCGCAACGATAGGTGCGGCGCCCGTGCCTGTGCCGCCACCCTCCCCAGCAGTGACGAAAACCATGTCAGCGCCCTTGAGCGCCTCCTCAATCTCCTCCGAGTGATCCTCGGCCGCCTGCCGCCCCTTGGAAGGATCAGCGCCGGCTCCAAGGCCCCGGGTAAGCACCCGACCGATATCCAGCTTCACGTCGGCGTCACTCATCAGCAGCGCCTGAGCGTCGGTATTCACGGCGATGAATTCAACGCCGCGCAGCCCGGCCTCAATCATCCGGTTGACGGCGTTGACGCCGCCGCCGCCGACGCCGACGACTTTGATCACTGCCAGGTAATTCTGAGATGCGCTTGCCATGACCGCCAATCCTGTTCTTGTAGTCGAACAGAAGGCTAGGGGGAGTTGCGTGCACTATCCAACGTCCATGCCGCAACCGCCGAAAATCACCTCAACCAAAGCTTGAGGGTTTAGTGATTGTGTGGATAGCGGCTCGGCGTCTATCGGAGCGCGTTTCAGCGCGTTGTGGGGGCTTCGGGAGCCGACACGTCATACACGCTTGCCTCCTGCTTGAGCAACACGGCCAACACCTGGGCCTTGAGTTCGGATTCGTCGGCACTCCCCCACACCACGGTGTCCCCATCATCAAGACGGATCTCAATCTGATCCACCGCGGTGGCACGAACCAGCGTGATGCGCTCCCCCAGCACCGGCACCACCGCCTGTACGACGGTCGAGACGTCTTGCAACAGGCGCTGGTCGGGCGCATCCACCTGAGCCGTGACCATGCCTGCGGGCGGCTCACCGCCCTCATGGAAAACCACGCCCTCAGAATCAACCCAGCGCAGCGTAGTGCCGTCACTCCATAGATACGACAATGTGCGTTCGGTGATGGTGATCTCGACGGTGTCCGGAAACCGTCGCTCAACCTTCACCTCGTCGACAGGCGCCAAGGTCGCAACCCGCTCTCGGACATTGCCCAAGTCCAGCGTGGCCAGGGGACGCCCCAAATCAACAGCAGCCACTTGGCTTACCTGATCCTCGGAAAGCAACGAGACGCCCGTCACGCGAACCTGTTTGGCTGCAAACACCGACGAGAACCCGAACAGCCATGTCGCGACACCGACCAGCACCAGCACGCTGGCCACCGCGCTGAGTATCAGCAGCCGCGCCCGGCGCTGTCGGCGTCGTTTTGCCTGGAGCGCCCGGGCGAATTCCCCCGGGGTAGTGCTCACCTGCTCTGGGCCTCGGGACGTTGCGCCAAGAGCGGGGCTAGCAGCGGGCCGACGATCGTCACGTCACCGCATCCGAGCGTGATGATGAGGTCGCCGGGCCGGGCGATCTCGTTGAGCGCTTCGGGCAGGTCGTACTTGTCGACCACGTAGACCACTTCGCGCGCGCCGTGCTTCTTGGCGGCCTCAACCACCAGTTCCCCTGTCACGCCGGGGATGGGGTCTTCGCGGGCGCCGCACACATCGTTGATCACGGCGATGTCGGCCAGCGTCATGACCTCGCCAAACTCGTCGTACAAGTCCGCGGTGCGGGAATACAGATGTGGCTGGAAACAAGCGATCAAACGTCCCTTGAGCCCGGTCTCCTCGTTTCCGGCCTCAGTGGCTCGACGGGCCGCGCTGAGCGCCGCGCGGATCTCGGTCGGATGATGGGCGTAGTCGTCATAGACGCGGATACCGGCTGTGTCTGTGATGAGTTGGAAACGCCGGAGCGTGCCCACAAACTTGCCGAGTGCTTCGACGGCTTCGTCGTGGCTGAGCCCCATGATTCGCCCCACTGCGTAGGCGGCGGAGGCGTTGGCCAAGTTGTGGTTGCCAGGTACCTGCAGCGTGATCGGGCCCGATTCGGCTCCGTAGGTCAAGGTGGCGGTCACCCCGTTGCCCTTGGCCTGCACCTCGGTGATGCGAACGTCGGCATCCGGGGCCTCCCCGTAGCGGATCAACCGCACCCCCTCCCCGGCGAGCCGCTCCGCAAGCTCGCGAGATCCGGGATTGTCGACGTTGATGACAACCCACTTGACGCTGGGGCGCGTCGCAAATGCCCGGAACCCATCGGCATAGGCCTCGGGGGTCCCCCAGTTCACCAGGTGATCAGCACCGATACTCGTGATGATCGCGATCTCCGTCGGGTATTGCAGAAAGGAACCGTCGGACTCGTCGGCCTCCACCACGAAGGCCTCCCCCGCTCCCATGGCGGAACTCACGCCCGTGGTCGCTAGGGAACCGCCAATGACGTAGCTCGGGTCCCGGCCTGCTTCGCTCAGCATCACGGCGGTCATGGCTGTGGTGGTGGTCTTCCCGTGGGAGCCGGCGACGGCGACCCCACGCTTACCCATCATGAGCGCCGCAAGAGCGGCCGAGCGATGCCAGACCCGTAATCCGCGGCGGCGGGCCTCGACCAATTCGACGTTATCGGGGCGGATCGCTGAGGAAATCACGACGGTGCGTGCCTCACCGAGCTGACTCGCGTCATGCCCGACGAAACAGGTGATTCCCTGTCGTTGGAGGGACTGCAGCGCGCGGGAATCCGAGCGATCGGACCCGGTGACAGGCACTCCAAGCTCCGCATAGGCACGCGCGATCCCGTTCATGCCGGACCCGCCGATGGCGATGAAATGAACGGGGCCGACCTGATCGGCCGGTAGAACCTCTATGGGGGTAAGCAGGGGCACTTCAGTTATCTCCTCGAACAACGTCCAGCGCCGCCCGCGCCAGCACATCGGCGGCGTCGGAGGGCGAGTGGGGCCGGGCCAGCTCGGCCATGCGGGCGAGCCGTTCCGGGGCTGTGATCACCGGGATCACCAGGTCCCCCAGTCTATCGGGGGTCAACTCGGCTTCAGGCAGCAGGATGCCCGCCTCGTCGTCGACGAGCCCGGCCGCATTGAGTGCCTGCTCACCGTTACCCCAGGGCAAAGGGATGAACACGACAGGAAGCCCGAGGACCGCTGTCTCCATGACGGTGCCGGCACCGGCGCGGCCAATCATCAGGTCCGCGGCACGATAGGCCTCGGCCATGTCGTTGACATAGGCGACGGGAACGTAGCGGGCGCCGCTGGCATCTTCAACGACGACATCAGCATCCGTGAAGTTCTTGGCCCCCAGCACGTGTAACACCTGAATCCCTGCCCCGAGGATGCGTGGCAGCGCGGAGGACATCGCTTGGTTGATCGCCCGCGCCCCTTGGGAGCCACCGCTGACCAACAGGGTTGGCCGGTCTGAATCAAGGCCGAAACGGGCCCGCGCTTCGGCCGGCGAGATCGTGGGATGGGTGATGCTGCGGCTCATCGGCATCCCGATCCGGCGTCCGTTCCGGATCTTCGTCTCGGGGAAGGTGTAGCCAGTGAAAACCGCGAAACGCGCCGCCACCTTGTTCGCGACGCCCACCACCCGGTTGGCCTCGTGCACCAGCACGGGCACCCGCATGGTCTGCGCCGCCAGATAGGCGGGAATCGAGACATACCCGCCGTAGCCGATCAATACCTCGGCCCGAACCTGCTTCAGTATTGCGCGCGCCTCCCGTACGGCCTGGGTCAGGTTCCACGGCAGCTTCACCAAATCCAGATTTGGTCGGCGGGGCATCGGGACCGGCCGGATCAGCTTCAGGTCCAATCCGGCTTGTGGGATGACGCGGGTCTCAAGACCCTTAGCCGTGCCGATGCAGGTGATCTGCACCCCGGGCTCAAGCTGCTCCAGCGCTCGCGCCGTCGCGATGAGCGGCGAGGTGTGGCCCGCGGTGCCACCGCCGGCAAGAACGACGCGGGTCATGAGTTTCCCCCAGCCGCGAGGACGCTCGTCATCCGGGGGCCTGGCCCTCGGTTGCGGTTGGCCAGATAGGCACGCACCTGCGGCGTGTCACGGGCGCAGGCGAGCAGGACGGCGACGGCCAACAGGTTAGCCATGAGTGCGGAACCTCCCGAGGAGATGAACGGCAGTGGCACCCCCAGCACTGGGAGCAGGTTCATGACCACCATGATATTCACGAGCCCCTGCACCAG
>JAUNKK010000109.1 GCA_030532825.1 Propionibacteriaceae bacterium
ACGCCGTCGGCATCGGCGACAGCGACAATGATCTAGAAATGCTGGAACTCGTCGGGCTCGGTATCGCGATGGGCAACTCGCCTGACTACGTCAAAGAACAGGCCGATGACGTGACCGACTCGGTGGACGAGGACGGAGTCTTGAAGGCACTCACCCGCCACGGCCTGATCTGACCACTGCCCCGCGACATCTAGGGGCCATTTTCGGGTCAGCCTGCAGCTTGGTCCACTGAGCGGTCGTCGACGGGCGCCTCAGGGTCTCGCCTCGAATGGCTCACACCCGTCTTCAACGACGGCGCGCACCCTGGTGCGTGCTTCGTCGGGTTCGCCAGAGTGGGATGCCAGCGACGAGTGGGCCAGGTGCAAGGTGGGCGCAACCGCCCGGCCGGGGGACACTTCACCGAGGTCCTCACTGGGGAAGAAACTGCGGATTCCGGGCATCCCCTAGGCCCAAGTCATCGCCGACCACGGATCTACTGTAACACTTTTACAGTAGATCCGTGGTCGGCGGTGGGGTGTTGTCATCGTCCTTGCCGGTCGTGTGGATGTGTGAAAGTCCTAGTCAGCTGGTACTTGTGTGTTCGTCGTCGGCGAACTCTCCGGGTCAGTGGGGGCCAAGCTGTAACACCTACTGTAAAAGTCGTGTTACAGCTGGCGTTACAGTAGCCGCCAGCTCGCGGCGGGCCATGGGATGCTGGTACGTCTGCCGAGCACCTCGTGCTCGGTGCCGGGGTGTAGCCGGGGTTCCAAGGGAAGCAACAGGCCGTGGCTAGGCTAAATCCATGAGGTAGGTACTGCCAGAGACTCCCGGCCTGAACTAGGGCCAAGGGGTTAGCCCTCAAATGGGGCGCAGGTGCTTTCGACGATTAAGCGCAGCAGGTGGCGGGCTTCGTCGGGCTCGCAGGAACGGGCAGCCAGACCGAAGACGAACGATGAGTAGCTAAGCCACAGCGTCAGAGCCGCGGTCTGGGCGGGGGATTCCTTACCCAGCCCATCGTCGGGAAAGAGGCTGCGGATGGCGGTGACGACGGTGTCGAGCCTGGTGAGGTTGTCGCCGTGGTGAGCGGATCGGAGGTAGGCGACCAGGTAGTCGCGGATCGGGTCGGTGAGCGCGATGGTGGCGTCGAGCGAGCGTGAGAGATACGTCCACACCCGCTCGGTCACCGAGCTTGAGGCCTGGGCCGCGTAGTCAAGCAGCTGCAGCGTCAACTCGGTGGAACGCTCCTCCCAAGCCCTGAGGAACAGCTCATCTTTGCTGCCCACCTTGGCGACTGTACCGACGGCCACTCCCGCAGCCTCGGCGATCATGGGAATGGTCGTGGCGGCGTAACCGCGAGACCAAAACAGCTCGGTGGCCGCCGCCATCACCGCAGCGTCTCGTCTGGCTTGCTGCTCGGCGCGTACCCCCATCACCGCGCCCCGCTTCCCGAGCCCACCAACTCTTCGAGGGCTGCCACCGCCTCGCCGGTTCCGTCCTCCGCCTGCACCTGCTGAGCCACGTCGTGCGCGCGTTTCCCCATCGTCGCGACGGCGGCGAGAGCTGCCCGCACCGCACGGGCGTCGGCGCGACGGGGGTCGATAGGTGCGGTTGCCACGCCCAGCCGACCGAGACGCTCGGCCCAGAAGGGCTGATCGAGCAGGATGGGCACCGGGATCGTGGGCGTACCTGCCAGCAGCGCCGCGTGTGTGGTGCCCGCCCCGCAGTGATGCACCACGGCCGCGCAGCGCGGAAACAGCCATTCGTGCGGCACTTGTCCCGCGAAGAACACGTCTGGGGAGCGGGGCTCGGGCCAGTCGCGGGTGGCTCCCGCCCCCAGGACGACGCGTCGGCCCGCGAGCCCCTGGCGCAGCGCCTCTAGTAGGGCACCCATCTTGGAGAACGTCGGCATGGAGCCGAAGCCCACGTATACCGGCGGTTCGCCGTCGCGGATGAAGTCGCTGAGCTCTGGGCTCGGCTCCCAAACCGCCGACGGTAGGCGCCAAGCTCCCGTGACGGTCGCGCCGACGGGCCAGTCGTTTGGTCTCGGCACCAGGGTGGGCGACCATGCGCCCAGTCGCCGAATATCCGGCCCGGGCTCCTTCGCGCGGGGCAGCCCAAGCGCACGGCGGGCCTCGTTGAGGGGGCTTTGCGACGTGGCCCAGCCAACGGCGGCGATGTAATGACCCACCAGCCTGTTGATCCAGCCCGCGCGGGTGCTCTTGCCGATACTGGAGGGTTTGAAGTCGCGCGTCGGGGCCATCGGCTGAAGTTCTCCAATCACCGGGATCGCCCCGATGTCGGCCGCCACGCTCAGCGTGTGGTAAGTGGCGATGGGGAGGCCGACTACCACATCGGACCCGGCGGCTGCCTGGTGAATCGTGCGTACCCAAGCCTGGTCGTCGCGCCATCTCGTGTCGAGCGACCGGAGGGTGACTCTGCCTACCTCCACCGTGACGGCATGCGCTCCGCCGGGCTGCAACAGTTCAACGATGTCCCCCGCCAAGGTGTGAAACTCAAGCCCGTGCCGGTCTGCGAGTGCGTGGCAGCGACCCTCACCCACCAGCACCACCTCATGGCCCGCTTCCCGGAGCCTGAGGCCGAGGGCGACGAGCGGGGCGCAGTCGCCCAATGTGCCGTAGCTCACGAGCGTAGCTTTCATCCAGCCCTCCGTCTCAGGCCCCGCAGCTGGGGAACCACCTCAAAGCGTGAACGCATTCACGATTCTGGAAAGCGTATCACCGTCACCGAGGACGTCGCCCTGCCCACAGGGGGAGCGGGGCCCATATCGATAGACTTGGTCGCACATGGCGGCACGGTTGAAGGAGGCGGGACCAGTGGCGCGCGCTGATCTGCTTTTGGACCTCGTCGAGGCTGAACGTCGTGGAGACCGAGAGCGCTTCAAGGCGCTTGTGGAATCCGTGATTGCTGAGGAACGAGCAAACCAGCATCACCTCCTGGCTGACCGTCTCTCGCAACTCATCACAACGGCAGGACCGGGGCCGGTCCGTGATGACAGAGCTGCGGCAATTCGTGATCTCGTTCATGAGGTCGTCCCAGATCGTCGGTTGAGTGATCTTGAACTCGCGCCTGTCCCTAGGCGGGTCGTCGCCGAACTGGTTGAGGAACAGAAGCGCGCAGAACTCTTGCGCAGTTACGGGATTGAACCACGGAACCGGCTTCTGCTCGCAGGCCCGCCAGGAAACGGTAAGACGAGCGTAGCTGAAGCGATTGCGGCAGAGCTGATGCTCCCGTTTTACGTGATTCGCTATGAAGGCGTGATGTCGAGCTTCCTCGGTGAAACGGCCGCGCGGCTCGACAGTGCCTTCGAGTTTGCGCGAACCCGTCGTTGCGTCCTGTTTTTCGACGAACTCGACACCATCGCCAAGGAACGGGCAGACGAGCATGAGGCCGGCGAGATCAAGCGGGTGGTTTCGACACTGCTGCTCCAGATCGACCGACTCCCAGCACACGTGATCTTCATCGGAGCAACGAATCATGGCGAGTTGTTGGACAGGGCCGCGTGGCGACGATTCCAGATTCGTGCGGAGCTAGCGGCTCCTAGCCGCGCGCAGGCGACGAGGTTCCTCGAACGTCTGGCTGAACGCCTCGGCGGCAATCTCGGTTTTGCGCCACGGACCTTGGCGGACAAGTTGGCCGGTGCGAGTTTTGCTGAGCTTGAGGAGTTCGCTCTCGATGTTCGTCGACGTGCCGTGCTGGAACTCCCGGATGGGAACCTTCGACGGATTGTTCAAGAACGGCTTGAGCACCGCCGAGGGCGGGCAGCGGGGTGACGGTCGAGCACAGGCCGCTCCTCGCGTTCGAGCCACCGGTCGTCGGCGCGCGACCATCCCAGAAGCCGCGAAACCTCCCGCGTTTATCCAAGCCCGGAGCAGGACGTCAAGGTGAGCGACTTACGCCGCAATTCAAGGACCTGACAGAGGCCTTCGCCGCTGAGCGTGCGCGTCTGCGAGCCGACATTCCCGACGAGATCGATCCAGCACTCGTTGTGGTATTCGACCTCGCCGGTAGCGTTAAAGACTTCTGCAACGCGATCAACCATGTCGAAGGCATGGAGTTTCTGTCAGAACTCCTTGGCGACCACTCTGACCCCGACGATGACTTCCACATGACCGAAAGCGATAGCGGGCGAATGAGCGAGCCCGTCAAACACTGGTTGTATCTAGCCATGTCGAACTCCAAGGCCATTGACGAGTTGCTTCGACTTTTCGGACTGTGGCAGTCAGACCCGTCGGCGCCCTTCGAGCATGGTCTCGGAAAGTTCAAGGCTGCGTTCGAACAGCTCACAGCCATTCGCCGGTGGAGTGCTGAAGACCGAATCCGCGAGACGGGTCTTCGAGAGCGTTGGGAAGAGACCCTCAGCCTAGTCGGACAGTCAATCAGTCCAGTGCTCGTCGAAGTCGAACTGTGGCATCGTCGAGAATCTGAACAGCGGGCCGCCGCCGAAGCGCACGTCCAGCGGATCATCACCTCAAGTGGTGGCCGCGTCTTGGATCGTTCGCAGATTGCGGAGATCGAGTATCACGCGCTGTTGGTTGAACTCCCGATTCAACAGGTTCAATCCGTGCTGGCAAACGGTGCCGAAGCGATACGTCTTCTCACTGATCTGCTGCACCGTGCCATCAAACGCATTGTGGACGGCGACGGAAACCAACCGGCTGCGGCACCGAACGTACGGGTCGTGAACCTATCAATCGGAGCGCAGGTACGAGCACTGACTCGCAGAATGAGCCCTGTCGGCCGGCTATTGGACTGGCTCGCGCATGCCTACAACCTCCTGTTTGTCGTCAGCGCGGGCAACCACACCGATGAATTCTCGATCCCTGCCGAGGCTGCAAGAGACGCGGACACTGCTCGCCTTGCGGCAGCTCGGGCCGTTTTCGACTCCGCACTGCTGCGCGGCATCCTTCCGCCGGGCGATGCTTTGAACGCACTGACCGTCGGTGCCACTCACTCTGATGCGCTTGGAGAAATTGCGGTGCCCGACACCGCCTGGGACATCACCGATCCAGACGCTCCTGCTCTCTACGGAGCGATCGGACCCGGTGTCGATCGTTCCATTAAGCCGGACATCCACCATATCGGCGGCCGCGCCCTCTACACGCGGCCGGTGTTTCTACCCGGCCAAACGGAAACCCCGATCAGGGTGGCGTCCAGCGCAGTGGGTGGACCCGGGTTGCAGGTAGCCGCCCCTGGACGAGGTGGAGCAACGAACAGCACCGTCTTCACCCACGGCACCAGCAACGCGACCGCCCTCGTCACGAGGGAAGCCTCCAGAGTCTTCGACATCCTCGAAGCGGAGAATCCCGATCCCGCAGATGCACCGCTTCCAGACCCTCAATACCACCCGCTCCTAGTCCGTGCCCTTCTAGCTCACGCGAGCACTTGGGGCACGTGGGAAGAGACCCTGCGTCGCGACCTTGGCCTCAGCGGACAGGATGCTCGACGCCAGCTGACCGCTCGACTTGGGTACGGTCGCCTTGATGTAACGCGACTAGCTGCCGCTGCGACAAATCGAGCTGTCCTGATCGCCGGCAGTCACATCAAACGTAATGAGCGACACACCTACGAGTTTCCGCTGCCGCCCTCCCTCCACGCGAAGGCAGAGTGGCACCGTTTCACGATCACACTCGCCTTCACAGCACCCACTGTTGGCCAACTCACGCGGTATCGCAGCGCGAAAGTCTACTTCGCCACGCCTGACAAGAGCCTCTTGAGCGGCGAGCGTTCCGAGGCGGAACACAACGCGGTTCGGAGGGGGAGTCTTCAACACGAGATTGTGCAGGGCTCTCGTGCTATGTCCATCGTTGATGGCGACAGCTTCCCAATTCATGTCGAATGCATGGATGATGCCCAGCGACTCCGTGCAGGTCATGCAATTCGATACGCGTTAGTTGTTTCCGTGGAAACCGCCGAACAGACTTCGAACACGATCCACGACGAGGTCCGTGACAGGCTACGTGCTCGCGTGCGTGCCCAGGGGCGCATCCAGACGTAGGCATCTGGTCTCCCGTGCTTGGGAACGGCAGCCGACTTCGCAATGGCGGTTCAGATAGTCAAGCTGTCGCCAGAGAGTGGCTGTACTTGAAGAGGGCCTGAGCGGTGATCAGTTTTCGGAAGGGCGCGGCCAGCTCGGATTGTGCGGAGTAGAGCGAGGAGTCACCGTCGTGATGACCCCAAGGGGGGTCCGCCTATCACGGCGCCGACGCCGGATCCGACGGTGAGTACCGCGAAGTCCGCTGTGCCGCGACCGTGCCCAAACCCGTGCTTGGCCAGGGCGAGTGCCCGGCGCTAGGCTCACCACGTGAGCGGTGAATCCGACTGGCTGCTGCAGCTAAACCTCCTCACGATCCGCAGGCGCTCGGCGGTGTTCCTGCCGCCCGCCATGGGACCCGTCGGGGGACGGGACGAGATCCTGGCGCTGATCCGCGACTATGGCTTCGAGCCGAGCAGCGACGCCGAACGAGCCATCGCGAGCGAGGGCGACGCCTGGCTGGTGGCCCAAGCGGCGGCACTCACGCTGGGAGTACCCGCTGCGCGCGAGCCCTTCTACGTGAACTTCCCCGAGCAGGTGAAGCGGGCTTCCCGCGTGGAGCTCGTCGTGAACGCGCTCATGCACTACCTGGGTGACTCGCTGGGCACCCGAATCATGCCGCGCCACGCCAAGAAAGGGCGACCCAGGCGTGCAGACGAGGGGGAGAAGCGCCCCCTCGGTGTCATCGACGATGACGGGCTCCGGGCGCTCACGCTCGCGCTCATGCAGCAGGGGCGGCCGTACTCGGCCCAGGATCGTGCCGATCTCCAGCTGCTGAAGGCCTTCGCCCCTGCCGAGGCCCCCGCGGTGGCGCAGAAGGAGAACCTCGCATTCCTCGCCGCCGCCTTCCCGCACCTGAACTTCACCGCCCAGCTTGCGACCGCCACCGACGTGCTCCGCTACGCCGTCGCCCTATCCGGCGGGGACGTGAGCCTCGCCGAGGCCACGCGCTTTCCCTCGTTCCGCCGCGCCCAGCGCCGGGAGATCCTTGCCCTGCTGGACGCCGTCGGCCGCGAGGAAGACATGCGTCGCTGGGTCGAGCGCTGGAAGCGACTGGCCCGGCACCTGCGCGTGAGCGACTACGCGGCCCGATACCCGCACGCAGCCCAGCTGCTCGCCGCCGTCTGCTCGGGGGAGATGGAGCGTACCTTCAATTCGCGGGTGGAGGAGCTGCTAGCTGTTGGGGATGCGGCCGGGGCGCTCGCCCGTCTCGCCACCCGCCCGGGCGAGCTGGCCCGCCGACTCAACCAGCTGCTGTCGCTGGCCGACGGACCGCAAGAGCGGGAGCGCATCGTCGCGACCTTCGACGAGGTGGGTCACGAGGTCGCCACCCCAGTGTTGATCCAGCTGTGGGAGTACTTCTCCTCGCCCGGAGTTGATGAACTGCGGCTCAGGGTGGTGCATCTGAAGGGGAAGCAGGGCAACATGCTGATCCCCAACCGACGGGTGCCGCGCGACGTGGACGCCCGGATCGTCGCGACGGTGGAGCGGGCGATCAGCGCGCGCCGACGACTGGGGCGAGTATGGCTCAACCGCGCGTTGTTCAGCCGGTTCACCGTGCCGCTTGGTATCCGCAATGCCGCGCCCGGCGCGCGCGTCGCTGGTCGCGGCACCCGGCTGCCGCTCGTCGTGCCGACCGGTGGTGCGGTGCGGTTGTTCATGCACTGGCGAGACATCGACGATCACCGGGTGGATCTCGACCTCTCTGGGCTCCTCGTCAGTGCCGACCAGACCCGCACCCGACATGTCGCCTACTACAACCTGCGCGAGGTCGGCATCACCCACTCCGGCGATATCACCTCTGCCCCCGACGGCGCCAGCGAGTACCTGGACATCGAGGTGGAGCGTGCGCTGGCCGAGGGGTGGCGGTGGGTGGTGATGACCGTGCATTCGTTCACCCGTCAACTGCTCAGCGCTGTCCCCGACGCGCTCGCCGGGGTGATGCTCCGGGCCGACGTGGATGCGGGCGAGGTGTTCGACCCCGCGACGGTGACCACCTGCTTCCAACTCGCCAGCGAGCGCAACAGCTGCGCCCCGCTCGTCTTCGACCTTGCCACGCGCGAAATGATCTGGTGGGACTCGGCCACCCACGTCCGGCGAGGTTTGGTGAACCTGCTCGAATCCGAGGACGCCAACATCGCCCAGCTCAAGCACCTCATCCAGGTGCCCCGGATGAACCTGGCGACGCTCATCACGCTACTCGCCGACGAGGTGGTCGAGCGGCGCGAGGACGCGGACGTCGTCTTCGATGACCCGGCCGGGGCCGGTCGGGGCGAGCATGTCATCGGCCCATGGGATGCGGAAGTGCTTGGCCTTCTGAACCCCGACGGCTAGGCTGGGATCAGCTCGGCCATGGGGGCGCATCCTTCTCAAACTCTGGATTTACCTGCGTCCCTGCTACCCGGGCCCTTCTTTTGTGAGAGCCGGCCCGGGGCTGGTCGCAGACATCAGGATGTCTTCCTGGACAGCAGCCGTGAGAGTGGTTCACCGGTCACGGTCACAGCATCGCGCAGCCATTCGCCGACGATGGGCTCAATGGTTTGCCGTGTGCTCGGCTAGCTCAGCTTCGGTTAGCGTGTAGATCTGGCAGGCATTCCCGGTCCATTGCTCTACGCGTTCCCTGAGTGCGTCGAGTTGCTGATCCCAGGCGTCTTCGTCGCC
>JAUNKK010000110.1:0-1820 GCA_030532825.1 Propionibacteriaceae bacterium
TCGCAGTTCCTCATGCCCTACGCCTATGTGCTGCCGGGCTATTTCACCATCGGTCTGATCCTGCTGTATCCCACGATTCAGACGGTGAACTACTCGTTCGCGAACGCGGACTCCACCGCATATCTGGATCCGTGGTATGGGAACTTCCTGACGGTGTTGAGCTCGGATGAGTTCCTGCGCACCATCTGGAACAACGTGCTGTGGCTGCTGCTGGTGCCCGCCTCGACGGTGGCCATTGGTTTGGTCGTCGCGGTGCTGGCCGACCGGCTGTCCCCGCGTGGGGAGAAGCTGTCCAAGGCCCTGATCTTCCTGCCTATGGCCATTTCCTTCGTGGGTGCCGCCACCATTTGGCAGTTCATCTACGATTACCAGCCGGGCGAGAAGCAAATCGGTTTGCTCAATGCCATCGTCGCCGCGCTAGGCGGCAACCCGGAGCCGTGGATGCAGCACGAGGCGGGAGCGTTGAACAGCTTGCTGCTGATGGTGATCGTGGTGTGGCTCCAAGTGGGTTATGCCATGGTGCTGCTATCCACCGCCATCAAGAACGTGCCCGAGGACACCCTAGAGGCCGCCCGTATCGACGGGGCCTCGGAGTTCAAGATCTTCTTCCAGGTGGTTATTCCCCAGATGAAGGGCACCATGATCACCGTGTTCGTCACGGTGTTCATCATGGTGATGAAGATCTTCGACATCGTCTATGTGATGACCAACGGCAACTACAAGACCAACGTCATCGCGAACATGTTCTTCCAGGAACTGTTCGTGAAGCAGAACGCCGGTACGGCGTCGGCCATCGTGGTGTTGCTGTTGCTGGCTGTCATTCCGGTGCTGATCTACCAGGTGCGTCACTTCAAGCGTGAGGAGCAGGAACGATGAAGGCCGCCGAGACGAAGCAGAAGCGCAGCTGGGTCGCCATCATCGTGGTGACGCTCTTGTGCATCCTGTGGTTGCTTCCCACCATCGGCCTGCTGGTGACCAGCTTCCGGCCTATCGACGACATCAACTCCTCGGGCTGGTGGGAGGCCATCTTCAAGCCCGCGTTCACGCTACAAAACTACGTGGGCGTGTTCGAGAAGAGCGACATGGGGATGGCGTTCATCAACGCCCTGGCGGTCGCGGTGCCCGCCACCATCATCCCGATCATGTTCGCGGCCTTTGCGGCCTACGCGTTCACATTCCTGGAGTTCAAGGGCAAGGATTTCTTGTTCGTCACGATCGTGGCGGTCATGGTTGTGCCGCTGCAGGTGGCGCTTCAACCGATGCTGGACATGCTCGGCCCCCGCGGGATAGGCATCGCCGGGCAGTACGTTGCGGTATGGATGCTGCACACCGGTTTCGGTATGCCGCTGGCCATCTACACGCTGCGCAACTACATGACCACGCTACCGAGGTCCATCATCGAGTCGGCCAAGATGGACGGGGCCACCCACTACCAGACGTTCTGGCGGCTGGTGTTCCCCATGTCCACCCCCGCGATCGCCGGGTTCGCCATCCTGCAGTTCCTGTGGGTGTGGAACGACCTGCTCATCGCGCTGTTGTTCCTGAAGCCGGACAACCAGACGGTCATCGTCTCGTTGAAGGGCATGCTCGGCACGCAGGGCCAGGGCTGGGAGTTGCTCACCGCCGGCGGCTTCATCTCCATGGCGCTGCCTCTACTGGTGTTCATCGCTCTGCAACGCTACTTCGTGCGCGGCATGACCGCCGGGGCCGTGAAGGGCTGACTAGGATCGCGACTACATGTGGGCGGCGCCGGGGGGGGGGGGGCCCCCGCGGCCCCCCCCCGCCATGGGGGGGGGCCCCCGGGTCAGCCGCGTGTGGTG
>JAUNKK010000110.1:1830-8612 GCA_030532825.1 Propionibacteriaceae bacterium
ACTCCCCGGCGCCGCCCACTGTCATGCTATGACTGCCGAAGGTAACCCACGTTGTCGTGGATCCTCATCAGCGGTTTCTCATCCCGCCGCGATGCCTGTTTCGCCCACGTCGCTCAATGTGGTCAACATCGCCTCAACCGAGCGCCCGAGAGCCGGTGCATGGACGGTGAGGACTTGCCAGACCAACTCGTAGTCGATTCCCAGGTATTCGTGAGCGAGTCGGTTGCGCATGCCAATCGCGCGACGCCACACAGGGTCATGCGCTTGCGCCTCAAGGAACTGCTCAGGCAGGCGGCGCACTGCTTCCCCGAGCTTGAGGAGGAGTGAATCCGCGGCAAGTTTGGGGACCTCAAGCTCTGGATCACTCTCGTACCAGGAACGTCCACGAGCGGACATAGCTTCGGCAAGTCGACAAGAGTGAAGTACGTCTCCGAGCTGGTTTTCGAGCTCCCCGCTCACAGTGCGACCGCCGTGCGAGAGATCCGATGCCCCGGGCGCAAGGATCTAGAAGTGACAATGTCCACTCTGGATCCGAGCAGGCCCTCAAGCTTCTCTCCGGCATCAATCAGGTCCAGAAGGTCAAGTTCAAGGTCGGCATCAACGAGTAGGTCCACGTCACTAGCTGGGCCGTCAGTTTCTCTCGCCACACTCCCGAAAAGGCGTGGGTTAGACATGTGGTGTGCTGCGAGAATTGCCTCAATCTGGGGCCGTGCTTCACGCACGGCCTCCCTCCGGCTCGGCTTCAGAGCAGCGAGCAGCTGCTCCACGGTGGCCGCGGTGGGAACGCGACGGCCAGACTCGTAGGCCGAGATGTTGGGCTGAGCAATGCCGCTACGAGCCGCGAGTTGGGCCTGCGTGAGCCCAGCGCGTTCACGTCGCTCTTTTAAGTCCAACATGACGGGATTATATCGCGTATATCTCCCCAGCAGCGCCTCCACTGGTATCTCTTCCTCAGGTACTTAGCGTCCGACCATCAGGCAGATCGTCTCGCAACAGGTGGCGCTCGGTCCTTGCCGCCAGGGGCTTCGGCGGGCTACGTCTGAAGGACCGGAGCTAGGCTGGGCAGAGCTTCACAAGGGATGCGATGGCGACGATTCCGCCCCAAGTCCCCGTCAGGGTTATGGGAGTCATGACTGCCGGCAGAAAGATCGCGAAAGCAGTCCTACAGCACGGCCGCTCCCATGGGCCGACAAGATCCTGCGCAACCGTTTCTTCGCTGGCTGGAGCATCACAGGACCGCACCCAACGCCTTGGCGATCCGTTTGAAGGCCGAATCAACTGAAATACGCCAGGACAGATCCACCGTTAATCTGACACACCCGAATCCCGGATGCCTCCTGCGGATCAACCGTCATAAATCTGCGACCGATGCCCTAGGTCCAAGGCAACTATCACCAGCTGACTTCGTCGGATGTCGAGAATTACGCGGTAATCACCTACCCGCAGTCGCCACAAACCGCTTAGCGGTCCTGAAAGGGCTTTGCATGAAGTGGTTGGGTCCTCCAGGTCAGCGAGGCGCTGGACGGAGTCGAAGATGCATCGCGCGATCGGTCGATCAAGCCGATGGAGCGCTTTGGCAGCCCGGGGCGCATACTCGACTGCCCAGTTCACGAGAAGAGTTCATTGGAGAGCGCGGCGCTGGGAATGGTCTCGAGCTCGCCCTTGCGAATGGCCTCCGCCTCGGCACGTAGTTGGTAGGCATACTCAAGCTCATCAAGACGTTGCTCAAGCGCCTCTCGAACATAGTAAGCGGCCGGTCGACCGGTGGCGGCGCTCAAGGCATCGAGGCGACGCTTGACATCGGCGTCCAGCCGAACGCTCACAACTGATGTAGACATGTAAACACTCTACGCCTTTGTTTGCGGCGCGGGACCCGCCTCCGATGTCAAGCGGCACATAGGTGGTAGAGGCGCCTACCTAGCGACCACGTCGTCGAGATCCCCAAGCCCCTGCCGCTAACACCGCGCGGGAACTCAAGCTCTGGATCGCCCTCGTTCAGCACAGCCTCTTTCAGGTGCTCTCAGAGCCATAACCCGTTGACGTGGCGGCCGAGAACTCGTTTGCGCCCCGCTTCCGGGGCTAGATCTGGGTGCGGTGGAAGTTGAGGTAGGAGCGGGATGGGGTGGGGCCGCGCTGTCCTTGATAGCGGGAGCCGTACTTGTCGGAGCCGTACGGGTGTTCGGTTGGCGAGGACAGCTGGAAGAAGCACAGTTGGCCGATCTTCATGCCCGGCCATAGTTTCACGGGCAGCGTCGCCATATTCGATAGTTCGAGGGTGACGTGACCCGAGAAACCGGGGTCGATGAACCCTGCCGTCGAATGGGTTAGCAGGCCCAGGCGGCCCAGCGACGATTTGCCCTCCAGACGCGCCGCCACCGTCGCCGGGAGGGTGACTTGCTCCCAAGTGGAGCCCAGCACGAACTCGCCGGGATGCAGGACGAAGGCCTCGCCATCGCTGACCTCGATGAGGCGGGTCAGTTCGGGCTGCTCCTCGGCCGGGTCGATGTGGGGGTAGCGGTGGTTCTCGAATACCCGGAAATACTTGTCAAGCCGCACATCGACGCTCGACGGCTGGAGCATTGCCGGGTCCCACGGGTCTAGGTTGATGAGACCCGCGTCCACTTGGGCCAGGATGTCTTTGTCGCTCAACAGCATGACGCGAGCCTATCCCGTCGACCCCGTCACATCGGGGAGCGCTACTAATCTCTAGCGCATGAGACCGACTGAAGTCCCGGCCGGGGTGGGCAGCCGCGGGGAGGGTGCCATGCTCGCACCCCTGGCCCGCGACCACGCGCTGCTACAACACCAGTTGCCGCGCGGGATATCCCGGCGGGTTCTGGCTGAGGGGCGGCCGTTCGCGGGGCTGCTGGTGGTCTTTGCCCTGACGGTGATAGGGGGCAGTGCCACCACCGTCCTGCCGCTGCTGCTCTTCCAACGCATCATCGACGACGGAGTGCTCGCCGGAGATGTTGGCGTCATCGTGCGGCTATCGCTGGTCGCCGCGGCCCTCGCCCTGGTGGGGGCGGGTTTGGCGTTGCTGGAGCGGTGGTGTTCCGCCCGGATCGGGGAGGGCCTGATCCACCGGCTCCGCACCCGGCTGTTCGAACACGTTAGCGCCATGTCGCTGGCGTTCTTCACCCGCTCCAACACGGGCCGCCTCGTGTCGCGCCTAGTCAACGACGTCACCGGGGCGCAGCAGGCCTTCACCACTACGCTTTCGCAGGCCCTCAGCAACATCGCCACCCTGGCGCTGGTGCTGGCCTCGATGGTGGCGTTGTCGTGGCAGCTGACCCTGGCGGCGCTGGTGTTGCTGCCGATCTTCATGGTGCCAGCGAAGCTGGTGGCGCGCCGCGTCGCCGGCATGAGTCGGCTCCGCCTAGAGCATCAAGCGGAACTCACTCAGACCATGACCGAGCGGTTCACCGTTTCCGGGGCGTTGCTGGTGAAACTGTTCGGCGACCCGGACCGGGAGGTGCAGCGCTTCGACGGGCAGGCCGCGACCCTGGCCCGCGACGGAATGGGCATCGCCATGGTGGTGCGGCTGTTCGTGGCAGCGCTCAGCCTCGTCGGGGCGCTCGCCACGGCCCTGTTCTACGGGCTTGGCGGCAGCGCCGTCGTCGCCGGACACCTGAGTCTCGGCACCCTCACGGCGCTGGTGGCACTCCTCGCCCGGCTGTATGCGCCGCTGATGCAGTTGACCAACCTGCGGGTTGACCTCATGACGGCCCTGGTCAGCTTCGAGCGGGTCTACGAGGTGCTCGACCTGCAGCCCGCCATCATCGACGCCCCCGGCGCCGTGGATGTGCCCCAGCCCGCCAGCGTCGTCTTCGACGACGTGTGGTTCAGCTATCCCGCCGCCGACGAGGTGTCGCTGGAGTCTTTGACGCCCGAGGCGGGGGAGCAGCGATCCGAACCGGTGATCCGAGGCGTCAGCTTCCGGGCCGAACCCGGCCAGAGCGTCGCCCTCGTCGGCCCGTCGGGGGCCGGAAAGACCACCCTCACGCACCTCATGGCGCGGCTCTACGACGTCGACTCCGGGTCGGTGCAGGTCGGCGGAGTGGACGTTCGTGGGTTACGGCAGGCCAGCTTGCGCGCGGCCATCGGCTACGTCACCCAGGACGCCCACCTGTTTCACGACACCATCCGGGCCAACCTGAGCTATGCTCGGCCGGAGGCGACGGAGCCGCAACTGTGGGAGGCGCTAGGGCAGGCCCAGATCGCGGACCTAGTGCGTCGGCTCCCGGATGGCCTGGACACGATGGTGGGGGAGCGCGGCTACCGGCTGAGCGGCGGGGAGCGGCAGCGTCTGGCCATCGCGCGGCTACTGCTGAAGGCACCGCCCGTGATTGTCCTGGACGAGGCCACAGCTCATCTAGATACCGCCTCGGAGCATCTGGTGCAGCGCGCCCTAGACGCCGCCCGCCAGGGCCGCACCGCCATCGTCGTGGCGCATCGCCTGTCGACGGTGCGCGCCGCCGACCTGATCCTTGTCGTGGAGGAAGGACGGGTGACCGAGCGCGGCACCCACGACGAACTGCTGGCGGCCGACGGCGCCTATGCCCGGCTATACCAGCGGCAGTTTCAGTAACCCGAAGGTCATGACAGGTCCAGCCAGGTAGCCACCACCATGCCCGTCGAGATGAGGCCCAGCACGAACCCGAGGATTGCGAGTTCCTGACCGGGCTGGCGCTCCCGCATGCAGTTGAGCGCACCTTTGACGCCGCAGGCCATCGCAACGACGCC
The DNA here is from genome assembly GCA_030532825.1 of Propionibacteriaceae bacterium. GTDB lineage: Bacteria > Actinomycetota > Actinomycetes > Propionibacteriales > Propionibacteriaceae > Arachnia. The sequence continues at coordinate 6,574 of JAUNKK010000110.1, forward strand.
CGTGATGCCCAGCAGCTGAACTTGGAGGGCGAGCAGCCCGACGATGGCGCTGCTCACGCACAGGTACTCCACCCCGAATGCCCGGGCTTTGGCTGCCTCTTCGGAGTCGCCCGCCTTGCCAGCCCGCGACGTGTCGCTGCCGCACTCGGGGCAGAATCGCCTGTCATCGGGCACGCGTTCACCGCAGTCGTCGCAAAACACTGGTCTCCCTTAGCTGTCATTGCCGTCAACGTCCGGTCCAGGGCAGGCTAGCAGCGGCCCAGGTTAGTCGAACAGGATCGGATGCCGGTTCAACGACGCATCTGAGCCAACGCGAAGAGGTGGAGCAGCACGAATCCGACGGACAACAATCCGAGGATGATCCCGAGGACAGCGAGCCCGCCACCTCCCAAGCCCGTGTCCTTGGCATGGGAGCGTCCCTGGATGCCTAGAACGATGGCAACGAAGCCAGTGGTGAGTCCCGCCAGGACAAAAACGATGGAGGCCGGGCTTGTCTTGTCCATGAGGATGCGGTACGACTGCTGTGACATGTGACGGGGTGGTCAAGCGCGGCCCCTCGGGGACTCTGCCGCGGCCCCGCTGTTTGCCTTGGCCAAGTCGTTGACCGTCTCACTTGCCGAGACCGGTCCCGCTGTCCCGACTCAGCATGTTCGACCCACCGAAGCGTGTCTGAGGGCCATCCGTTGGCTCCTGTCGTGTCGTTGTCTCAGTGGCCGGCTTCGGGTAGCTTGCCCTCAATGGTGAACGCTGAGGTTCGGTGAGACACGAAGGCTCTGCCACCTCTGAACGTCCGCACTGTGCGCGTAGTCGCGCAGCCCACTGTATGCAGCGCCTTTTCACATCGTCGAGCTGGCCCTTCGTCAGGCCGTAGGCGAGTACCTCCTCAGGCTGGATGCGGTCCACATCCTCGGTTGGCCGGTCGATCAGCCCGTGTTCGCGGATTGCCCCGAGCCGGCCAAAACGAAGCCGACATCGTCGCCGACGGCACCCAAGGCCAAATGGGTGATGCGCCGCTGCTCCTCCTGATCTCTGTTCACGCACCGATCCGAAGTTGGGGGAAACGGCTCTCCCACAAGCCCCGCACACGTGGGTCCATGTTCAAGATCGGCCACATCTCAATGAGGCGATCCCGATTCATTAAACGGCACTGCTCGTCGGCAGTCCCCTCGGCCAGCAACGCCTGGTAAGCCATGCGACACCAACCGCGGTGGGACACGTCCACGCCAAGCCGATCAGCCTGCCAACGCACAGAGTGGGGCAGGTCGATGAGCCTGGCGTGGGGGCCGCGCAACTCATCGAGCGACACGGGAGCGTCATAAGGCTTGACATCGCGGAACCGCAGATGAGCCACTCTCACATCGGCCACAGCCTGACTCCTTCCATCTGTCGTCCCAGTGATTGGCGTCCCGGTGACCACAGAGGGTTCCTTTTGCTCGGTGCTGAATTCTCACCCTAGCCGATCTCCCGAAAAGGGTACGTTAGGGCAGTTTCGGGTCGTGAGGATCTCGGGCCTAAGCTCCGGTCCGGCGCGTTGGCCGCCGTCACCCCTCCTCCAATATCGGCCCATAGGCGACTAACCCAGTGAAGCCTCCCGGGAGGCCAGGGCAAATGAAGCGTACCTCCAAGCCAAGAAGGAGGATGGCGGCGAAACCGGTGGTGCCGACCAAGGCCACGAAGAGCGAGAGGAATCCCGTGATGACGCTGCCCATGCACCAAAAGTCAGTGCCAGGGGGCGGGCTGCGGCGAACAGCGCTGGAGGTCACCGCCTCGAACGCAGGGCATGACCACGTCGACCAGCCAGCGACACTCGGCAAGATTACTTTGCGACGGCGTTGCTGCCTTTCCCCGTTGTACTGGTACATGCCTGGGGCTAACGTTGGGGCATGGGCATCTCGGCCTCAATCGCGGAGCTTGAGCTGTTGCTGGGCGAGACCAACGAGGCAGACGAACTGCGTGGCCTGCCGGGGGTGCATCGCCTGTCGGGGCCGCGGGAAGCGATGCTGCTGCTGGCCGATACCGCGGCTGATGCCTCGTGGGCT
>JAUNKK010000111.1 GCA_030532825.1 Propionibacteriaceae bacterium
TTGCTGAGCGCCTGGTTCTGCAGCGGGCATTCGCCGCCCTTGTCGCAGATGGGGCAGTCGAGGGGGTGGTTGATGAGCAGAAACTCCAGGATGCCCTCCTGGGCCTTCTTGGCCACCGGGGAGGTCTTCTGGGTGCGCACCACCATGCCCTCGGCGACGGGCATGGTGCAGGAGGCCTGCGGTTTGGGGAACCCGCGGCCGTTGCCCGCGTCAGGAATGTCGACAAGGCACTGCCGACAGGCCCCGACGGGATCTAGCAGCGGGTGATCGCAGAACCGCGGGATCGCGGTGCCCATCATCTCCGCGGCCCGAATGATCAGGGTGCCCTTCGGCACGCTGACGGCCACGTCGTCGATGGTCAGGCTGACCAGCTCCGGCTTCGGAGCCACCTCGGTGTTGGCGGTCTGGCTCACTGTGCCTCTCCTTCCGTGGCGAACAGCGCACTGCGTGCGTAGGGGAACAGCTCCCAGGCGGGCGTGTGATAGCCCAACTCGAACTCGTCGCGGAAGTGCCGCACCGCGCTGGTGACGCAGGCGACAGCGCCATCAGCCAGCGCGCAGAACGAACGTCCGCCGATGTTGGAGCACACATCAAGCAGCTTGTTGACGTCCCCCTCCTCGGCAGTACCGGCCTCGAACTTCATCAGCAGTTGGACCAGCCACCACGAGCCCTCGCGGCAAGGCGTGCACTTGCCACAGGACTCGTGCTTGTAAAACTCAACCCAGCGCAGGGTGGTGCGCACCACAGAGGTGGTTTCGTCGAAGACCTGTAGGGCCTTGGTGCCGAGCATCGTGCCGGCGGAGGCCATGCCCTCATAGTCGAGCGGCAGGTCGAGATGCTCCGAAGTCAGGATCGGCGTCGAAGACCCGCCGGGGGTGAAGAACTTCAGTTCATGCCCGGCACGTATCCCCCCGGACAACTCCAGCAGTTGCCGCAGCGTGATGCCCATGGGGGCCTCGAACTGGCCCGGGCGGGCAACGTGCCCGGACAGCGAGTAGATGGTCATGCCCTTCGACTTCTCGGTGCCCATCGCCTGGAACCACGCGGCCCCGTTGTTGACGATGGACGGCACCGACGCGATGGACTCGACGTTGTTGATCACGGTCGGCGATGCGTACAGGCCTGCAACTGCCGGGAAGGGCGGGCGCAGGCGCGGCTGGCCGCGGCGGCCCTCCAGGGAGTCAAGCAGGGCGGTCTCCTCGCCGCAGATGTAGGCGCCAGCCCCGGCGTGGACGATCACATCGATGTCGTAGCCGAACCCCATGGCATTCTTGCCCGCATAGCCGACTTCGTAGGCCTCTTTGACGGCTTGCTGTAGGCGGCGGATCACGTGCAGCACCTCACCGCGACAGTAGATGAAGGCCTGGTGGGAGCCGATGGCGTACGCGGCGATCAGCACGCCCTCGACGAGGGTGTGCGGGGAGGCCAGCAGCAGCGGCATGTCCTTACAGGTGCCGGGCTCCGACTCGTCAGCATTGACCACCAGGTACTTCGGATTGGGGTTGTCTTGCGGCACGAAGCTCCACTTCATGCCCGTCGGGAAGCCCGCGCCGCCACGGCCGCGTAGCCCGGCTTCCTTAACCAGGTTGATGAGGTCGGCCTGCGGCGTCGCGAGGGCCTTGCGCAGCGCGCGGTAGCCGCCGGTGGCTTCGTAACGGGAGAGCTTCCAGGACTTGTCCTGGCCCCACTGGTCGCTCAGCACGGGGGCGAGCAGGTCGGTCACTTTGGCTCCTCCTCAGCGGGCTCCGGCAGATTGGCGGGGTCGGGCGCGCTCCAGCCCCGCTCGGCGGCGATCCGGCGGCCCAGCGTGGAAGCGTGGCCCGCGGAAGGACCTTCGTCGGCCCGGCCGTCGGGGAAACCAGCAAGCACCCGCTCGGCCTCCTTCCAGGAGGTGATGGTGGCCCCGCGCGGGGAGACGACCTCCTCGCCGTTCATGAGCTTGTCGATGAGTTCGTCGAGCTTCTCTGGAGTCATATCGTCGAAGAACTCCCAGTTGACCATCGCTACCGGGGCGAAGTCGCAGGCGGCGTTGCATTCCAGGCGTTCCAGGGACACGCGACCACAGGGGGTGGTCTGGCCCTCGTCGATGCCGAGCTTGTCTTTGGCGCGATCAAGGAGGATGTCGCCGCCCATCACCGCGCATAGCGCCGTGGTGCAGACCCCGAGGTGGTGATGACCGGCTGGCTTGCGCTTATACATCGTGTAGAACGTGGCTACGCCGGACACCTGGGCGGTGGTGATGCCGAGGATCTCAGCGCACAGTTCGATGCCGCGAGGGCTGATCCGGCCGTCGTAGGACTGCACGAGATGCAGCATGGGCAGCAGCGCGGACCGGGGGTGCGGGTAGCGGGCCGCCAGTTCCTGCAACTCAGCGATGGCCTGATCGCCCAGGTTGGTGGACTGGTCGGAATAGTCAACCGAGCCGGACTCGGGGAAGTCGCTGGTGAAATGACCGCTCATCGGTCGACACCTCCAAGAACTGGGTCGATGCTGGCGACGGCCACAACCACGTCGGAGATCATGGCACCCTCACACATCAGGGGCACCGACTGCAGGTGGTTGAAGCCAGGGTCCCGGAAATGGGCCCGGTAGGGTCGGGTGCCACCGTCGGAGACGAGGGTGCAGCCCAACTCCCCCTTCGGGGATTCGACGGCTTGATAGACCTGGCCGACGGGAACCTTGAAGCCCTCCGTGACGATCTTGAAGTGGTGGATGAGGGCTTCCATGGACTCGCCCATGATGTGCCGGACGTGCTCGAAGCTGTTGCCCTGCCCGTCGGGGCCGAGCGCCAGCGACGCGGGCCAGGCGATCTTCGCGTCACCCACCATGACGGGCTGACCCTGGGTGCGCTCCAGGCGTTCCAGACACTGTTCGACGATCTTCAACGATTCCCAGCACTCGGCCAGCCGGATCCGGAAACGCCCGTAGGCGTCCTGGGTATCCCAGGTGATCGAGTCGAAGTCGTAGGTCTCGTACCCGCAGTAGGGCTGGGTCTTGCGCAGGTCCCAGTCGTAACCGGTGGACCGCAGGATCGGCCCGGTGACGCCCATCATCATGCAGGCGGTGAGGTCCATCTTGGCGATGCCCTGCATCCTCAGCTTGAAGATCGGGTTTTCGTTACAGAAGGTGGCGTACTCGGGCAGGTGCTTCTTCAGCCACGCGATGACGGTGCGCAGGTGTTCCAGCCCGCCCTCCGGGAGATCGTTGGCTACGCCGCCCGGGCGGATGTAGGCGTGGTTCATGCGCAGGCCGCTCAAGCCTTCCAGGAAGTCGAGGATCATCTCGCGCTCGCGGAAGGCGATGGTCATGACAGTCAGTGCGCCGATCTCCATGCCGCCGGTGCCCATGGCCACCAGGTGGGAGGCGATGCGGTTCAGCTCCATGACCAGGACTCTGAGCACGCTGGCCCGCTCGGGCACATCATCGGTGATCCCCAGCAACTTCTCCACGGCCAAGCAGTAGACGGCTTCGTTGAACAGCGGCGCCACGTAGTCCATGCGGGTGCAGAACGCGACCCCCTGGGTCCACGTCTTGAACTCCATGTTCTTCTCAATGCCGGTGTGCAGGAACCCGATGGCGGGCCGGATGTGGGTGACGGTCTCGCCGTCCATCTCCAGGATGAGGCGAAGCACACCGTGGGTGGATGGATGCTGGGGGCCCATGTTGACGACGATCGTCTCGTCGCCCCGCTCGGCCTGCTCGGCCGCGATCTGCGCCCAGTCGCCGCCCTGAGCTAGGTAGACCCGGTCAGCCGGCTTTTCGCCCGGCCCGGCGAAGATGTCGTTGCTCATCAGTTGTACGTCCTCCGCTGATCGGGGGCGGGTACGGTGGCGCCCTTGTACTGGATGTCGATGCCGCCCAGCGGGTAGTCCTTGCGCTGCGGATGGCCGACCCAGTCGTCGGGCATGAGGATGCGGGTCAGCGCCGGGTGACCGTCGAAGCGGATGCCGAACATGTCCCAGGTCTCGCGCTCGTGCCAGTCGGCCATCGGATAGGTGGCCACGACCGAGGGCAGGTGCGCATCGCCCTCTGGGACGGCGACCTCAAGGCGGACGCGCCGGTTGTGGGTGATCGAGAGCAGGTGGTAGACGACGTGCAGTTCCGCGCCGACCTGCTGCGGGTAGTGGACGCCGTTCACGGACACGCAGATCTCGAAACGCAGCTGGGCGTCGTCGCGGAAGGCCCGCACCGTCTCCAGCAGGTGTTCACGGGGCACGTAGATCGTCAACTCTCCCCGGTCGAAAAGCACCAAGCCCCCGCTGAGGGCGGGGACGAGTTCCGTGGCACGGGCGACGATGGTATCGAAGGGCTCGCCGAAAGGCCCGACGGTCTGACCGGGCATCTGCAGGGTCCGCACGATACCTCCGTAACCGGAGGTATCGCCGGAGCCGCGGCTCCACATTCCCGCCTTCGTGGCGAAAACTGGGGCTTGGGGCACCTCGGTCGGCTGGGTCAGTTCGCCTGGGGTCTCGGTCATCGCATGAGTCCCTTCAGCTCGTGAGTGGCGGGCGCAGCCAGGGCAGCCTGCTCGCGCTCTGCGATGGCGGCGGCCTCGTTAGGCCCGATGGGCCGCTTAGCGACCTCCTTGCGGAGCTTGAACATCGCGTCGATCAGCATGTCGGGGCGGGGCGGACACCCGGGGATGTACATGTCGACTGGCACGATGTGATCGCAGCCCTGGACGATGGCGTAGTTGTTGAACATCCCGCCCGAGGAGGCGCAAGCCCCCATGGAGATCACCCACTTGGGGTTCGGCATCTGGTCATAGACCTGCCGCACGATGGGCGCCATCTTCTGCGACAGGCGGCCCGAGACAATCATGAGATCGGCCTGGCGCGGCGAAGCCCGGAAGACCTCTTGGCCCCACCGTCCCGAGTCGTAACGGGGGGTCCCGTAGGCCATCATCTCAATGGCGCAGCACGCCAGGCCCATCGTCACCGGCCAAAACGAGGCCTGCCGGAACCAGCCGAACAGTCCCTCGACGGTCGTGAGCAGGAGTCCGCTAGGCAGCTTCTCTTCGATACCCATGTTTTTTACCTCTCAGTCCCAGTCGAGTCCGCCGCGGCGCTTGACGTAGAAGTAGGCCACCAGCACCGTCACCAGGAAGCTCACGATGGCGATGACCCCGAACAGGCCCAGGCTGTGGTACGTGATCGCCCAGGGATACAAGAACACGATCTCGATGTCGAAGACGATGAACAGCATCGCGATCACGTAGTACTTCACGGGGAAGCGCCCGCCCCCGACCGGCTGCGGGGTGGGCTGGATGCCGCATTCGTAGGAGTCATATTTCGCGCGGTTGTACCGGCGCGGGCCGACGAAGACGCTCAGGATCATGGAGACCACCACGAACACGGTGGCCAACACCACCATCCCTACAATGGGGATGTAGAGGTTCATTGCCGTTTCCCTTCCACTGTCCTTGCCCTCCTCATGCGGACGGTGCTGCCTTGCACAGGGCGTTGATGATGCGATCCATGGCGTCGCCGTCGTGGCGATCGGTTAGGTTGGCCAGCAGCTTCATGACGAACCGCATCAGGGTCTTATGGGGTAGCCCATAGGTGGTGCACAGGTGCATCACGCGCGGGTCACCGATGAGCTTGACGAAGATCGTGCCGAGCCGGTAATAGCCGCCAAGCCGGGCCCGCAGTTCCGTGCGGTAGCCGTGTAGGGCCCGTTCCGCTGGTTCGGTGCCGATGCCGCGGGCGTGGGCTTCCGCGATGGCGTCGGCCGCCAACTCCGCGGACTCCATGGCATAGGCGATGCCCTCCCCGTTGAAGGGATTGACCATGCCGCCGGCATCGCCCACTAGCAACAGGCCCCGGCCGTAAACAGGCTGGCGGTTGAACGCCATGGGCAAAGCCGCGCCCTGGATCTTGCCCATCCGGTTCTCTTCGCGGAATCCCCATTCCTCGGGGGTGTTGGCCAGCCAGCGCTTCATCAGTTCCCGGTAATCGGTTTTCTGGAAAGACTTGGAGGTGTTGAGCACCCCAAGCCCGACGTTGCAGGTGCCGTCGCCCATCCCAAAGATCCAGCCGTAGCCGGGCATCAGGGTGGACTCGCGGGGCTTGCCGTCCCACAGCTCCAGCCATGACTCAAGATAGGCGTCGTTGGTGCGGGGTGAGGCGTAGTAGGCCCGATAGGCAACGCCCATGGGCCGGTCACTGCGTTTGTTGAGGCCCATCGAAACTGACAGTCGCGATGAGTTGCCGTCCGCGGCGACGACGAGTGGGGCGCGGTATTCGTCGCCCGCGCGACTGCGGACGCCGACGATGCGCCCGCTGCAATCGTCGAGGATGGCCTCGGTGACGGTGGTCTCCTGAATAAGTTCGGCCCCTTGGGCGACGGCGTGCTGGGCCAAGAGGTTGTCGAAGTCGGCGCGAGGACGAACCAGCCCGTACGGCGGGTAGTCGGTGAGGGCAGGCCAGTTCAACTCGAAGGGGTCAACGCGGCCGCCATAGATCCGCAGCCCTTTGTTGTGCAACCAGCCTGCCTCGACGGAGGTATCGATACCGAGACGCACCAACGAGCGGGTGGCCCGCGGCGTCAGACCGTCACCGCACACCTTCTCCCGCGGGAAGCGCGACTTCTCAAGCAGCAGGACGCTGAGCCCGCGTCGTGCAAGGTTTGCCGCCGTGGCGGACCCGCCGGGGCCAGCACCGACGACCACGACGTCAGCTTCCGCCTTCGGCATGCGACTCTCCTTCAAATTTGTGTCTCGGCCAGCACCAGAAAATCACGACTTGAATGGCCAGTCTAGGGGTCGATCGACCCTTGTCACCAACCCGGTCCGATGTGGCGCGCAACCCACTTTGACAAGGGCTTTCACCCGCGTTTTTGACAACATTCTTGATGCGTTAATCGCTCTGTTCGTCGAGCCTCCTTCACCCCCTGATTCCACTCCCCTGGCTTGGAGGTTAACGGCTCAGCTATCGTTCCCCAGGTGAGCCTTGATTTCGTGACGAAACGGCTGCGAGCCACCACGATCGCCATTGACGATCCCGGGGACCTCTCTCGCTTCCTCACGTCGGAGCGGTCCAGCGCCTTTCTCCGACAGGGCGAGGGCATCATCACCCTTGGCGAGGTGGCCCGTTTCGATACGGACTACGCCGACGCCGCGGACGTGTGGTGGAACGAAGTCAGTTCCCACATCGACCACGACTCAGAGTTGCCCGGCTCCTGGGGCACCGGCCCCCTCGCCGTCGGCTCCTTCAGCTTCGACCCTGAGCGCTCGCGCGTTCGCTCCACCCTGATCGTGCCGAGCACGATCCTGGGTCGACGCGCGGGCCAGACGTGGCTGACCCGGATCAGCGAAGGCCGCTTCAACCTGGACCTACCCGAGGTAGGCGAACCCCTCATCGCGCCGACCGGCGTTGCGGCCGCCCTGGATGGCCTTTCGGACGAAGCGTGGACCGGCATTGTTGCTGAGGTTGTAGGGCGTATCCGGGCGCAGCAAGTCAACAAAGTGGTCCTGGCCCGGTCGCTGAGGGCGCGCGCCACCGAGGCCTTCGACCCGCGCTATCTGCTGCGTCGCCTCTTGAAGCGCTACCCGATGGCCTGGAGCTACCTGGTCGATGGCATGATCGGGGCAACTCCCGAGTTGCTGGTGCGGCGTCAGCACACCCTCGTAACTTCCCGGGTGCTGGCCGGGACCGTCTCCATCGACCCGGAGCACACCAACCCCCTCGCCTTGGCGCAGCAATTGGCTGGCTCCAACAAGGACATCCGGGAACACGAGTTCGCGGTCGCCTCCGTGGCCGAGGCTCTGGAGCCCTATTGCGCCGCCATGAACGTCCCGGAAGCACCCTCCGTGCTCACCTTGCCGAACGTCATGCACCTCGCCACCGATATCACCGGAGTCACGGACCCGTCGACCAGCGCCCTGGCTCTGGCCGCCGCCCTTCACCCCTCGGCCGCCGTCTGCGGAACCCCCACCTTCGACGCGGGCGAGATCATCGCCGAACTGGAGGCCTTGGACCGCGGGCGCTACGCGGGCCCGATCGGCTGGGTGGACTCCAACGGCGACGGAGAGTGGGCGATAGCGCTGCGCGGCGGCTACATCAATCCGGCCCACCCCGACGAGATCCGACTGTTTGCTGGCGCGGGCATCGTCGCGGACTCCGACCCGGCTGCGGAACTCGCGGAGACCGAGGCGAAGTTCGTCCCTATGCTCCAGGCCCTCGGGCTCGGCTAAGCCCTCCCCCGACACGCCGACCCAGAATTATTTTTCGGCCCTTCGGTATGGCAATCCTTATCGGGTCCTCTGGCTTCGCGCCGAGGACCCGCTGTCATACCGTGCAGCAATAGCCCCAGTGACGGGCAAGAAGATAGGTGCCCCGAAGTCTCACCTCAGGATTTAAGCAACATGACGCTCCCACAAAGCCCCTGATTTACGTGAGTATTTCATGTAAATACCCCAGTCAGCCAAGGTTTCACTTGCTTGCGGGGGGTTTCGGGGTGACGTAACTTAATTCCCGTCAGATGCATTACAGACGAAAGGTCCAAAGTCATGTCCACCATCACCCCGATC
>JAUNKK010000014.1 GCA_030532825.1 Propionibacteriaceae bacterium
GGCTTGCGTTTCCGCGCTCCTGGGGTTGCGTTTCCGCGATCGTTGCTTACCCTGCTGCCGTGGATGGCCTCATCGACCGCCACGCTCTACAGCTGGGCCAGGAGATGCTGCTGCATGGCTTAACCCAAGGGGAAAAGCTGGGGGTAACCGACGATCTCATCGGGCAGAGCGCCGCTTCCCTGCTCCCGCTGACTCAAAGTGGGATAGGTGCTCTCCTCGAAGGGTTCGTGGTCTCCGAGCTGATGGCGCAACTCAGCTGGAGCCAAGAGACATACTCGATGTTCCACTTCAGGGACCGCAGCGGCAAGGAGGTCGACATCGTCGCAGAACTCGCCGACGGCCGCGTGATCGCCCTTGAGGTCAAGGCATCAGCCACCTACCGGACCGAGCACTTCACAGGGCTGCGTTACCTGCGCGATCAGCTGGGAGATCGCTTCATCGCCGGGATCGTCCTGGGGACCTCCGACCAGGGCTACCAGTTCGCCGACCGGCTATGGGGGCTGCCGACCTCATCGCTGTGGGGTAACGCTGGCCCCGCCCTGTGAGCCGAGTGCCTACCTAACCGCCCGGCACTCCCAGCGGGCGGACCTCTACCTCTTTCGTACGAACTTACCGCGGCGGCCCGGCCGCCCTGAGTTCGCAGGAACCTCGCGTAGGGACCCCAGAGGTGCCTGCGAAGCAACCGTCGGCGCTGGATCTGCTAAATCCACCTTGTCTGCCCTACACGGCTTGACCAATCACCGCGACTTCAGCAACCAAGACAGCTGTCGGTTGATGCCGGGCAAGTTGCGGACCTCACCCAATGGGAAGATCCGTGCGAACGTTCTCATCCAGGTGCCCTCTACCGTCCGACGTCAGGGCTAAGGCTTGGGGGCAGCGAAGGCTGGGCACGGCTGAGATCCACTCGCTGCACAAAGGCACGTAGTTGCTCGACATAGCTTTCGAACTCGTGCCTACCGCGACGGGTCACCTTGATCTCAGTGACGGGCATTCGTTTCACGAATCGTTTGGTCTGGGTGATGTAGCCCACGGATTCCAGCTTGCGCAGATGTGAGGTCAGGTTGCCGGAGGTCAATTCCAGGATCTCCTGCAGTCGAGGGTATGCGATGCGATCCTTTTCCCCAATCTCAACCAAGGCGGCCATGATGCTCAGGCGAGCCGGTGCGTGCAACACCTCATTGAAATCGAGATCAGTCACGGGAGGCATCCCCGTGTTCGGCGGCGGCATGGGTCACTTTGGAGTGGAAGTAGGCCCCCAGGAAGAGGGCGCTGCTAGCTAACCAAACAATCATCACGGCGGTGGCGTCGGGGGGAAGCGCTAGGCCAGCGAGGCTAACCGTTATAAGCCCCAGGCCAAGTGCTGGCTCGTACCCCGCCCCAGTCCCAGTACACAGCAACCACCCGCCCACCGGCCCCACAGCAGCCGCTGCGGCAATGACAGCGATGTCGCGAGCGCTCACATCAGGGCGACGTAGCAACACGAGAGTCATCACCACCCAGAAACCGATGGCTGCCAGAACCCAACTGACCGTAGCCCGCCGGACGCGGTCCGTTGCCTGTCCAAACAACCCGCGCAGTCGGCGCAACTCCAGCGCGGTCGAGATAAACCCCACCACCGCTGCTGCGAACAGTCCCCCCAGCCCGAACCAGGGCACACCGCGCCTGAGGGCCACATCGGCCCAGAGAGCGCCATAACCTAGGAAGTAGACCACTGACCAGACCAGAAGCTGGCGTCGAGCACGAGGATCCACGAGCTGTCGAGTCCTGACTGTCACATGGTCAACGTTGCGCAACAGCTCCTGCGGGTCAGCCGGACCACTCATCTTCCTTCTCCCTAACCAATACCTCTGCTGAGCCCCACGGGCCTCAATGACCAACGACCAACAAACAACTCACACCTCGACGGTAGCGCCCAGCGTCGAACAAGCACCAGTCGTCCAGTGTGGCCACACTGGACGACTGGTGCGATTTTCGCTGAACGTCCTGCCTAGAAGGTACAGGAGCTGCTGGAAATAATGGTGGTGGTAGTGCACCGAGCGGCCATCGGCTCGAACAGGTGCTGGCCCTCACCGTAGCTAATGACGGTCATAGTGGCCACATCGGGCAGCTTTGCAGCGGACATTGATACTCCTCTGTGCGATCGATTCTGAACGGCTTGACACATGACACGGCTCGCGACCCGCAGCACAACCATAGACACACCTTCAGACACATGTCAACACGCAACTTTGTCTTGCCAGGTACCCTGCTGTTCCATCTATTAAAATGCCTTGTCAAATAACCTTTCAGTCTTCTAGCTGTTGGTTTGTGTCGCAAACTACTTGACAGCACACGTTTACTTGTGCTGAACTTGACATATGATCACTGCCACCTTCTCCCAGCCCCTGGTAGCCCAGCTAGAGTCCGTCGGCAAGACCTACCGGAACTACGATGCGCTGACTGGGGTAAACCTCACCCTGCAAGCCGGCGAGGCAGTGGGACTGATCGGCCCAAACGGTGCGGGCAAGACCACCCTCCTGAGCCTGCTATCTGGACAGCGCCGACCCACTTCGGGCCGAGTTAGTCTGCTCGGCGGCGACCCCCGCAAACCCCGCACTCGCACCAGCCTCGGCGTAGCACCCCAAGCGCTGAGCCTGCCCGAGACCGCCAAGGTAAACGAGGTGATCAACTACGTCAGCGCCTTCTACCAGCACCCAGCGAGCTGTAAGGCGCTGCTAAGTGAGTTCGGCCTCACCCATCTGGCGCGCCGCCAAATCGGCGGGTTATCGGGAGGACAGAAGCGGCTGTTATCGGTAGCGCTGGCCTTCGCTGGAAGCCCCGCCCTGGTGCTGCTAGACGAACCGACCACGGGTCTGGATGCCGCGGCACGAGAGTTGCTCTGGGATCAGGTCAGCGCCCGCATCGACCGGGGCGCCACGGTGCTGGTAACCAGCCACTACCTCGAAGACATCAACCGACTCGCTGAACGGATCGTGGCCCTAGACAAGGGCAAGATCGCACTCGACAAGCCCATCAGTGAAGTCCGCAGCCTCCCCAGCCGTGCGACTATCAGGATCCAGACCACTGATCCAGCAAAATTCGACCGGGTGTACCACCTGGAGGACCCAATCCACCGGCACGGAGTGTTGACATTCATCACCGACGATCTCGATGCCACCGTCGGCGAAATCACCGAGATCACGGGCTCTCTCGCTGGCATTGAGATCACCAATGACGCCCTGGCCAGTGCCGGAGGCACTACCGAAAGGAGCCAATGATGACCACAACGGCAACACCGCCGCTGAAGAATCCGATTATGTTAGCCTTAGTGCAAGCCCGATTCCAGCTGCGCGAAGCCTTCAGGATTCCGATCAGTATCATCATGGGCCTCTTCGCCCCCAGCATTGGCCTGCTCTTCTTCATCCTGCCTCAGAGGGCAATTTCCAACGATACCGAACTAGCCACCCAATCTGTCGTCGGGTTGGCCGTCTTCGGCATCATGGTCAACTCATTATTCCAGTTCGCGGTGGAAGTATCTCAGGCGAGGGAACGTCCCTGGGGTGGCTATACCCAGACGCTGCCTGCCGGTGCCGGCTCACGGATACTTTCCTACCTGATGTCTTCCGGTGTGCTTGCAGCATTCTCCGTAGTGCCCTTGCTAGTACTAGCTGCCTTGACCACCGCCGCCACCCTCAGCCCCCCAAGGCTCCTGATCGGCCTCGGCGCACTCCTAGTGACATCCATTCCCTTTATGCTGTTGGGCCTGGTCGTCGGCCACCTGTTCAATTCCAAAGCGGCAGTCGCCGTAGCTCAGGTGTTGATGATGGTACTCGCCTTCGGAGGTGGGCTATTTATCCCGCCCAGCGTCTTTCCACGCTGGATGGACATCCTATCCATGGCTCTTCCCACCCGCAGCGCCCTTGAGATCGTCCAGTGGGCCACCAACGTTGGTGGCCAGTACCTTGCTTCCAGCATTGTCGGCTTACTTGGCTGGACAGCCGGTCTCGGCTTCATGGGTCTGGTTCTCGCAGCCAGCGACACCGATAAGGAGTACCGGTCATGATCGCCCATACCGCCACTTCCGTCCGTTACCTCGGCGTACGTGAAGGTCTTCGGGAGAAATTGACGGGCAGTTCTGACAACGCAAGCCAGATCCAGGTGATCGATCTCGTTGGCAGCGATGCACCGACTCCCCGGGAGTTCGCACGCCAGATAGATCCGCACCTGCCGACTGTGGTGCTATCCACGCTCCGACTAACACTGAACGACATCTGGGGAACTCTGGAAGAAAAACTATGGGCTATCACACCGCAGGCCGTCATCTTGCGCCTAGCCCCCCTCGATCTGTCCATTCCCCTGCTGTGGGCCTGGGCCGCGCCTACCGGGGCTCTGATGACTGCCTTCGCTCCAGAGGGGCCAGCGTGGATCAATACCCTCGACCTCGCCGAAGCTATTGGTCGGCTGAGCGAGGACGATCTGGCCACCCGCGCGGGGCAGGCATTCGATGTCACTGGCCCGCATCGGGTACCGATGGCGCATCTCTGCGAAGTGATGAGCATCACCCTCGAAGTCCCCGTCAAACTAATCACCAGCAGCGTCGAGGACTTCATCGGCGTAATGATGAGTAATGGGCTTCCCACTGGGACGGCGGAATGGATAGCCAACTACCAGGCGACTACCTCCAGCCCTGGCCTGACCGACACCGATGTGCTGGCCGCCCTGCTGGGACGCAAACCCCACCCCGCCCAGCTTGTGCCCCAGGCCTACCAAATCTGCTCCCAATGAGCTGTTTGACCTCATTCCACTACTAACACAAGGAGATGATCGTGACGACCACACCCACCAAACAACATAGCCACCACACGACGGACCAGCCCTACTATCGGCGAGGGCTTTTCGGAGGCACCGCTGAACTCAACAACGCCCTAGTGGTCACTGCTGCCCGATCGGTTACCACTATCGGCGGGGACGGAGTACTGGACTTCGCGATTCGACTACGTAACCATCTCGGCGCCGAAGGCTACATCCACATCGACAATCTGGCCCGCGACCTCGGCGCGTCTCCTGAGCAAATCCAGCCAGTACTGGATCGCCTCGTTGATGCAGGGGCACTATGCCGGAGCGCCGAGCGGTACGCCAGTGCTGTCCTCATTGCGGCTGCCCGGGCCGGCAATCAGGTCTCTGACGATGTCATTGCCAAACGGTTCTCCACCACCCATGTGTCACTGGTGGCTCGTCCCGGCAGCCACCTTGCGGCAACCATCGCCCAGGCCGCCGCCGAATTGGGCATACAGGTTCAGATGACCACCAAGGTAGATTGCGAGGCTGACCTCAAGGTGGTTGTGGCAAATTCCTTCCACGACAAACACCTCTTCAATGCCAATCGAATTGCCCTGGCTGACGCCACCCCATGGTTACCGGTGATTGCATACGACTCTGACACCGCCTGGGTTGGACCTTTCGTGGTCCCGCATCAGTCCGCCTGTCTCACCTGTCTGCAGCTGCGCCGCTCTGCCAACTTTTCTGATGACGTCTTCCGTCCCGAGCTGCTAAAAATCGAGCCGGTGGACGACCCCGCCCCCGAAACCGGACCCAACCCTGTCCATTACCTGCAAGCAGGGATCGTGGCAAATTTTTTGATGGAACGAGTGGGCCTGCATGACTACGCCCCAAGCGCAGCCCCTGGGGGGATAACCTCAATCAGAATCAACGACAGTGGACTGTCAATGGAATATCGCCGCATCTTCCGTGTCCCTCGCTGTCCCTCCTGTTCCCCGGTAGCCGACACCGGCTTCCCTCAAGTGTGGTTTCACGCTCCAGCCCGAGAAGGAGAACGCTAATGACCGCTTGGACCTCCCCTTTGGAGGCAGCGCACGTCCTGCTCCCTCTCTCCGACCCTGACTTCGGCATTGCCCGGCGCGAATATATGAAACTGCGCGATGTCGACGACGTCTTGGCGCACTCTATCGGCGCCCATGGCACAGACAGCACTCTCTTTTTCGGAGTACCCGGGAACGCCTACAACGGCGGCGGCTCACCAGATCTCTTAAGCGCCCATTTGGCAGCCATAGGTGAAACCGTAGAACGATACAGCGCTGCCTATGCCCCAATCGATTCAGAGGCAGTCCGTCACGGCACTGCAGCTGCACTCGAAACAGACCTTGACTTGCTCACCGCTGAGGACTACGCCTTGTTCGATGACTCCCAGTATGAAATACCGGGCTTCGAATATGACCGCTGGACTCGAGAGACACCACTGTGGTGGCGGCAAGGCATTGACGCCAGCACTAACAAACCAGTCTGGGCACCCGCCCAACTGGTACACATGGCAGGACGCTGGCGTCAGGAGCCTTCCGTCGGCTACGCCACCAGCAATGGGCTTGCCTGCGGCATCACTTTCGTAGAAGCTGCCTTGTCAGGGTTGTTCGAAGTGGTCGAACGTGACGGATTCATGCTGACCTGGTACAACCGACTCAGCCTGCCCCAGATCGATACCGAGTCGTCCCTTAAGCTCAAGCGTTACCTGGCACGCCATTTCGACCCGACAGGGCTTCGGGTGCATCTAGTAGACATGTCGGTGTTCTCTGGGATTCCCTCGGTGTTGGCGGTCATCCGCAGCAGTTCAGCAACGCTCGCCCCCTTCGCCGTGGGAGCTGCAGCGGCGGGGACCATTGAACGAGCCTGCGAAAAGGCCGCCACCGAAGCCATGTACACCCGCACATGGATGAAGACGGAACAACGCGAAGGGCGCTCCTTGCACAATGTCGACGACTTGGCCGAAGCTCTGGTGTCCTTCGAGGATCACATTCGGCTCTACGCTGGCACCAAGATGGTGCCCAAGGCAGACTTCCTCACCATGTCGGACGTGCGTCGCTCCGTCCATGAAGTACCCAGGTTTGACGACACCGACCCCGAACGGTTGTGGGACAGCCTGGTTCACCACCTCACTGATAAGGGCCATCGGGTCATCACCTTCGATCTGACCAGCCCCGACATCCTTGAAGCTGGTGCAAGAGTCATCCGCACCGTGATCACCGGGCTGCGTCCGCTGGATTCCTCCTACGCCGCACGATTCATGGGCGGCGACCGCCTGCTAAATCATGCCCACTCCCTGGGGCTGGTAAGCAAGCCGTTCACGTTTGACCGGCTCAACCCCCTACCCCACCCCTTCCCGTGACCCTTGACCAAGACAGGAGTATGTCATGAGTGAACTCGACCGCCACGCAACCAACCTGGTCGATGTGGTGTACGGAAATGAACATTTAGCCTATGACGACCCTACCGAGAACTGGTTCGAAGCCACCAAAGTCTACCGAGCATCCATGGCCTGGGACGCCCCCGGAGTGAGCCGCCTACTGCGGTCACCGGCTTTGCAGCAGATCGCAACGCGGGCCGGCAAACGGTTCGACGATATGCCCAGTATTGCGCTACCAGCATCAGCCGACCCAGGCTTCAGTTTGTTCCAGGCGGCCGAACTTCGCCGCAGCGCCGACAGGTTCAGTGGCGATCCCATTGAGTTGCAACAGCTAGCTACCATTCTAGATTTCGGGTACGGCTTGGTCCGGCGGCCTGAAGGTCTGCGGCGACGCGTGCCATCTGGAGGCGCACTCTACCCATTGGACGTCTTCGTGCTGGCCAGCCGGGTCAGTGGCCTCGACCACGGCGTCTACCACTTCGACCCATATCGCGACTGCCTGGCCGTGTTAGGCGATTTCGATGACCAAATGCTGGGACACTGCCTGCTCCGGGAGGAAGCCGTCGAAGGTTCCGCCGCCACCATCGTGCTGGCAGCCAGCTTCTGGCGCTCACGATTCAAGTATGGCCACCGATCCTCGCGCCTCGTATTCATCGAAGCGGGTCATGTGATGCAGAACCTGACCTTGATGTCAGCGGCCGTGGGGGTGGCCGGGCGTCCCTATGGCGGCTTCATCGATGATGAACTGAGCCAGCTCACCGGGCACACCAATGGGGTCGACACCGCCCCACTGTATGCCTACGTCTTAGGCGTCGGCGCCGACTGATGAATAGCACACTAGCCTCCGGGCTTGCCTTGGCCGCCTCCGCACCAATGATCGCCGCCGCCATTGCACGATGGCGCTGCGGCAACAACGGAACCATCGCTCTTCACCACAGGGCAAGCATCCAGAGAGGCTACGACCTGACCACACTAGCCGCTGGCGCTTTAGTGCTGCTAGACGGATATTCAAACATCCAATGGTGGCATCGAAGTGGTCCGCAGGGACCGGTGGGCGCGATGACATTGCTGGGCGTAGCCGGGCTCCTCGGCGCTACCCTCCCACTGACCTGCTGGTATATCGCTGGTCGCCGCCCGGTTCGGCGGCCAGCGAGACCAGACTGTTGGCTATTGCCATGGGCAGCTGCCTCTGAAGAACTGGTATGGCGATGGGCATGGCCCGCACTGCTCATAGGGTGGGGGGTTCCGGGGGGATTAGCTGTCCTGTGTGTATCACTGGGCTTCCTGTCGCTGCATCTATATCGAACGACCAGAATGCGAGGCCTATTTTACCTGGGGCTCGTCACCGCGTTGCTGTGGGTGGTCATGCTCACAGCCGGACTAGCACCAGCCATATTGACCCACGTTGCCCACAATCTAGTCCTAGCCCGATGGCGTCCGACCAGCGCACTCCTCCGCAGGCAGCACTCACCAGTGACGGTACCCTCCACGAAGGAATGGTGATCATGACCACCGCTCAGCACAGCGCTCCACCAAAAGACGCGCGCCACCGCGCCCAGAGGTGGTTCCAAAGCCACCAGCGTCGTAGTATCAGCAATGGGTACGACCGCGTTCAAGCAGCAGGCTCACAACAACTGTCCGGTGCCGTACTGCTGGCCAATCATCGGCGAATGTATGGACGGGAAGCCAAAACGATGCTCGACATCGGATGCGGCGATGGCTCCACGCTAGCCACCGTGGCGAAAGCCCGGCCGAGCATCACTTTAGTGGGCACCGATCCCGTCGCCGAAGCGGTGTCATCGGCACGGTGCAACGTCCCGAGCGCTCAAGTCGAGCAGCTGAGCGGTGCACTCGCTGGCAGCTTTGACGCCATCCTGATCCACTTGTGCTTGGGGTTGTGGGATGACATCGAATCGCAGCTGAGCTATGCCGTAAGTCAGCTGTCCCCCACTGGAGTGCTTTACATCGCGGACCTCAATGCTGCTGATGCGGCGGCGGCTCTGGAAACCGCTACCACCCCGGCCGAACGACGCTATCTCAGGGAGCAGTACGCGGCAGCCTACACCGCTTCTGGTCTGCGTGACCTGCTGCGCCGGTGCGCGCCCAAAGGCACTAGTGAAGTCGGCACATCGCCACTGGGGGGCTACCTCCCAGGCTCGGCAGCGCATCTGGCCCTCATTAGTGACCCAATGGTCACAGCTGTCCTGCGCACCATGAATCGTGATCAAGATCAGCATCCCATCCCACGATGGGTACCCAACCTTGTGCATGGATGGGTATGGTCAGGCAACTGAGATCCATCGCGCGACGATGCCACGGTGACCGTGCCATCGCGCAGGGCTCTGTCCGAAATGCCGTGTGGAGGGTCTGGTGGTATTTATGAGTGGATGGTGTTATGGAACCGTTCGGTGGAGGTGATCGGATGCGTGTTGAGTGCGGGCTTTGCACCTCATCATGAACCGCCCCGGGTTTGGTGGAGGGCGGGTTCTCTCTGTCGCGCGTCATACTTCTTGGCAGGGCAGTTATGTAGCTTTGAAGGAGGCTTGTGATCATGGGTAGACCACCATCGATCCCGGCGGGGATGAAGCGTCCTGGGTTTCGTGGGGGCTCCTGGTCTTGGGAATGAGGATGGTGTTATGTCGAAGGAACTGGTGGAGGGGGGCGACGATGTGTCGCTATTCGGGGGAGGGGAGGGCCGCCGCGGTGCGGATGGTCAAGGGCGCTGCGAGCCGAGTTGGGTGTCACGCAGGGGACGGTGAAGCGTGTTGCGATGCAGCTGGGTTACGGGGTTGGGTCCGTGCGGGCGTGGGTGAAGCGCACGTTGTCAACAATGTTGAGCCCCGCCGGGAGTTGGGTCCGTGCGGGCGTGGGTGAAGCAGGCCGGCATCGATGATGGTGTTACTGCGGGGGTGAGTTCGGCAGGGGTTCAGCGTGTGGAGGAACTTGAGCAGGAGGTCTGAGTGTTGCGGTGGGCCAGCGAGGTGTTGAAGCGGGCGGCGTTTTTCTTCGGGGTGGAGCTAGGTCGCTACTATCGGAAGTAGTTGCGTTCATTGACGCCAATCAAGGGATGACTTGGTTGAAGGCCGCAGGCTCGGAGTCGAGTTCATTTGCAGGTGGTTGCGAGCGGTTGCTATGTCGCCAAGACCCGCGAGTCGTCTGCTTGTGCCCGGTGGGATGCGGCAGTGATCCGACAGGTGGTCGAACTCTGGGAGGCTAACTACCGTGTCTATGGGGTCTGCAAGCTTTGGAAGGCGGCGCGCCGGGCGGGGATTGTGGTTGGCCGCGTTCAGACGGCCCCGATTGATGCGTGCCGCCGGTATCGAGGGCGCACGGCGTTCGAACGGGGTGCGCTCGTTTGTCATGATGGTGTCTGCCCTTTCCGATTATCGATGGGGTTCGGCACCGGCCGGGAAGGTCAGACAGGACTTACACCAGATTCCGCGCGAAGGGTCAGGCTCGTATGAGGTCATGCCCGACCCGGTCGGTGCTGCTACGCGAGGACCGGACGGATCAGTCCATCGGCATTCCAACAGGACACCAGTCAGATGAGGGGTCACAACCCTCGCGCAGCCATACCAGCATGTAAGTCAGATGGTTTGTGTAAGGGGTGGTCTCCGACCTGAAGGAGCGTGACTGTGACCGTGAAGAAGGACGATGTTGGCGAGCCCGAGGCCCGTAGGCTTCGTCGTGAGTTGATCGACGATGAGTTGCTGGACCAACTGGTGGATGCCGCCGATGAGCGGGGCTTGTCGTTGACCGGACCGGACGGATTCCTGCCCGAGATGATCAAGGCCGTGCTGGAGCGCGGGATGGCCGCCGAGCTGACCGATCATCTGGGCTACGAGAAGGGCGACCTGGCCGGTCGGGGCAGTGGGAACTCCCGCAACGGCACCACCCCCAAAACCGTGGCCATCGAGGTCGGCGAGGTGGTGTTGGATCAGCCCAGGGACCGCAGCGGCAAGGAGGTCGACATCGTCGCAGAACTCGCCGACGGCCGCGTGATCGCCCTTGAGGTCAAGGCATCAGCCACCTACCGGACCGAGCACTTCACAGGGCTGCGTTACCTGCGCGATCAGCTGGGAGATCGCTTCATCGCCGGGATCGTCCTGGGGACCTCCGACCAGGGCTACCAGTTCGCCGACCGGCTATGGGGGCTGCCGACCTCATCGCTGTGGGGTAACGCTGGCCCCGCCCTGTGAGCCGAGTGCCTACCTAACCGCCCGGTATTCCACCTTGTCGGCCCGGGGTGGGGTCATTCGCGTTGTGGCGGATTCGGGGTGAAGTGAATGGCGGTGGTGTCGAGGCGTTCGCCAGTCGGGCCGCGGTAGGGGTTGGGGTGGCTACGCGGGTCGGTGGTGACGGCGGCTGCGGCTTGAGCGGTGTGTTCGGGGTTAGCGCCGATGGGACATCCGTAGCTGTTGGTGAAGGTGAGGCCGTGGGGGCTGTTGGGGTTGCCGGTGATGGTGTAGTGGCCTTGGTGGTGTAGCCGGTGGTGGGTGGGACAGAGGGAGACGAGGGTGTCTTGGTCGGTGGGACCGCCGTGGCTCCAGTGCTGGATGTGGTGGTTTTCGAGAAACCCGGTGGTGGGGCAGCCGGGGTATCGGCAGCCGCGGTCGCGGTCTTCGATGAGGCGGCGGGTGCGCAGGGGGACGATTCTTTGGGCGCGACCGACGCTGACGGGGAGGGCGTTGGTTTCCCAGACGGGTTGGAGTGTGCCGTCGCAGGTGTATTCGCGCATGAGGTGCTCGGGGATGGCACCTTTTTTGGTGAGCCAACCCTGTCCGGTGGTGTCCAGGTGGAGCAGGATGCGGTAGTGCTCTTTCCGGCTTTGCCCGGTGATGGCGTGAAGGGAGCGGTTGGCGGTTTCGATGAGCCCGTCTGCGAGTGTGGCGTTGGTTTGCCCGGCGGTGAAGAGTGCGTCTTTGGCTTCCCGGATGGCGGTTTCGATGAGGGCTCCGTCGACGGCGGGGGCGGTGAAGCGCAACTCGAAAAGGTTGCCGGTGGTATGCATGGCTAGGTGCGGCGTTTCCGCTTGGATGCGTTCCTGGGCTGCACCGGGACTGGAGTGAGCAGCTTGCGGGTAGTGGTAGCGCCGTAGCGTTCGGCGCAATTGGTTGACGGTGGCGTTTTCGGCGAACTCGGTGACGCTGGCGGAGTAGTTGGCGGGGACGTGTTGTGCTACGACTGCGGCTTGGTCTAGGCCGAGTCGGCCGGCGTTGAGGCTGGCGATGACTTCGGGGAGTTCGCTGGCGCGTGTGGCGACCATGGCCAGGGATGTTGCGTTGCTGGGGGAGATACCGAGAAATACTTGTAGCCAGTGTTCGACGGAGTGGATCCCGTCGCCGCGCCAGGCTTCGGAGGTGATGAGTTCTTCAGTGAATGCCACAAGGTCCGCCTGAACGGCCGCCAACCGCCCCGCCAGCTGGTGGGCGTTGTCTACTTTGCGTTGCCAGCAGCGTGCTGGATCTTCCCGGGGGCCTGCGACCGGCCCCGGGGCCACCTCTGCTACAGCGCTGTCGGTCATGAGTTAATGATACGTCTGTTCGAATAATTGCGCAAGGTCCGCCTCGACTCATCGGGACGCTCACGTAACGTCCTCGACGCCCCAGTTGGGAGTGCCTGTGGTGTTGGCGTAGCGCCGGGGAATGGGAAGTTGGTTCCCAACAGCGGCTCGGGCGATGATCACCCGGGACCTGCCCGAACGGGCGCCCCGGGACCACCCTGCGATACTCCGGTGACGGCAGCCGTGGCACTGTCCTGCCCACGCTCCCAGGCTTCACCATCCCCTACCGCTGATGCCGCCGCACTTCCAAACGCCAACCATGCCCCACACCGCTCGGGTGTAGCCCTGCTCGGTGACCTGCCACACTGTTGCCCATGGAACCCAGCCCCTGGCGCAACCGCCTCAGCTTTGGGCTGGGCACCCTCGGCCGGGACATGTCCGCGGCGCTGGTCAGCATGAACCTGATGTTCTACCTCACCGACGTGCTGCAGGTTCCGGCGTCGGCGACGGTGGGGGTCACCGCCATCATCGTGGCCATGAGGGTCTTCGACGCGCTGAACGACCCGATCATGGGGGTCATCGTCGACAACACCCGTTCCCGGTGGGGAAAGTTCAAGCCCTGGATCGCGCTGGGCGCGGTCCTGTGGGCGGCGGGCACCGTCGGCATCTTCGTCGACACAGGGCTAACGGGCCCCTGGTTTCTGGTGTGGTTCACCGTCATCTATCTGCTGTGGTCGGTGGCTTACACCATCAACGACATCTCCTTCTGGGGGATGCTGCCTGCCCTATCCCAGGACCAGACGGAGCGGGAACGCATCGGGGTGATCGCACGGATCTGCGCCAACGTCGGACTGTTTGCTGTCATCGTCGCGGTCCTGCCCGTCACGAAGCAGCTCGGCGAAGCACTGGGAAGCCTGCAGCTCGGCTGGCTGGCGTTTGCCGTCATCCTGGTGGTGCTCATGCTGGCCTTCCAGTCGCTGACGCTGCTGTTCACCCGGCAGCGGGTGGCTGCGCCCCCGATGTCGACTTCCTTCCGGGAGCTCGCGCAGGTCATCGGCCGCAACGACCAGTTGCTGTGGGTCGGCGCCGCCATGCTGCTGTTCATGGGCGGCTACATGACCGTCACGAGCCTCGGTATCTACTACTTCAAATACGTCTACCGAGACGAGGACACCTACCCGGTGTTCGCCGCCATTTTGGCGGTGGCGCAGCTGCTCGGCCTGGCCGTCTTCCCGCTGCTGCGGCGACGGCTGAAACGCCGTGACCTGCACACCCTGGCCGTCGGCCTGTGTCTGGCGGGCCTGGGGGTGTTCTGGTTCGCCGGCTCGTCACTGGCGCTGGTGGCCGTCGCCGGGGTGCTGCTGTTCTCGGGCCAGGCATTTTTGCAGTTGCTCATGCTGATGTTCATTGCCGACTGCGTGGAGTACGGGCAATGGAAGCTGGGCCGCCGCAACGAGTCAGTCACCTTGTCGGTGCAGCCTTTTATCTACAAAGCGTCCAACGCCATCGGCAGCGGTTTCGTCGGCCTCGCGCTCGTGGTCTCGGGAATCAGCGGCGCCGCCACCGTCGACGACGTCACCCCCGGCGGTGTCGCTGCCTTCAAGGCCGTGATGCTGCTGATCCCGCTGGTTCTGTTTGCCCTGAGTTGGGTAGTGCTGCGCGTCGGCTACCGCCTGGACGAGCACCGCTATGCCGAGATCGTCGCCGACCTCAACGCCCGCGCCAGCTAGGGCGGCACCGGGAAAACCGCGAGACGCCCGCGCGGTGGGCGGCGGAGGCGGCACGATGGTGCCGTGAAACTCGATCGCACCGCCACCGTGGCCGACGTCTACGCCCATCCCCTGGGCCGCGACATCATCGACAAGGTCCTGCTCCAGACTGGTAGGAGCCGCCGCTGGGTGCTCAACCCGGCGACCAGGCGACTCAAGCTTTCACAGCTCGAAAGGCTGCTCAGCCGGTCCTTCGGCCCCGGTTTCGTCGACACGCTGCTGCAACTCCTGGCGGATTGCCCCGACGCGCCGCCCCGCCTGAACGGCCCCATCACCGCCACCTGGTGGAAGCGCGCCGTGTTTTACCAGATCTACCCGCGCTCCTTCGCCGACAGCAACGGCGACGGCATCGGTGACCTGCCCGGCATCCTCAGCAAGCTCCCCTACCTGGCCGACCTGGGCGTCGACTGCCTCTGGCTGTCCCCCATCTTCGCCTCCCCCAACAAAGACATGGGCTACGACGTGGCCGACTACAAAGCCGTGATGACCGAGATGGGCACCCTGGACGACCTGCGCCGCCTCATCGCTGGCTGCCACGAGCGCGGGATGCGCATCATCCTGGACCTAGTGGTCAACCACACCTCCGACGAGCACCCCTGGTTTAAGGCGGCCCTGGCCGACCCCGACGGCGCGTACGGCGACTATTACTTCCTGCGCGACGACCGGGGCAACAACTGGACCTCGTTCTTCTCCGGTTCAGCCTGGCGAGAAATCGATGGCAAGTGGGTGCTGCACTTGTTCACCCCGGAGCAGGTGGACCTGAACTGGACCAACCCCGCGGTGCGCCGCGAGGTGGCTGACGTGGTGCGCTTCTGGCTAGCCGAGGGCATCGACGGCTTCCGGCTGGATGTCATCAACTACATCTCCAAGCGCGATGGCCTCCCCGAAGGCAGCGCCACCGTCGGCAAACTCATGGGCTTCACGGGCGTCGAGCACTACTTCCACGGCCCGCATCTGCACGACTACCTGGCCGAGTTGCGCCGCGAGGGCTTCACCCGCCCCGACCTGCCCCCGGGACACGAAGCCCCGGGCGCGGACGCGGCCCCCGTCATGATCGGTGAAACCCCCGGAGCAGGCGTCGAGATCGGCCGGCTGCTGACCAGCACCCAGCGCGGCGAACTGGACCTGGTGTTCAGCTTCGACCACTTGGAGACCCCCGGACACGTGAGGTGGGACGAGTACGCCTACGACCTGAACTTCCTGAAGCGTTACTACATCGACTACCAACGTCGGCTCGGCTCCGACGACTGGATGAGCCTGTTCTTCGAGAACCACGACAACCCCCGCATGATCTCGAAGGTCAACCCTGATCCCCGGTTCCGCACCCAGCTGGGCAAAGCCCTGGCGACGATTCTGCTCATGATGCGCGGCACCCCGTTCATCTTCCAGGGGCAGGAGTTCGGCGCCATCAACCAGGACTTCCCAGGCCCGGAGGCGCTGCGCGATGTCGAGTCGCTCAACCTGTTGGCCGACGAAGGACCGGCGGCCTGGCCGAAAGTACTGGCGGGCGCACGCGACCATGCACGGGTCCCCATGCGCTGGGTGCCCGGGCCAAGCATGGGCTTCACGGACGGTGAGCCCTGGCTGGCCGGACACGAGCAGTCGGTTGGCTACTCCGTCGCGGAGCAGGAGCACGACCCTGAGTCGGTGCTGCGCTACTACCGGCGGCTCATCCGGCTGCGTCGCGCGCACCCGACGCTCAGCCTGGGAGCGATCCGGTTCATCGATGAGCATGTCCGCAACTACTTCGCGTGGTTCCGGGAACACGACGGCGAACGGTGGTTCGTGGAGGTGAATCTGAGCGGGCATCCCCTGCGCCGCCGCCATCGGGGGCGCGACGTGGAGGTGGTGGTGGGCACCGCCCGGAATCGCATGGCCGACATGGGTCCATATGAGGCTCTCGTATGCCGGGTAATCTAACAGCTAAATCGTAGCTCACGACAAGCATTAAACGAGTATTAACTCGTGACAACGCCAAATAACGATAAGGGCACCCGCATTCCAAAAGTTAGGCACCTTGGGATAGAGTCCTCACAGAAACCGGCAGGCGAGAGTTGGTCTCGTCCACGGTCCTAGCATTCCAAGGAGCGAGGTTGCTTATGAAAGCAATTGCAACACGGCGCGCATCGCGGGGGATCATGGCATTCCTCGCAGCGTTGCTTACGGTGGCCCTGAGCGTGGGTGGCGCAACCACCGCGCGGGCCGACGACTTCCCGCCCGGGTACCCGAAGCTGGGCACGGCTGGCGAGAGTGTGCGGGGTCTGCGCGGCGCCCTCATCGGCGGCCAGTACAGTAACACGGTTGGTGTCCTGGCCCAGCTGTTCACCGTTCACACCAACGAGAACCACGACGGCGACATCCAGGCCTACTGCATCGAACTCGAAGTGAACGTGAAGTTCGAGACCGGCCTTGAGGTCTCCCCCTGGGACAAGTTCCCCGGCGACAACGAGTTCAAGAGCAACCCGCAGGCCCGGGCCAAGGTCGCCTGGATCGTGCAGCGCAGCTTCCCACAGACCCAGCTTGCCGATGTGGCCAAGGCCAGCGGCGTCGAGGGCCTGACTCAGGAAGAGGCCATCACCGCCACCCAGTCGGCCATCTGGCACTTCACGAACAAGGTGGATCTCCAGGGGCTGATTGCGCAGGGCAACCAAGTTGACAAGGACTCGGACAGCGCGAAGCGCGTCCTGGCCCTGTACAACTACCTGACCGGCGAGAAGAACGTGGGCCTGGAAGAGACCGAGGGTCCGACGGTCGACGTCAAGGCTACCGACGAGACCGGGACCGCCGGCCAGCTGGTGGGCCCCATCACCATCAACTCCACCCAGGGTGCCGTCGAGATCACGAGCGACCTGGCCTACGACCTGGTCGATGCCGATGGC
This sequence comes from Propionibacteriaceae bacterium, assembly GCA_030532825.1. Classification (GTDB taxonomy): domain Bacteria; phylum Actinomycetota; class Actinomycetes; order Propionibacteriales; family Propionibacteriaceae; genus Arachnia. The sequence goes on from JAUNKK010000014.1 coordinate 17,326, forward strand.
AACAAGGTTGACCCGAAGGCCGCCCCCACCGGCGTTGAGTTGTTCCTGAACGTTCCCGCCAACGCCCCGGCTGGCGAGCAGAAGATCGAGGTCAAGGTTGAAGGCGCCTACTACGCCGGCAAGCTCCTTATCTCGACCGGCCCGCGCAGCCAGACCATCATCATCGGTGACAGCAACACGGTGACCAAGGAAGCCAACGGCGCAGTTCGCTGGGACGCCGCCCCGGCCGCCGCCCCGACGCCGAGCCCCAGCCCGGAGCCCTCTCCGTCGCCGAGCGCCAGCACCCCGGCGCCGTCGGCCACGCCTTCGGCCCCGACCCCGAGCGTCACGGCGAAGCCGACTCCCCCGGCTAAGAAGCCTGGCCCGCCGAAGACCGGTATCTGAGCCCTAGGGCACACCAACCCCTGAGAGGGGCCGGGTTTCCCGGCCCCTCTTTCCATGCCCGGACAGCGAAAGCCAAGATTCTCTCAGCAATTAATAGGACCACCTGGGATGTCGAGACCGATTAATTCCCTGAGAACAAATCCCCCACATCTGAGAAAACTAAGCAATTTCTCAGACGTGGGGAAACGTCATTTCTCAGCCCAATTCGGCTACGGCCACCGGGGTTGGCTGAAGGTTCTCAGGAATTGCCACGGCTCCAGCCACGACCGGGCGTGATTCCCCGCCCAGCCAACGCGCCGACGCAATTCCCAGGTATTCCTCAGGAAGCCGGAGCTCACCGGAGGTTGGGTCCAGCACGTGGGCGAACACTCGCCCCTCGGCGAGGGTATAGCGCACCCCATCATCGCCCGCACGCCGCCACGGTCGCGACCCGAAAATAGCCCGGCCGTTGACCGCTAGCCACTCCCCCAGCCCATCAAGGGCGCGCTGCTGCAGCTCCGGGATCGACCCGTCGGCGCGAGGGCCGACGTTGATGAGAAGGTTGCCGTTCTTGGCCACTACGTCCACGAAGTAGCGGATCAGCTCCGCGGCCCCCAGCGAGTGGGACTCGTCCTCGGCCGCGTTGTACCCAAACGACCTCCCCAATCCCCGGGTGGACTCCCACACCTCGGCCTGAACGCCCTCGACATCGGTGTACTCGCGGGTCAGGTGGCCGTGAGCGGGCACGCCCCACCGGTCGTTGACCACGCCGTCGGGCACCGCCGCCCGGTAGCGCCGCCACAGCGCCGCGACGCCGAAGTCGTCGTCACCCTTACCGCCGTCGGGCCACTCGATGTCGTTCCACAGCAGCGCCGGGGCGAACCGTTCAATCAGCTCGTCCAGCTGCGCGGCAGCGTAGCGGGCGAAGGCCTCATCGTTGCGACGCATCAGGAACAGGTCGCGGTCGGACTGGATGGGTGGCAGGTCGCTGACGTGCCAGTCCAGGGCGCCGGAGAAGTAGACGCCGAACCGCGCCCCTGCCGCGCGGGTGGCGTCGGCCAGCTCGCGGATCAGGTCGCGCCGGGGCCCCCGCCGGGCAGCATTGAAACCCGTCGTGGCGGTATCCCACAGGCAGAAGCCGTCGTGGTGCTTGGTGACCGGCACCACGTAACGCGCCCCGCAGCGGAGTACTGCCCGCACCAGCGCGTCGGCGTCGAAGCCGTCGGGATGCCAGCGGTCGGCGAGGTCCTCGTAGGTGGTGCCCTCGCCGTAGCGGGCGATGTGCTGGGCGCGCGCGGACGAGCCGGGGATGCGTACGGTGTTGCCGTACCATTCGGCGTAGCGGTGACGCGCGTAGGCATCCTCCACGGGCACCGGTCCATCGTGGGTCTCCGCCCAGGCGGGCACGGAGAAGATACCCCAGTGGATGAACACGCCCAGCTTGGCATCGCGATACCAGCCGGGCACCGTGACGTCGGGGTAGGTGACGCCCAGGTCGGGTCCGGTACGTTCATCGAAGTTCAGCATTCAGGGCTCCCTACGGGTCAGCGACGGGGTGAGGTCGGGGTTCGGCTGAGACCGGTCGAACGGCCAGGTCCCGGGCTTGAGATGGCGATGCCCGAGACGCAGCAAATCCTGGTCCACGCCGCCGGGGGTGAGGGCCATGATCCAGCCCGCGGCCACGTCGAACAGCTCGGGCTCCAAGTAGCCGATCTTGACAACTATGATGTCAGCCGCCTCGGGCTCTAGGCCGAGCTGACGGAAGTCCTGGAGTTGATGGAAGGGTTTACGGCGCTCGGTGACGATGACGTGCACACTGCCGCAGCGAACCACTGCCTGGCGGCCCGCGACGGGGTCGCCTTCGGTCAACGAGTACACTTCGCCACTCACGTCAGCGGGCGGGGCCACGGCATCGACGTTCCCGCCGACCCGAACCCGCACCGTCGCGCCCCGGCCAGCGTCGAAGCACTGGGCGACGGCGTCGGGATCGAAGGTGGAAGCGTGGATGACGGTGCGGCTGCCGTCGGCTAGGCGGGGATCGGCCAGCAGTTCCCGGATGGTCCAGGAAACGTCGCCGGCGCCCCCAGCAGTGGGGTTGTCACCAGAGTCGGAGATGACGTAGGGGCGGGGCGCGTCGTCGGCGAGAGCAGCGTCGAGGGCACCCGCGAGCGTGTCGGCGGGGCCGACGAACATGAAGTCGTCCCGGGCAGCCCACCACGCTTCGGCTAGCTCGGCGGCTCCGGCGGCGACAGCGTCGCGGTCATCGCCCGTGACGACGACTGCGGCCTGGCAGCGGGGTTCATCGGCCCAGGCATAGCCCACCCACAGGGCGGCGTCGAGCACCCCGTCACGCGCCTCGATATCGGGAATGCAGCCGTAGATGCTGGCGGCGGGTTCGACGCGGGTGCTGGTCTTCTCGCCGGGCAGCAGCAGCGGGACGGGTACGAAGGCCTTCCAAGGGCGGCCCGCGCCAGAACGGAGCCGCAGCAGCAGGTTGTAGGCGGCCCGCTCTTTCGTGTTCATCCAGTCCTCGTGCGGGGCCATCCGGTAGCAGGTGATGAGGTCGACCTGCTCGACGAGGGCGGCCGACACATTGCCGTGGAGATCCTGACAGCAGGAGACGAGGCAGTCGGGACCGATCACCTCGCGCAGTGCGGCGGCCAGGTCGGCCTCCGCATCACGCATCCCGACGACGCTCATGGCGCCGTGCAGGTCCAGGAGGAAGCCGTCGAAAGGGCCCTGCGTAGCAGCCAAGTCCAGGATGCGGGCCTTCATCCGCTGGTAGGTCTGGGGCTCGACGGCACCACCCGGCAGGGAACGGCCATGGTGCAGCGGCACCCAGGCGGCGGCCTCCCTCAGATCACGGCCAGGGTCGAGGAACGGGTAATAGCCGAGCAGCACGTCGCCCTCCCGCAGGGTGAAGGCTGCATCGCCGCTGCGGTGCGGCGAGAAGGTGCTGGCCTCAATCGAGATCCCGGCGATACCGATCCGCGGACGCTCTTGCCCCCCGGTGACGGGCGGCAGGGGCGGGCACCAGATGTCGGCTGCGGTCATGGCGGTTCCTCCAGTTCTGAACTTATAGGGCCAGGGCCGCCGCGCCGAGGGCGGTGCTAGCCAGAGTGGCGCGATGGACGCCGGGGACGGGGACAGTGACGGGCGGGTGAGCGGCCAGGGCCTCGGCGAGCGGCACCTCCAAGAGGTCCCAGGCTGCGGTCACCCCGCCGCCGATCACCACGTCGGTGATGTCGACGAGAGTGGCTGCAATGACGATGGCCTGCGCCAGCCCGGCGGCCGCGCGAACAATTACTTCCCGGGCTGCGTCGTCGCCGCCCCGGGCCCGCACGGCGACGTCAGCCCCCGTGAGGCCGGTCCGACCAGTCAGGTCGGCGTAGCGCAGGCCCAGGGAGCGCCCGGAGGCAAGGGTTTCCAGGTGGCCGATGCCGCCGCACGTGCACGGCAGCGTTGAAAAGCCAGGCACGTGCCCGATCTCCCCGGCCCCGCCGCGCGGCCCGTCGTACGGCTGCCCGTTGAGCAACAGCGCCCCGCCGACGCCGGTTCCCAGCATGATCGCCAGGGCGTCTCGGACCCCGCAGAGCGCACCCCAGCGCGCCTCACCTCCCAAGAACGCGTTAACGTCGTTGACTAGGCGGACCTCCCGTCCGAGACGCTCCGCGATTGCCTGACCCGGGCGGCAGCCGACCCAGTCGGGGAAGGTACCGGAGGCAGCCAGGACCTCGCCGGTGGCTGGGTTAATGACCCCAGCGGCCCCGGCGCCAACGGCCGTAGCCCGCAACCCCGACGCCATCTCCAGGCGCAACACCAGGTCGGCTGCACCGTCGACGAGCGCCTGACCGCCCCGCCCCGACGGAGTGGTTCCGGAGGCCAGCACCTGGCCGTCGGCGTCGGCGAGCACGGCGGTGGTCTTGGTGCCGCCGATATCGATGCCGGCGACCACCATCAGCGACCCCCCAACCCGGCCATGGCGATGCCCCGCACGAGGTGCTTCTGGAGGGCGATGACCAGCGCGGTGGTCGGCACCATGGAGATCACCGCCGCCGCCATCTGGAGATCCCAACGGGTGCCCTGCTGGGTGGAGAAGGATGCCAAGCCGATCGGCAGGGTCCCCAGCGTCGAGTAGTCGACGGTGACGATCAGCGGCCACAGGTAGGAGTTCCAGAAACCGAGGAACGTGAACACCGCCAGCACCGCCAGCGCGGACCGCGACAGCGGCAGGATGATGCCCCAGTAGATGCGAACCGACCCGGCGCCGTCGACGCGGGCGGCTTCGTCAAGTTCGTAGGGGATGCCCCGGTAAAACTGGCGTAGCAGGAACGTCCCGAAGGCGCTGAAAGCGAACGGGACGATGAGGGCCTGGTAGGAGTTGATCCAGCCGAACCAGTCCATGAGGGTGTACAGCGGGATGACGACCACCTCAGCGGGCACCATCAGCGTCGCCAGGAACAGGATGAACACGGCGTCGCGGCCCTTCCACCGCAGCCGCGCGAACGCGAAGGCGGCGGTGGAGGAGACGAACAGCACCAGCACTGTCCCGGTCACGGCGACAAACAGCGAGTTCAGGATGTAGGTGATGAACGGGCCGTAGGTGAACACCTCGATGAAGTTCGTCCACTTGATCTGTGAGCCCACCAGACGTGGCGGGGCCGTGAAAATCTCGTTGTTGGGCTTCATCGCCGACAGCACTGCGTAGATCAATGGCGAGGCGAAGATCAGCGCCGCCAGGTAGATCGTCACGTGGGCTAGGACCAGCCGCGCTCGCCCGGGACGCTGCGCCTCTCGGGACGCGACATCAGTGCTCATAGTGCACCCACCTCTTCTGGACCCGGAATTGCAGGGCGGTCAGCACGATGATGATCGCGAACAGGATCCAGGCCGCTGCGGCAGCCAGCCCGAGGTCCTGGAACCGGAAGCCCTGGTTGTAGATGAACTGGACGATGGGTTGGGTAGCGTTGCCCGGACCGCCTCCCGTCAGCAGCTGGGGCTGGGCGAACACCTGGAGAGAACCGATCATCGTCATGACGGTGGCGAAAAACACCGCTGGGGAGATCATGGGCAAGGTCACCTGGAAGAAGAGCCGGGCCCCGGTCGCCCCGTCGATCCGGGCGGCCTCGATGACGGTCTCCGGCAACTGCTCCAACACAGCCGAGAAGATGAGCATGTTGTAGCCCAGGCCCTGCCACACCGACATGGCCACCACCATGACCATGGCCCAAGTGGGGTCGGCCAGGAAGTTCGGCAGGGTAGAACCAAACCAGGCCTGGCTGGCCCCGTTGAGGGCGCCCTGTGGTTGCAGCAGCATCTTCCACACCAGGATGTTCGCCACCATCGGGGTGACGACGGGGATGAAGAACAACACCCGCAGAGCCCCGCGACCCCGGATCCGGGAGTTGAGCGCCACCGCCAGGCTCAGCGACAGGGCGATGTTGATGGGAACGTAGGCGATGGCGAAGACGAACGTGTTCTTCAGCGCAGGCCAGAAATCGGGGCTGGCGGTGAAGAGCTTCACGTAGTTACCGAAACCAAGAAACGTCCGGGTACCGAAGGTGGGCCAGTCGAACAGGCTCATCACGATGGACAGGCCGACCGGGAACAGAGTGAATAGCCCGAGGCCCACCAGGGCTGGGCTGACGAAACCCAGCGCCTGGCGCGCCTCGGCCCGGCGCAAGGCCCCGCTGCAGGCGCGGGGCCGCGTGAGGTCGCTGATCACTGCTGGAACTGCTGCTGAGCGGTTTGGAGCATCTCGGACATCGGCTTAACACCGGTGTAGACGCTCACCAGTTCGGGCTGGATGTAGGCGTTGACCTTCGACCAGTTCGGGGACACATGCTGCCCCTCGATGTTCTCGAACGCGGCGTCGTAGGCGGCCTTCACGCGGTCGCGGTACTGCTCGTCGATGGACTCGAAATACAGCGGCTGCGACTCGGTGCGGGCCGGGTAGGAACGACCGGAACTGGCCACGTGGTCCTGGGCTTCTTTACTGAGCAGCGCCCCCAGCACCTTGAGGGCAGCATCCTTGTTCTTGCAGGTCTTGGCGATGCCGTAGCCGGAGCCGAGGATCAGACCAAGCGGTTTCTTCCCCTCGGGGGCGGGCAGGTTGACCATGCCGACGTCGAAGCCCGCATCGTTCTTGAGGTAGCTGACGACGTTCCAGGTGCCATCGACCGCCATGGCGGCGTTGCCGTTGCTGTACTGGCTCTCGCCCCAGCCAGCGTCGGAGGCAGAGGCAACAGGCAGGGCCACGTGCTGCTCGGTCACCAGGCCTGCGTACCACGTCGCAGCCTCCACGAATGCCGGGTTGGCGATGTCGAGCTTGCCATCAGCGGTCACGGGCTGCGTGCCGGACTTCGCGATGGGCAGGGCCTGCCACTGGAAGTCGCCCATGCCGACAGCGAAGCCCTGTTTATCCGCGGTGGTGGCGGCCTTGACGGTGGCCTCGAAGTCGGTGAAGGTCCAGTCGTTCTTGGGCTCAGGGGCCCCGGTGGCCTTGACCATGTCGGCGTTGTAGTAGACCAGCATGGTAGCCATGTCGAACGGCACGCCGTACAGGGTGCCGGCGTCGCTAAGGATCTCCGAGGCACCGGGAGCGAGGTCGGCGGTCTTCAGGCCGGCGGTCCCCAAGTCGGCGTCGGTCAGCTCGACGAAGCCCTCCTTGAAGTCGGTGAGTTTGCCCGAATTCATGCCGGTGATGCACCCCATGTTGCCCGTGCCCATATTGGTGGTGAGCTTGGTGAAGAAGTCGCCCCAGGGCGCAGTGCGCAGCTCGATCTCAATGTCGGGCAGCGCCGTCTGGGCGATCTCGACCTGCTTGTTGATGGCGGCGATGTCCTCGTCGCTGCCGGCCCACATGTCGACGATGATCTTGGGGCGGCCATCGGATCCGGTCTCGGATCCGCCGCCGTTGCTAGCACAGCCCGTGGCGGCCAGCGCGACAACGGCTGCGGCGGCGATGGCCCTACGGAAGTTGACCTTCATTGCTCCTCCTCTGACTTAATTCAGCTATGAATTAAGTTTGATGGTCTTACGGCATAAGTGAGGTTAGAGTTACCACCGGGATGCGCGCAAGGGTTCGCCATGGAACCGTTGTAAAAACGTGACAGAAGCGAGGCAGGCAACCCGCGATCCGGGCCAAGAGTTATTTCGTTTCCGGCTAAAGTGGATGCATGTCCCGTCCTGATGTTTCGATCCGACGCCTACTCGCCGACGGCTCGGTCACGTCCCGGGCCGAGCTGGCCCGGCACCTGAAGGTTGCCCCGTCTACCGCGTCGGCATGGGTGGGGCAGCTCATCGCCGAAGGGCTCGTTGTGGAAGACGGGTTTCTGGCTTCCCAGGGTGGGAGGCCACGCCGCCGTCTGCGCCTCAGGCAGCCGCCCGGGCACCTGCTGGTCGCTGACCTCGGCGGACACCACGCGCGGGTGGGGGTGGCCGATCTCCAGGGGCACGTCACACACACTGCTGCCGACGCGGTAGCGGTCGCAGACGGGCCGGCGGTGGTCCTTCAGGCCCTAGTTGGCCTGCTGGGTGCCCTACCCGCCGACGGCCCGACCCTCGGGGTTGGGCTGGCCCTGCCGGGGCCTGTGCTGCCCAGCGGGTCAGTGCGGCTGCCGTCACGGATGCCTGGCTGGGCCGGTTTCCCTGTACGTGAGGCGGCAGCAGAGCGGTTCCGGGCACCTGTGATCGTTGAGAATGATGCGAATGCCATGGCCCTCGGCGAGCATCGCGCTCAGCTGGGCAGCCAGGGGCAGTCGATCACGGTCAAGGCGGGCACAGCCATCGGGTCGGGAATCATCGTGAATGGGCAGCTGTACCGGGGGGCCACGTTCGCCGCCGGGGACGTCACCCACACGCGCGTCGAGGCGGCGGGGCCACGGCCGTGCAGCTGCGGGAAGCTCGGCTGCCTGGAGACCATCGCCTCTGGGGCTGGAATCGTCGCCCGGCTCAGCGAGCAAGGCTCCACCGTCGCCACCACCGCCGACGCCCTGAGCTTGGCCGCCAACGGCAACCCCCTGGCCACCACCATGATCCGCACAGCCGGCTCCCATCTAGGCGAGGTGCTCAGCCCCGTGGTCAGCTTCTTCAACCCCGACGCGGTGTTTCTGACCGGCGGGCTCGCGTCCTCACAGCACTTCATCTCAGCCGTCCGCGCCCAGATCTACGACGGCTGCCACCCCCTGATGACCGAGTCGCTGCGGATCGAGGCGGCTTCTTTGGGAGCCGATGCTGGGCTTCATGGCCTGGCCCTGCTGGCCGCCGTCGCCGCCCAGTCTTCGGCCCAACCGCCGGAGCGTCGCCGGGCTAAAACCTCAGCGTCAACGACCCCGTAGGCTTGTGCCATGTTGATTGGCGCGCACGTTGATGCAGCGGACACGATCCCCCAGGCCACGGCCGCCGGAGCGGACATCGCCCAGGTGATGCTCGGGGATCCGCAGTCCTGGAAGAAGCCCACCGTCCCCGATGGCTTGGGCGCCCAGGCCGCGGCAGCCGGGATCGGGCTGTATGTGCACGCGGCCTATGTCATCAACGTCGCCTCCACGAACAACCGGATCCGCATCCCGTCGCGGAAGCTGCTGCAGCAGACCATCGACGCGGCCAGCCAGATCGGAGCGCGCGGCGTAATCGTCCACGGCGGGCATGTCACCGCCAACGAGGATCAGCGGGCGGGTTACGCAAACTGGCGCAAGTGCGTTGATGGTCTAGACGCGAAGGTGCCGGTGCTGATCGAGAACACCGCCGGTGGCAACAAGGCGATGATGCGCCACCTGGAGTCCATCCGGGCTCTGTGGGACGAGCTCGACGGGGCCGAGAACCTGGAGCGGATCGGGCTATGCGTGGACACCTGCCACGCGCACGCGGCTGGCCTGGACCTAGCGACGCTGGCAGCCGACCTCAGGGCCATCACGGGACGCATCGACTTGGTCCACTGCAACGACTCCCGCGACGCGGCGGGCTCGGGCCGCGACCGCCACGCCCCCCTCGGCCAGGGCCACATCCCTCCGGACGCGCTACTGACCATGGTGCGGGCCGCCCACGCCCCCGTGATCCTGGAAACCCCATCGGAGAACCACGCGCAGGAAATCGCCTGGCTACGGCAGCAGCTGGATGGGTGAGAGCTGCCCGGCCGCCGCCCAGTAGCTACTTGTTTTGCCTGGCCCATCGGGCTCCGGCGATGACGCGCAACAGGGGCAACGGCGTTGTGCCCGCGAATCATGGAGGGGAGGTTTCTCGGCATCCCCTTCCCGGACTAGTGGTGGCAGCAAGCTGGCGCCCAAGCCGCGGAGCATCACAGGTCACATCGGCCTAGTCCACTGCAACGGCTCGCGCGGCGAGCGATGACTCCGCCGGCAGATATGAGTGCCTCATTTATTAGGCAGCACTGCGCAGATTTTGCTTGGCGACCCCACCCTGCTAACATGCCGGAAAATACACGTTGGAATAGGAGTTCTGGGGTACACTTCGCGTTTCCCAGGCTCTCTGGCGGGGGGCATGGTGATGTTTCTGGGGGGACGCCGTAGTAGCGGCGAGAGTACGTGGTCACGTTTTGTGCGCACAGGCATATGCACCGGCATTGCCTTCGGGCTTATCGTAGGGGCCGATTATGGTGCTGGGGCCATAGCAGCCGCCGAAGATTCGAATATCTCCGGCGACGCCGCAACGCGAGGGCAGCCGGCAACGCCGACCACAACGACAGAGCCCTCGGGCGGGGAAAGCAGCACACCGGACGCCGCTCCGCAGACGGCCACCGCGGAAGCTACCAACGCTTCCCCATCCGCTGGAGATACCGGGATTGCCACAGAATCCGCGGAGAACGAAGACGCTTCCGAACCTGCGATGACCGTCCGCGGAACACCGACGGCCGGCCCGCTCCCCGCAGTGTTCGCCACCGGAGGTTCAGGGCGTTTCAAGGAATCCCTCCAATGGCTCCAGTGGGCTGACTACTCGGACTTCGCTGGCATCGAGAAGCCGAACGTCCCCATCCTCGACTATGGCCAGGAAAAAGTCTTCACGAACTTCCGCGATATGGGTGAAGCCGGACGCCTGATGACTACCTGCACCCTGTCCGATCTTCAGCATCTCGGCCATGCACAGGAGGTCAGTGAAGCCCAGGCGAAGGGCCCACTCGTGGCCACTATTCCCGGGGCTTGGGCGGGCGATGCTCTCGACAATTTGTACAACGTCGGCGGCGCCGCTGGTTGGAGCGACGGAAGCGCGGAATGGCATGAGCCCCTCGTATATCCGAGGGACTATATCAATCACAACCAGATGGTCATCGGCCTGGCCAATGGTTATGCCTATAACGGCAACCAGACATGGGATGGTCAGCCCTGGGGCACACCGGGATCAAGCACCACCCCTACGGGTTACAAAGCGCGCGTGAGCTTTGACGTCAGGTGCTTGGCCGAACTAGTGGCGCCCGATGGCTCGAAGCAACCAGTACCGTTGAGTGGCCTGGTCTTCGCCGATGCTGAGGCTTCTAGCACCCGCAGCACCAGCGACGAATACGAAAACGAATGGGTGCAGGCCTCGGTGCAGCCGGGTGTGACGTGGCGGGTACTCGACACTTTGCGAAGCGCCAATTGCCAGGACACGAGGGGCGGAACCGGACAGCAGATCACCACTAACGGGGTGCTCTCCGACGCGGGTCGCACCCTACAGCTCAGGCCCACCGGGCAGGAGTGCGTGTACCAGAACAACGGGAGGTATTCCAAGCCCAATGGCCTAGGCGGTCCCGACGCGGTCATGTTCATGGAAGGAGCCACAAGCGCCACTATCACGCTCCAGGGATCGGGGTACAGCGCCGTCGCCCTTGGGCTCATCATCGCCACAGACTTCGGTGACGCTCCCGAGTCCTACGGAAAGGCATCCTCCCTATTCCAGCCCACGTGGCAGGGGGGCGCCGTTGATTCGACGCAGGACCTTTTCACCGTGAACCCTCAAGCTAATTTCGGCCAGCCCAACACTCGGCTTGGCGATCACATTGACGCTGAGGGCAACCAGCTCCACAGCTCCGACGCCCAGGGGGACGACCGCGGTGGAAGCCCAGACGACGAGGATGGTCTCGCCCTGCCCCCCGACGGTATTCGCACCCAGCCTGGTGCGACATGGACGCAGCAGGTGTCCTGCACTGGCCCCGGCAGGGTCGCGGGATGGGTTGACTGGAACCACAATGGCACCTTCGAAGCCGGTGAGAAGAGCAACGAGCCGACCTGCGCGGCGGGCAGCGCACACCTCGACTGGACAGTCCCCACAGACGTTGTGCGTAGTGTGGATGGCGAAACCGGAAGCCAACCCGACACGTTCATGCGCGTCCGCATCGCAGGTGATCCCGTCCCCATCATACCGGTGGGCAACGGGCCAGCGGGCGAGGAAAACGAGGACGATGTTCCCGCTCCCCTAATGCCAACGGGCAATACGACGACGGGGGAGGTCGAGGACTACAAGGTCGCGGTACGGGTACCTACCCTTGAACTCATCAAGAACGTCGATGGAAAATACGCGAGTGCTGAAGTTCCCATGCTCAATGCTGACCGATGGACGCTGACGGGACAGCAGGGCGCGGAAACCGACGCGCATCACCTGGTGACGGGCAAGGGCACTGCCGGGCGGAACATCGTCGCCTCGGGTGAATTCGCCTTGTCTGAGACGTCGGATGACCCGAGCGCAGTCGGCTATGAGGCATCCGCTTGGGCATGCCGACAGACCGACGGCACCAACGCCGGCAGCCAGGCTTATTCCTCAGTCGTCACGGAGTCGAGTGTCGTGGTCAAGAACCAAGACCGCGTGACATGCGAAATCACCAATACGACGAAACCAGGGGCGCTGGTTTGGAAGAAAATCGATGAGGCAGCAACGCCCCTTGCTGGTTCAGAGTGGACGCTCACGGGACCGGAAGTACCTGGCAATACTGTCGTCACCGACTGCACACAGGCACCCTGCCCAACCGGCTCCTATGCCGACCAGGATCCCGCGGCAGGTTCCTTCGAGTTGACGGGCCTGAAGTGGGGAACCTATTCCGTGACCGAAAGCAACGCTCCCATTGGGTACAACCAGATCACAGCAGCGTTCACATTCCCACAGATCACCGGTGCTGCGCCAAGAGCGCAGCTGGAGAACAGTCCGGGCCCCGATGGCACTGTCATTGATCAGGGCATCGTGAACAAGAGACTGACTGGCTCAGTGGCTTGGAGCAAAGAGGACATACGTTCCAATGCGCTGGCTGGTTCAGAATGGACGCTCACCGGTCCCGGTGTCCCAGCAGGAACCACAGTCGTTGACTGTGTGGCCAGCACAGCCGATCAGTGCGCCGCGAGCGCGTACGCCGATACCGACCCGAAGGCAGGGTCCTTCAAGGTAATAGGCTTGTCGTGGAGCAATGACCAGATGTATTCACTTCAGGAGAGCGCAGCTCCCGCCGGATATCAACTCGACGCAACGCTCCATGAGTTCATGATCACCACCGATGCATTGGATTACGTCTTCGCTGCCGCATTCCAAAACCGGCCACGGGAGGGGCTAAACATACCGTTGACCGGCGGCATGGGCGCCGACGCGCTGCTGATCGCAGGAGGCGTGCTGATCGCGGCTGCGATCGCAAGCGGCGCCGCTATCCGGAGGCGTCGTACGTGATACCGACCTTGACTGCCACAGGATCTGTGCGGGTCAGGCGGCTCGGCTATACGGTGAATTTCGGTTAACCGCGCGCAGCCACTCAAAAACCAAAGCCCGAACCGGACCGTCATCAGCGATACCGGTTCTAAAAAGAAGAGGGGGAATTCTGATGAATAGAAATACCCATCCCTTCGGCCGGCGCATGAGTGCCGCTGCCGGGATCATGGCATGGGGTCTGATTGGCCTGGCCGGGGGCACAACGATGGCTGAAGCTGACGAGGGACCGCCCTATGGAAACATTGATCAGCAGGCAACAGGGTCGATCATTGTTCACAAACATCTCAACGGCGATGGAACCGAGGGCAAGCCAGACGGCAGCGGACGGGAGGGGACGAAACCCGTTGACAACGTGACTTTCGCCGCCTACCCAATCACCAGCTTGGACCTCTCAAAGGCAGCGGACTGGACCACCTTGTCGACGCTGCAGGTTCCCGATGATTCCTGCGCTGACCCGGCGAACCCGACACTCACTGGACAGGTCCTCGGCGGCTCCGCAGGCGAGGCCACGACCGCGGGGGGCGGTATCGCTACCATCGCCGGACTACCCGTCAAGGCGTACCTCGTGTGCGAAACCAAAGCACCCTCCAACATCGTTCAGAAGGCGAAGCCTTTCGTCGTGACGATCCCCTACCCCAACACCGCCAACGGCGGAGAGGGTAACTGGCTCTACAACGTCAATGTCTACCCGAAGAACGAAGAGGTCTCAATCGACAAGACAGTTGATCCGCAGGCGCAAAATGGCTACGGCCTCGGCTCCGTCGTCACCTTCCCGGTGACGACCATCGTTCCTACCCTGGACGCCGCATCCTACTTCAAGTACTACCAGGTCAAGGACGTCATGGATGCCCGCTTCACCAATGTGAGTGCCTCCAAGGTCACCCTCGGCGGGAACGTGCTAACACCAGGCGTCGAATACAACGTCGTGGTTGACCAGAACACTGTCATGGTGAACTTCACGCGGGCGGGTCTAACCGCCCTCAAGAACGCACCGGGCGCAGAAGTCCAGGTCTTCTTCCAGGGCACCGTGTCCTCGATTGGCGATGGCAGCATCAAGAACAAGGCCCAGCTCATCACCGACACCGAGTACGCCACCACTCCCCCGCCGAATGAGCCCCCGACCCCTCCGATTCCGCCGAACCCCCCGGAGAGCCCCGAGGTGGTCACTCACTGGGGTGACGTCCAAGTCCTCAAGGTCGACGCAAATAAGCAGGACAAGGGCCTGCAAGGCGCAACTTTCCAGGTGTACGAAGCTCAGGATCCCTATGCCGCGGACTGCTCTACTGCGCAGCGAACCGGCACCCCCATCCAGGTAGCGGGCCAGACGACCTTCACATCGGGAGCGAATGGTGTTGTGTCGATTGCCGGGCTCTTCGTCTCTGATTCGAAGAATGCTCCAGTCAATGCGGACCACCGATGCTACGTCCTGGTGGAAACCACTGCCCCAGCAGGTTTCGTTCTGCCGCCCGACCCCGAAACCCCGCTCACTGTCAAGATCGGCCAAACGGAAACCGCGACTGCCTACGACGCGACAATCCCGAACACCAAGGAGCGGGTGCCTGGTCTTCCGATGACCGGCGCCGCCAGTCAGCTGCTTATGACTGCCGGCGGCATTTCCCTCCTGGTCATCGCTGGTATCGCTGTCGCGATCATCCGCTCGCGTAAGCGGAGGATCGCTGCGGAGTGAAACGTCGTCCAGGCCCGGCTTAAGCCTGGGGCTTGACCACGAAGCAGTGTGGTGGAGAGGCCGCTGCGCCTTTCCACCACACTGTGGGTAAGGAGGGCTGAAAGAATGGCTTCGCATGCCGCTACACAGCGGCCTACAAGCGCATGGCGCTTCTCGTGGGCCTCGCTTGTACCCGCCATCATCGCGTCCATTGGCATGGCTGTGCTGACCTACCCATCCATCGCAAGCTGGATCTCCCAGTACAACCAGTCACAGATCGTCACCGGATACGAGGATAGCGTCACGGCGGCGAATCCCCCGCCTGCAGAGCAGTTGGCCCAGGCACGCGCCTACAACGACGCCCTCAACGCCGGCGCCGTCCTGGAGGCGGACACCAACATTCCGACGGGCGCTGGGGCCATCGCCGATGACTCACTCGACTACGACTCCATCCTGCGGGCCACGTCGGATGGCCTCATGGCCCGGTTGAAGATCCCTTCCATTGACCTTGACCTGCCCGTCTATCACGGCACCGCGGACGCGACCCTCCTCATGGGTATCGGACATCTTGAAGGAACCTCTCTCCCAGTGGGCGGAGCCAGCACGCACGCGGTACTCACGGGGCACCGCGGCCTCGCTCAGGCTGAGATGTTCACCCACCTGGACCGGGTCGCCGTGGGCGATACCTTCACCGTCGAGGTCTTCGGGGAGGTGCTCGCCTACCAGGTCGTCGAAACACAGGTGGTGGCGCCGTCCGATACGGAACCCTTGAAAGTGGCGGAGGGGCGCGACCTCATCACCCTGGTGACCTGCACGCCCCTGGGCATCAACACCCATCGCATCCTCGTGATCGGAGAACGCATCCTACCCACGCCAACGGGAGTCCTGGATGCCGCTGGTCAGGCTCCAGAACTCCCAAGATTCCCCTGGTGGGCGGTTGGTCTAGCAGCTGGGACTAGCCTCTTAGGCCTGTATATCTGGTGGTCAGGTTATCCTGTGAAACGACGTGATCCGACAGGCCGCACCTGATTCCACGATCAGGAGCAGTCGACACGCGCCGCAGCGGCACCAGCTCCCACCAGGTGATGCAGCGCCACACCCACTCGATCGGGCCGTAGCGGAAGCACGCCAGCCACACCCTCGACAGCACCGACTGCACCACCAGCACACCGACCGCCGTGAGCATGGTCGGCAGCAGGTCGGTCTGATGTGCCCAGTCCAGCTGCAAGCCGATCGGGACGACGATGAAACTGGCGGTCACGTAGTTCGTCAGCGCCATGCACCCCAGGGGCTCGAAGAACGCGCAGAGGAGGCGCTGCGCAGGGGAGGCGAACAGCAGCGCCAGCACACCGATGTACAGCAGGGCCATCACACCGCCGGCGAGGCTGCCCTCATCACTGAACCGCGGGTCCCCAGGGACGCTGGCCTGGGCCAGCAGCGCCGGCACGGTCGCCACCGCCAGCGCCCCCGTCGCCAGCCACACGATCCAGTTGGGGCGCTCCAAACGCTCGGGGACGCCGAACATCACCGCCGCGGCGCCGAGTAGGAATAGCCCCGGCGTACCTGCCACCCCGCCGCCGAACATCCCATACGCCACGCCAGTGCCGGCTACGCCGAGCGCCAGCAGCACCCAACGGGGCGCCCACACCACGAGTGGCAGGCAGAGCAGGCCGACGATGGCATACGGTTTCAGGACCTCTCCCGGGTAGACGAGGGTGTGTGCCACACCAATCGCGAACAGCGCCACCAACCGAAGCAGCAACGTCGCTGCCGGGCGCTTCCCACGCCGCCGGGCAGAGGCCGCGATGAACGCCAGGCTCGCCCCGAACATCAGCTCGAAGATGGGAACGAACCGGCCTCCCACCAGGTAATTCAGCCCCTGCTGGATGGGGGCCTGGGCCAGGGTGGGGTTCAGCACCTCACCGCCGTATCTGGTGATGTCCTTGATGTTCACCAGCAGGATGCCCGCGATGGCGAAGCCACGCAGGGTGTCGAGGAATCGGAATCGTGTCGTTAGCCGTGTCATGACTCAAGCCTCGCTTCCCGCCCTGACCGTCTGCCAGGGCCGCGGGCCCGGATCCCAACCGGCAGTGGAACCGGTCGGCTGAAGTTCCACCCACGGGATTAATCGCCGGGGAAGGATTCCTGTCGGGGAAGCCGCTGCGGACTCGCCAGCCCCGCATCGTAGGCGAAGATCACCAGACCTACCCGGTCCCGAATCTCCAGTTTCGCCAGGATCCGATTCAGGTGGGTCTTCACCGTCGACTCCGCCAGGCTGAGGCTCGCCGCGATCTCCCGGTTCGTCAGCCCCGAGGCCACCTTGGCGATCACCTCCCGTTCCCGTTCGGACAGCAGCTCCAGCTGTTGGGCGGTCTTCCCCACGATCCGGGGCGACGCCGTGGCCGGGCGCAACCGCTCCACCAGCCGCCGGGCAGCCGTCGGCGCCAGCACCGCGTCTCCCGCGTGCACGGCCCGGATGCTCCGCAGCAGTTCACCCGCGTCCGCGTCTTTCAGCAGAAAGCCACTCGCGCCGGCCGCGAGGGAGTCCCAGACGTACTCGTCGCGGTCAAAAGTGGTCAGTACCAGCAGCTTGCACCCGGGCGTGCGCGCCACGATCTGGCGAGTCGCCTGGATGCCGTCGAGCACCGGCATTCGCACATCCATCAGGATCACGTCGGGGCGGAGCCGGAGCGCCCAGTCCACCGCCTCGGCGCCGTTGCTGGCCTCCCCGACGACGCTCATGTCGCGCTGGGCACGAATGATGGCACCAAACCCGGCGCGCACCATCGCCTGATCGTCAGCCAGCAGGACTCGGATCGTCATGGCTTCCTCCTCGGCACCCACGCCTCCACCTCGAACCGGTTCCCCACGACGCCGGCGCTGAATTGGCCGTCCGCCCCGGTGACCCGGCGTCGCAGCCCTGCCAGCCCGGTTCCGTTTCCGGGCGCCACCGGGCCGTTGACCTCGTTGCTGACGCGTACGGCCACGCCTTCTTCGTCTTCTGTCACGACGACGGTCGCCGCTGCCTTGGGGGCGTGCTTGATGATGTTGGTCAGGGCCTCCTGCGCCACGCGGTAGAGGGCCAGCTCGCCCGACTGTCTCAGCGACGCCCCCACCTCCGGCGCGACGGGGGTGTAGTCGACCCGCAGGCCGCTATCACGGCACCGCTCGACCAACGACGTAATATCGCCTAGCCCCGGCACGGGGGCAATTTCACCGTCGCGCGCCAGTTCTGCCGTCAAGGTGCGGGTCTCAGCCAGCGCCTCCCGGGCCAGCCGTCGGATGTCAGTCAGCGTGCGGCTGGTCTCCGCCAGCCGGTCCGCCGGAGTGAGAGCAATCTCCTCCTCCGGCGCCTCAGCCAGGTAGCGGGCGCTCTCCGCCTGCACGGCGATCAAAGCCAGCGCATGCCCCACGATGTCGTGGACGTCCCGGGCCAGTTCCTGGCGCTGAGACGCCAACGCCAACCGCACCTGCTGCTCGGCCTGCCGCTCCTGACTTTGTACCAGCCGACGGTGCTGGTCGACGTAGCGGCCGACTCCCCAGGCCAGGACGGCCATGGCGACGAGGAAGGCCGCGCTCACCACAGAATCGGAAACGACGGTCGCGGCGCTGACCTTGCCCCACTCGTCGCGAGTCATCACCACCGCGCCCACCAGCGCCCCCACCAGCGTGACCGTCAGCCAGAGCCACCGCAGCCGAGGCCGCCCATACGCGGCCACCGAATACAGCCCGACCAGGTAGGTGACGTTGTGCGTCGATGGCGGCAAGCCCAACAGCAGCTGACCACCGCCCAGCAAGATCAGCCAGCCAAGAACCAGATCAGCATGCGTCTGCCGCCACCACAGCGGAACCAACAGCGCCACCGTCGCCAGCGCACCCCAAGCCGCATTGACGGCGGACACCGCCCAGGGCAGGACGAACAGCGACAGCGCCGCCAGCAGCAACCCGTTGCGCCACCTCATAGTGCCACCCAAACGCGAAGTCACAACCTCGGCAGCTTCTTGTTCCGGATGAGATTCTTGATCGACAGCAGGCGATCCACTGTCCCCTCGTCCAGCAGCCCCTTCTCGATGACGATCTCCCGAATCGAACGCCCCGTGGCGGCGGCCTCCTTGCCGACCTCGTCACCAGCGCGGTGCCCAATGTGGTCGTTGAGGAGCGTAACCATCGAGATCGACTCGCGCACGTAGCGCTCACACACCTCCCGATTGGCGGTGATTCCGGTGACGCAGCGAGTCCGCAACACGTCGCAGCCCGCGATCAGCAGGCCAATCGACTCGAACAGCGCCTGCGCGATCACCGGTTCCATCGCGTTGAGCTGCAACTGGCCCGCCTCGGCGCCCAACCCGACGGTCAGGTCGTTGCCACGCACCTTGAATGTGATCTGGTTCACCACTTCCGGGATGACCGGGTTGACTTTCGCCGGCATGATCGAACTACCGGCCTGCTGCCGCGGCAAGTTGATTTCGTTTAACCCCGCCCGCGGCCCCGAGCTGAGCAGCCGCAGGTCGTTGCAGATCTTCGATAGCTTCCCAGCCAGGCGCTTGCACGCAGCGTGGGCCATCACGTAAGCGCCGGTATCGGACGTGGCCTCAATCAGATCGACCGCGGGCGTGAACGGGCGGCCCGTGATCTGCGCCAGGTTCTCCACAGCGAGTTGCCGGTAGCCGTCGGGGGTGTTCAACCCCGTCCCAATGGCCGTCGCACCCAGGTTCACCTCCAGCAGCAGCGAACGGGCATAGTCGAGCTGCTTCAGTTCCTCGTCCAGGTTCACGGAGAAGGCCGTGAACTCCTGGCCCAGCGTCATGGGCACGGCATCCTGCATCTGGGTGCGTCCCAGTTTGATGATGTCGTGAAATTCCTCGCCCTTCTCGTCGAAGGCGTCGGACAACTCCTCGACGGCTTTCGCCAGCCGCTCAAACATTCGGTCCAGGGCGACCCGGAACCCCGTCGGGTAGGCATCATTCGTGGATTGGCTACGGTTGACGTGGTCGTTCGGATCGACGATGTCGTAGCGGCCCTTCGTGAATCCCAGATGCTCCAGCGCCAGGTTGGCCAGCACCTCGTTGGTGTTCATGTTCAGCGAGGTGCCCGCCCCGCCCTGAAACACATCAATCGGGAATTGGTCGAAGCAACGCCCTTTCTCCAGCACCTCGTCACAGGCCTGGACAATGGCGCGTGCGATCCAGCCCGGCAGCACCCGCAGTTCCCGATTCGCCAGTGCCGCCGCCTTCTTCACCTGCACCATGCCCCGGATGAGCTCCGGGATGGAGTTGACGGTGATCCCGGAGATCGGGAAGTTCTCCATGGCCCGTAATGTGTGGATCCCATACCACGCATCATCGGGCACCTCCCGGGACCCCAGGAGATCGGTCTCAGTGCGCGTCATCGCCTTCCTTTCGGAAACACCCCCGGACACTGTGCCGGTTCGTCAGCACTGAGTCACGCTACCGGAGCCAGGCGCCCCATGCGACGCCCCCTCGGGTTTTCGTTACCAGCTGTTCCCCCCGGCGAATATTCTCATTCGCACACGTTAGGCTAGGGGGGTGACCAAGTGCGTTTACATTGCTTCAGCGGAGTGGCAAGTCGGCAAGAGCGCCATCGCCTTAGGGGTGCTCGAACTCTTCGCCCGCCAAGTTCGATCCGTGGGCTTCTTCCGGCCATTGGTGCCCACGCTGGACAACGACGGCATCACGCAGGCCATCCTTGCCGCAGATGCCCGGACCCGCCAGTCTTACGAGGACAGCGTCGGTGTCTCCTACGAGCAGTGGGCGGAGGACCCGGACGCGGCCATCGACACCATCGTCGCCAAGTACTCGGCGCTCGCGGAGAAGCATGAAGCCGTGGTGATCCTCGGCTCCGACTTCGCCGACCTCAGTTCCAGCACGGAGCTGGACCACAACGCCATCATCGCCGCCAACCTCAACGCGCCCGTCATCCATGTGTGCCGTGCGACGGACCGCTCGGCCGACGAGGTGCGACGCATGGCGGAGGAGGCCGTCGAAGCCTACGAGGCCCGTCACAATACTGTCGTCGCGCTGGTCGCGAACTGGGCCAACCCAGGCGCGGAGGAAGAACTCGCGAAAGCCCTACGCGAGGTCCGGGATGTCGCCGTGTTCGTGCTGCCGGAGGACCCGCTGCTTGAGGCCCCGTCGGTCGGCCAGTTCTTCGATGCTGCTGGTGCGACGCTGTGGCGCGGCAAGCAGGAGAGCCTGAGCCGCGAGTCGCTGGTGACCATCATCGCCGGCATGACGCTGCCGAACCTACTTCCGCGGCTGCAGCCGGAGGGGACGGTCATCGTCCCAGCTGACCGTCTGGACCTGCTGCCTGCCCTCATCATGGCGCACCGCTCCGCGAAGTATGGGCCGTTGGCGTCGCTGATACTGACTGGTGGTTTCGAGGTGCCGGAAACCGTGGCGACGCTGCTCAGCGACTCGGAGGTGGACCTGCCGATCGGCGCCACCGACCACGACACCCTCACCACCGCCACCATGCTCAGCGAGGTCAAGGGCGTGGCGACGGGGTCGGCCCGCAAAGTCGAGGTGGCGCGTGCGCTGTTCGACCGGCATGTTGACGAGGCCAAGCTGATGGCCGCCATCGACCTGCCCCGCTCGCAGATCCGCACCCCATCAATGTTCGAGCATCAGTTGATGCAGATGGCCCGCGCCCAACAGCGGCGCATCGTGCTGCCCGAGTCCACTGATGACCGGATTCTGACCGCCGCCAGCGTCGTGCTGCACCGCGGCGTGGCTGAAATCACCCTGCTGGGTGACCCGAGTGCGATTTCCCGACGGGCCGCCGAGCTGGGCATCAACCTGACGAAGGCCACCGTCGTTGATCCCCGCGACCCCGAGCTGCTGGAGCGCTTCGCCGCAGAGTATGCGAAGCTGCGCGCCCACAAGGGCGTCACGCTGGAGCAGGCCCGCGAGAAGCTGACCGATCTGTCCTATTTCGGCACGATGATGGTGCATCTGGGTATGGCCGACGGCATGGTCTCTGGCGCCGTCAACACCACCGCCAACACCATCCGCCCGTCTCTGGAGTTCGTGAAGACGAAACCGGGCGTGTCAGTGGTCTCGGGCGCGTTCCTGATGGCCATGAGCAACCGCGTCGTGGTGTACGCCGACTGCGCCGTCAACCCCGACCCGACGCCCGAGCAGCTGGCCGACATCGCCATCTCCTCGGCCCAGACCGCCACCAGCTTCGGCATTGAACCGCGCGTGGCGATGCTGTCCTACTCGACAGGCGATTCGGGTTTCGGCGCCGACGTCGACAAAGTTCGGGAGGCCACGCGCATCGTCCGGGAGAAGGCCCCCGACATCAAGGTGGAGGGCCCGATTCAGTTCGACGCCGCCGTCGACGAGGTCGTTGCGGCAAAGAAGATGCCCGGTTCCCCCGTCGCTGGGCGGGCGTCGGTGTTCATCTTCCCCGACCTGAACACCGGCAACAACACCTACAAAGCTGTGCAGCGTACCTCCGGCGCCATCGCGATCGGCCCGGCGCTGCAAGGGCTGCGCAAGCCGGTCAACGACTTGTCGCGCGGGGCGCTGGTGGACGATATCGTCTCGACCATCGTCATCACCGCTATCCAAGCCCAGACGAACTGACGGTCCCTCACACAACTCAAGGAAGATTACGTGTCCAAACACATCCTGCTGCTCAACTGCGGCTCCTCGTCCATGAAGTACCAGTTGTTTGACCCCGAGGCCGCGACGGCGCTGGCGGTCGGCATCGTGGAGCGCATCGGGCAGGACCAGGGGAAGCTGAAGCATGAGGTCGGCGGGGAGGAGTTCGTCGTCGAAAAGCCCTTCCCGAATCACACCGTCGCCTTCGCGGAGGTGGTCGCGGCGTTCGAGAAGTACGGGCCGTCGCTCGACGGGGTGCAGGCCGTCGGCCACCGCACCGTGCACGGTGGGTCGACGTTCCGCGAGTCCACGCTCATCACCGACGAGGTGATCGCGAAGCTTGTGGAGTTGTCCGGCCTGGCTCCCCTGCATAATCCCCCCGGCATCGCCGGCATCGAGGCCGCTATGGCGTTGCTGCCGGACGTCCCGCACGTCGGGATCTTCGACACGGCGTTCTTCTCGACGCTGCCGCCGGAGGCCTACACCTACGCCATCGACCGCGAGGTAGCCGAGAAGTTTGGGATCCGCCGCTACGGTTTCCATGGCACCTCGCACAGCTACGTGTCGAAGAAGGCCGCGGAGTTCCTGGGCCGCCCCATCGAAGAACTGAAGCTGATCGTGTGCCACCTGGGCAACGGCGCCTCGATTTCCGCCGTGGCTGGGGGCGTCGCCGTGGATACCTCGATGGGGTTGACGCCGCTGGAGGGCCTCGTGATGGGCACCCGCTCCGGGAACATCGACCCGGGCTTGTTCAAGTTCCTAGGCGACAAGGGCTACTCGCCGGAGGAGATCGACGACCTGCTGAACAAGAAGTCGGGCATGGGCGGGCTGTGTGGTTTCACCGACATGCGGGACGTGGATGACCAGATCGACGCCGGTAACGAGCAGGCGAAGCTGGCCATGGACGTCTACATCCACCGTCTCATCAGCTACATCGGCGCCTACATCGCGGTGCTGGGCGGGGTGGATGCGCTGGTGTTCACCGCCGGTATCGGCGAGAACGGCTCGACGGTGCGGGGCGGGGCTGTCCGTCGACTGCGGAACCTGGGCTTCATCCTCGACGAGGAAGCTAACGCGGTTCGCGCCAAGGAGCCACGCACCATCTCAACCCCCGAATCCCCGGTGAAGGTGCTGGTGGTGCCAACCAACGAGGAACTCGCCATGGCCCAGGACACCCTCCGCGTCATCAGAGCCAAGTAGTAGTGGGTTAATCTCAGCCGCTCGCTGGGCGGGGCCGGAGTAGTCTGGCTCCGCCCGCTGTTGTTCCTGGAGGTTGATCATGGCGCTGCTGAGTGTCGGAGTGGCCAGCAGCGCGCTGTTCGATCTCAGCGAGTCGCACCAGGTGTTTCAGCAGTACGGCGTCGAGGCCTACCGCCAGTATCAGCAAGACAACCTGAACCGTCCTCTCCGGCCCGGGCCCGCCCAGCCGTTCCTGCGGCGGCTGCTGGCCCTCAACGATGTGGTGGCCGACGCCGTCGACGTCATCGTGCTGTCCCGCAACAGCGCCGACACGGGGCTGCGGGTGATGCGCTCCATTGAGGCGGCCGGACTGCCCATCACGCGCGCCGTATTCCGGGAAGGTCTTTCGCCGTTCGAGTTCATACCGGCACTGGGGATGTCGCTATTCCTGTCCGCGAACCCCCAGGATGTGGCCGACGCGGTGGCGGACGGCCACCCGGCGGGAACAGTCCTGAGTGGAGGGGCCGTCGAAGACCGGGGCGAGGGGCTGCTGGTCGCGTTCGATTTCGACGGTGTGTTGGCCGATGACTCGGCCGAGCGGGTCTTTCAGACCCAGGGGCTGGGCCGCTACGCCATCCGCGAAGCCGAATTGGCGCAGGTGCCGCTGACACCCGGACCGTTGGCGGGTTTCCTGGAGGGATTGAACCAGATCCAGGCCGTCGAAGCGGACCGAGCCGCCCGGGACCCGGAGTACCAACGGCAGTTGCGGG
Source organism: Propionibacteriaceae bacterium (assembly GCA_030532825.1). GTDB lineage: Bacteria > Actinomycetota > Actinomycetes > Propionibacteriales > Propionibacteriaceae > Arachnia. The sequence continues at coordinate 41,607 of JAUNKK010000014.1, forward strand.
TGGCCCTCGTGACGGCCCGCTCCGCCCCCGCCCACGAACGAGCGATCAACAGCCTGCGGGTCTGGGGATTGCGGGTGGACGACGCCTTCTTCCTGGGGGGCCGCGAGAAGGCCCCGGTGCTTGAGGTGCTGCGCCCGCACCTGTTCTTCGACGATCAGCGTCGCCACCTGGACCAGGCGGCTGGTCGTACCCCGTCGGTGCATGTGCCGTTCGGCATCTGCAACGCCCCCACCAACGCTCAGGTGGACCGAACGCTCCCGGCTCGCCGCGCGGCAGCCTCCCTCCTCAACGAGACGGCCTAGCCTCGCCTGTCCGGGCGACAAAACGGGGATGCGGCGTCGCGCCGCTGCCCGTGACGAACCTCCAACCCAGGCTCCCGGTGCTTGTGGGAAACCGACGAGCCCCCGGCGCATCATTTCCGCGTTGGGGCGGGTGGGGATACCGTTGCTTCCATGGCACGAGCTTTGATCACGGGAGCCACCGCTGGCATCGGTAACGCGTTCGCCCAGGAACTGGCTGCCCGGGGCTTAGATCTCGTGCTCGTGGCCCGCGATGAGGCCCGCCTGCAGCAGGTCGCCACCGAACTCAGCCAGGTGCACGGCGTCGATGTCGAGGTACTGTCGGCCGACCTGTCGGTCCGCACCGACGTGTTGCGGGTCGCAGCCCGCCTAGAGGCCGACGCCAACCCCGTCGACACGCTCGTCAACAACGCCGGCTTCGGCCTGCACTCCTCGCTGCTCGACGCCGATGAACTGGAGCTGCACGAGCGCGCCATCGACGTGATGTGCACGGCCATGCTGATCCTGGGCGGAGCTGCCGGGCGCGCTATGAAGGCCCGGGGCTTCGGGCGGATCATCAACGTTGCCTCGTCGTCGGCGGCGATCTTCGCGGGCAACTACTCCGCCATCAAAGCATGGGCCAGGACGTGGTCGGCAAGCCTGGCGCTGGAGTTGCGGGGCACCGGCGTTACTGTGACGGCGCTGCTGCCCGGCTGGGTGCGCACCGAATTCCACCAGCGCGCCGGCATCAGCGCAAATCTGCCCGATTTTGTGTGGATCGACGCGCACCAGTTGGTGCGCGAATGTTTGGCGGACGTGACCCGCGGGAAAGTGGAGTCGATACCCACCTTCAAGTGGAAGGCAGCGATGTTCGTCGCGGACCACGGACCGCGCGGCTTCATTCGCTGGTTTTCTCGCAAGCTGTCGGCCAGCCGTCGGAAGGGCCGCTGAGACATGGCAAAAGCCCCGAAATACGGCAAATACTCCTCAAAGACCTCCGCCTCGGCCCGCCAAGCCGCGCAGATGCTGCTGCTAAAACCGACGATGTGGCGGCTGTTGCGGGTCCATGTTCACGGCAAGGCGAACCTCGACGGTTTCGAGGGGCCATGCGTGGTGTTCGCGAACCACTCGTCGCACCTCGACACGCCCCTGATCTACGGGGCCCTGCCCAACCGGATCTCAAAGTACCTGGCCGCTGGGGCTGCCCGCGACTACTTCTACGACAAGTGGTGGAAGACCGGCCCCATGTCGCTGTTCTTCAACGGCTACCCCATCGACCGCGGCCGCGAGACCCGGGGCGGCAAAAAGGGCAATGTCAGGGGTATGTCGGCGGCCCTGCTGGATTCGGGCGTTCCGCTGCTCATCTACCCGGAGGGGTCCCGCTCCCGCACCGGCGCGATGGGCCCGTTCAAGCCAGGCGTGGCAGCGCTGAGTATTTCCCGGCAGGTGCCGGCTATCCCGGTCGCGCTTATCGGGGCGCATGCCGCCTGGCCCAGCAGCCAGAAGCACCTGCCGAAGGGGCGGCCGATCGTGCACGTCGTCATCGGGCGGCCCATGAAGCCCATGCCCGGCGAGATCGCCCACGAGTTCAACGAACGGATGCGACGCCAGATTCTGGAACTGCATGACACTACCGCCCGCGCCTACGGGGCCAAAACCCTTGATGAGTACGCACGCACCGTCGCCATCGCGCAGGCCAGCAACCCCGAGATTTCCACCGAGGCTGACCAGGCCCCGGTCATCGCCGACCAGCAGGAGGATCAATGATCGACGGCGTGAAACAGCACAAGTGGTGGGGCTGGGGCGAGGAGGGCAAGTCGTATCACCACGACGACAAGCCGAAGTTCGCTCCCTTCGTCAAGAGGCTGGTGGGTGTCGACATCCACGCCCCGGTGAAGCCGCTACCGCAGCTGAGCGACCTCGACGTGCCGCCGTCGCAACTGGGTGCCGACCTGAAACAGCAGCTCGCAACGATCGTCGGGGCAGACTATGTGCAGACCGACGACGAGACGCGCGTGGTCCACGGCTTCGGCAAGGGGGTGCGGGACCTGATGCGGGTCCGTGCCGGTGATTTCGGGCGGCTGCCGGATGTGGTGGTCTATCCCGCCAGTCAGGATGAGGTGGCACAGCTCGTCGACGCCGTCGTCGCAGCCAACGCGGTGGTGATTCCGTTCGGTGGCGGCTCCAACATCGTCGCCTCCCTGGAGGCCGAACCCGACGAGATTCGGCAGGTGGTGTCGGTGAACTTGGGGCGGATGCGCAAAGTCCTAGAGATCGATGAGCAGTCCGGGCTGGCGCATATCGAGGCCGGGGTGTTCGGCCCCGATATGGAAGAGCAATTGCAGGCCCGCGGCTGGACGATGGGCCACCACCCGGACTCGTTCGTGTGGTCGACGCTGGGTGGCTGGATCGCGACGCGGTCATCGGGAATGCAGTCGGACAAGTACGGCGATATCGCCGACATTTGCCGCGGCCTCACGATGGTCATGCCCGGCCAGGTGCTGTCGCTGCGGCCGCTGCCGTCGACGTCGTCGGGGCCGAGCGTCCGCGAGATGGTGCTGGGCTCCGAGGGTCGGCTGGGGATCATCACCTCCGCGTGGGTGAACGTGCATCGCATCCCCGAGGTGCGGGAGATCCAGGCCTATTTCTTCCCCACCTATGAGGCGGGGCTGAAGGCCTGTGAGCAGATCATCAGCTCCGACGCCTCCGTGATGATGGCGCGAGTTTCCGATGCCATCGAGACGCAGTACATCATGGCCAACGGCAAACAGTCGTCGAAGCTGTCGTCGCTGCTGAACAAGGCCGTGCAGAAGGTGATGCTCAGCAAAGGCTGGGATCTAGAGCAGATCGCAATGAGCTTCGTGGGTTTCGAGGGCTCGCCGAACCACGTCACCTACGAGAAGGGCCTCGTGTCCAAGATCGTGCGGGCCAACGGCGGCATGGGGGTCGGCAAGGGTCCCGGCACGCTGTACGACCAGAAGAAGTACGACACCCCCTATATCCGTGACTTCATGCTGGATCACGGCATGATCTGCGACGTCTCCGAGACCTCCACGCCGTGGCGCTACGCGGCGGAGATCCACACCAAGACGGTGGCGGCGGCGCAGCGAGCTCTCGACGAGCGGGGCGTGCGGGGCGTGGTGTTTTGTCACCTGTCGCACTCCTACCATTCGGGGGCCTGCCAGTACTTCACGTTCGCCGTCGCCGACGACTCCGACGGCGCCATGGACACCTACGATCACGTCAAACGCGCCATCCAGCAGTCGTTCATGGACTGCCACGGCACGGTCTCCCATCACCATGGCGTCGGGGAGGAACACTCCCCCTGGATGGACCAGGACATCTCACCGGCGGGCGTGTTCATCCAACGCACCCTGTTCGAGGGCGTCGACCCGGGCCGCAACCTCAACCCGGGCAAGGTCGTCCACGAGGGCCGGCCAGGTATCTCAACCAACGCCAACGACGCCTGAGACCGCTACTCCCCTGTCGCTGACTCCTCCGTGAGCTGTTGTTGGGTTTCGTCCTGAGCTGCTTGAGCTGAGAAGCGGGCATACAGCAGCGACAAGCCGAAGCAGATCAGGCCGGCCAGCAGCAGGGCCAGCACCTTCGCCAGCGGGCCGTTGGTGGTGATGTCCCAGGTGGCCAGCTTGAACACCATGAGCAGCACCACCGCTAGACCGTAGTGGCGCAGGTAGACGGCGCCCGTCCTGAAACCCAGCATCATCGTCAGGGCGCCGGAGATCATGAGCACGAGCGTGAGCGGCAGGCTGGTCCCGGTGTCGCGGGTGAGCAGCGTGGTCACGGCCCCAAGGGACAGGCTGACCGTTGCCCCGAACAGCAACGCCACCGCGTGATTGCGCACATACGGGTACAGCTGCCCCAGCGCGGCCAGCGTCAGCACCGCCATCGCGGGCGTCACCACGAGGGTATGCGTTACGCCGGGCAACGCATACAGGCCCGCTGTGACCATGGCGATGGCGCAGTCGGCGGCAACCACGACGCCAAAGAGGACGCGAGGCAGCACCGACGGGAACTGCCGGACGCCCCGTCCAGTGAACAACTCCAGCGCGGTGAGCGGAACCGTGCCGAGGCCCAGGAACAGCAGAACCCCAGCGATCGCCAGGGAACCGGCGGAGTGAACGGTGACCCACCACGCCCCGTCGGCTCGGGTCAGCACGACGACGCTCCAAGCGATCAGCCAGGGCACCGCGCCAACGGCCACGGCACTCAAGATCAGCCCGGCAAACTGCAGGATCTGCCGATTCACCTCCCGGAAGGCCGCGTCGACCTCGCCGATCCGCCGCTGTTCAACCCCCAACGCCAAAGTCGCCCCCAGAGCCACGCTCAGCCACAGCCAGGCGAGGTCGGAAGCGGCGAGTCCGGGCCCAAAGAGCAGGGTCGCCAGCGGGCAGGTGGCGAAAACCAGCACGTGATGGATGGCGCCAACCCTCAACGCAGGCAACGCCGTGAACGCGATCGCGACGATACCGGTGACCAGCAGTAGCGCGCCGGAAAGCAGCCCGGTGCGGCCGTTGAACATGGTGAACACCAGCAGCAGCGTCGCACACGTGAACGACCACGAGGCCTGAAGCCGCATCACCCAACTCACCGGAACGACCGTCATGACCACGGCTACGGCGATGATCGCCACCAAGACGATGAGATAAAGCCCAGTGGGTTGCACGTACACCCAGTAGTTCGCGGCCAATCGAGAGAAGAGCAGCCACACCCCCAACGGCAGCAACACCCAGCCGAGCACGGCCGCGGTGCCGAACCGCTCCGGTAGGTTCACGAGCAGCAACGCGAACTGCGCGAACGCAACCAGCGCCAACATCAGGTGGAACGCCGTCGTCATGGCGGCGGGCGCGACGACCGTGAGGGGCATCGGGGCCAGGGCGAGCGCTAGCAGCGTCAGGGCCAGCCCGACGGCGCCATACCCCAGGCGGAGCTGGTCATGCGTGACCTTCGTCGAACACAGGCGCAGCACCACACCGAGGATGACGACGAGCAGCGTCATGAGCACCAAAGCCAGGAACGCATCCCCGGGATACACGGCAGCGTGACCAGCCGCTAGGCCCAGCGAGATGCCCGCCCCTAACGCCGCGACCGCCACCGTCGAGTACACCCGAGTCCAGGTGGCCAGGACGATCAGCAGGGCCGCGCAGGCAGCCAGCAGCGCGAACGCCACTACCGCGGGCAGCATGCGGTACAGCAGAGCCGCCCCGACAATCGCCAGGATCGTCAACCCGCCGCCAGTACCCATGACGGTGGCGGTGGCGGCCTGGTACTTGACCCCGGTGCGCGCCATCCAGGTTCCGAGCCCCGCCAGGCCTAGACCGACCCCGGCCACCCCCAAAACCTTGGCTACGTCCGGAATCGAGTTCCAGACCAGCGCCAGGCCCGTCGCGCCCGCGAGCAGCACCATCAGCGCCGCCGCGAACGACAACAGGTAGATGGCTAACTTGCCCTCTTTCGCCCAGCGTTGCAGGAAGTTCGGCCGCGCCGGTGGGGCGGAGGGGAACCGATCGAGCATAGCGGGTATCGCCGTTTCTTCGACGGGTGGTGGCGCAACTGGCTCCTGAGGCGCCGCAACCGGCGCGGTGCGGGAAGGGGGCGGCGTCGGCGGGGCGGGCATGGGCGGCTCCGGGGCAGGGGCCGGGGCGCCGCCGGAACGCAACTGAGTCTCGATGCGCAGCAGCATGGCCTGCATCGCGTCGACTTTCGCGGTCAGTGCCTGGAGGTCCGCCCGCCAGGCATCCGCGGGCTGGGGTGTCTCGTGGTTCAGATCCATGGGCGGTCGCTCTCAGGTCACCAGCACTTCGGAACGGTCCTCGCCGCGGGCACCACCCCGTCGTTAGGGCCGAGTCCGGCGGTTGAAGTCCACATCCCAACCTAGCAGGGGCTTGGCCAAAAGTTCCGCGATACCCCTTAGGAGATGACGCGTCGGTGAGGTGGTGACCTGTGGGGGAGGTAGTGCGCCGGGGAGGGAGCCGACTGGGAGGTGTGACCGTGATGGATGGCTTTGAAGAGCGTTTGAGGCGGTTGGGTTTTGATATGGATGCTGCGCGGGCACGGGCGGAGTCTGCGTCGCAGTTTCGCCGGGGGGTTGAGGCTGTGCGGGGGCGGGGCAGCCGGGATGGGGTTGAGGTCGTGGTTGATTCTGCTGGGAGTTTGGTGGATTTGGATTTGGGGCGCGACTTGGTGGAGGTGAGGGATGCTGTGATTGCTGCTTATCAGTTGGCGCGTCAAGATGCGGGCCGTGCGGTGGTGGGGCTGGCCGGGGAGGCGTTTGGTGAGGGGGATGAGTCGGTTGAGCGGTTGCGGGGTATGTATGGCGTCGAGGATGAGGCTGAGAGCCGTGATGCGGGTGCGGGTGTGGCGCGGCGTGGGATTTTCCGGCCTGGTGGTGGGCTGTGACGGGGTTCGAGGTATCGCCGGAGGGGTTGCGGTCGCATGCATCTCATTTGGGTGAGGTGAGTGACGCGGTGGCGTTGGCTAGTGACGCGTGCGGGCAGGCGAGTATCACGGATGGTTCGTTGGGGATGATGATTGGGCCGTTGGTTGTCAGTCCGTTATGGGTTGCGGAGTCCGCGGCGGGGTTGACGGTTTCATCGGCGGGTGATGCGGTGGATCGTCTGGCGACTGAGGTGCAGCAGGCCGCTGGGGATTTTGAGACTACGGATGAGGGGATTGGGCAGGACTATTCGTCGACTCGGGATCCGGTGTTGGCGTCTCCGACGGGTTCGTCGCCGAATGTGAATCCGCGGATCAGTAAGAACATTGCGTTGCGGATGGGGTGAGGGTGATGTCGCCGAATCCGTTAGTAGCTGAACGGGAGGATACGACCACCCCGTTGGCGGGGACGCTTATTTTAGAGGATGGGGAAGCCCTCAAGGAAGCTCTCGACTCGAAGAGTTGGGTTGCTGGTGGCCTGGCGGCGGTGTCTACCGTTGCCGATAGCGTGGCGGCGGCATCGGACCCGTTGGGGACGTTGTTCGCGATGGGTGTGGGGTGGTTGCTGGATCATGTGCAGCCGTTCACGGGGTGGTTAGAGGAGCTGACTGGTGATGCCGATCAGGTACGGGCTCATGCGGGGACGTGGAAGAATATTCAGGGGCAGATGGAGGCTGCCGCTGAGTTAATGAATGGTTATGTGGCCGCTGACTTGGCGGACATGTCGGGCCAGATGATTGACCAGTATCGAGGGGCTGCTGGGGACGTCGCGAAGGCCATTCAGGGGGCCGGTGGCTGGGCTGGTGCGATGGGCACCGCGCTGGAGGTCACCTCGTTTATTGTGCAGGTAGTGCACGATATTGTGCGGGACGCGATCAGCGAGGTGATCGGCTCGGTGATGTCCTATATCGTGGAGTTGGTGTGTACCGCGGGTTTGGCGTTGCCTGTGGTGCTGGAACAGATTTCCACGCGCGTCGCGTCGCTGATGGGCAGTGTTGGCCGGAATGTGGATAATCTGGTAAAGAGCGCTAGGAATCTGGTGTCGAAGCTGGGCGAGTTGCGGACTTTGTTCCAGAAACTGGGCAACAAGCTCGACGAGTTCTTCACCGGGAGCCGCGCGGACCTACCACGCACCGATACCCCGAAGGGGGATACGCCCCCAACAAAGTCCGACGAAGCCACAGCCGACGGCACAGTAGAGGGGACTACGCAACCCAAGGGCCACGAACCCGACCCCAATAACCCGGGCTACGACAACGATGGCAAACCCCTGCGTCAAGACCGAGGCGACGGAAAGCCGCATTACGCCAACGACCCGCCAGGTACATACCGCGACAAAAACGGCAAGCTGCACGACTCCAAGGGGGCAGCTTTGCCTCAGATCCCTACTCGGACGGAGAATTTGCTCCGACAGGCGAAGCTAACTCTCGTGGCTACGATGACCAGGGGAACCGCCTCAGGTATGCCAACGAGCGTCCGCCTTATGCAAAGGAGCAGGTGGAGAAAGTCTGGACCAACTCAAGAAACGATCAGCTTGACCAAATCAGGAATGGAAAACTCAATCTGCCTGAGCCGGGACCAGACGAGATGTGGGTCCGCACGAAAGACGACGCCACCGGTCCTGACCTACACGACGTAGATGGCCAGAAGTGGCGTAAGATAGAATGGAAACCCGGGGAGCCCCGAGAGGGCCTGTGGGACATGGGACACATGCCGGGGAAAGAGTATAAGAAACTCAGGGAGGAATATCTTTCCGGACAAATACCGGAGGAGGAGTTTTTGCGTCGATACCAAGAGCCTAAGAACTACCAGGTAGAGGATCCGGGAAGGAATCGATCACGCGTTGACGAAGAGAAAGGTGATACAGGATGATCAAAAGAGTGGTTGGGAAGAGCCCGTCGGGCACTGCCAGGTATGACACACTCGAGGAGTTCATCGCGGCCGTGGAACGGAACCCACAGATCGACTGGCGCAGAAATCTTCTGCCAGAAGCTTTGGAAAACGAGGATCTGGTGGCTCGGGTTCAGATCGCCACCTGGATGCTGGATCACGGAGTAGACGCCGAATGGGTGAACTCTTCCGACAAGGCCAACGTCCTACACATCATGTTCCAAGAGAGAATACACGACTTCGAAACGGAGGCACCAGTACTGCAACGAATCCTGGACGCCGGAGCCGACATCAACCTCTGGTCCCCCAAATGGGGAGTGCCAATGCAGTTGCTGCTGGAAAACCCGCGCATGAGCGAACCAGAAGTATTTCCCTTCTATGATGTGATCTTCTCCCACCCAGGCATCGACTGGAACGCATACATGGGCAAGACCGCAGGACAACGCCTGAACCTGGCGAACTACGTCGACAGCAAACCGAACGTCTACCCAGACTTTCACCGCAGAATGCACCACTACCTGGAACACGGCCCAGCCCCCCGCCCAACCTTCAACTAACCCGCTGCGCCTCGGCGGTGTCATCGAGGCGCAGCGACAGCGCTTGGCGGTCGAGGGCGTGGCGGTGCGTGCGTCGTGGACAATCAATGAATCGCGCAGTGATCCGGACGGGGGGCAAGCTACGGGTGCTTCGAATATTCCTCCCGATATCCATAAATATGTGGCGCTTCGGAATGTCTCTTTTTCCAAAGAGGTAAATCAGTCAAATAACCCATCAGAACGGCAGTCTGCTCAAGATGGTGATTCGACAGCACAGACCCAACCACCAACATTTTCCCAGACCCACAACCTCCTTCGGAATCGCCAACGCAGCGGCTGCTCCGAGTCCCTATATTGCTCCCGGAATCGCGGATCAATCAATCAACTTCA
>JAUNKK010000112.1 GCA_030532825.1 Propionibacteriaceae bacterium
ACCTCGGAACTGCGCGCCAGCTCCCCCCACACCTGGTCCACCTCGCCCGCCGGGATGCCGCGGCCCGTGTCGGAGACATCGACGACGACATGCCCGCGATCTTCGATCCCCCGGATCTCCAACGTCGCCCCCGGCGCGGAGTATTTCACCGCGTTGTTAACCAGGTTGTAGAGCGCCAGGAACACCAGGTCCCGGTCGCCCCGGACGGGCGGCAATGGACGCGGCGCCCGCGGGAAAGTGACCGCCGCCTCCCAGTCCTCCGGCACAACGGCCTCAAGCACTTCGGCCGTCACCTCGGCGACATCGACGGGCTCGTTCGCCAGGGGGTAGGAGTCGATCTCGCTGATTTTGCGTAGCTCCATCACCAGGGAGGCCAGCCGGTCCACCTGCGCCAGCATCGACTCCGCCAGCGTCGGGTCAGTCACGGATACCACCCCCATCCGCAATGCAGTCAGCGGGTTCTTCAGCTCGTGGTCGAGCCGCCCGACGAACGTGCGATGTGCTTCGCGTGCGGCGGCCTGTGCCTGTTCCGTGGCCTCAGCGACGGCGCGGCGCCCCCGGTTCGCCCGCCATCGCAGCCACAACGTCAGCAGCAGCACCGCCACCCCTGTGACGATGGGCAGTGCCCACAGCTCAATGCCAATTCTGAAGAGCCGGGTCTCCCCCGCCACCAACATGCCTATCCCCACAAAGAGCCCGACGGCGGCGACGCCCCAGGCCCACCCGACCCGCTTCAACCCGCCTTGACCTCCGGATGGAAGCGGTAGCCAACACCCTGGACGGTGTCTATCACCTCAAGCCCGTGGGCGCCCAGCACCTTGCGCAGCTCGGCAACGCGGTGATCAACGGCGCGGGTGGTGATAGCGAACTCGACGCCCCAGACCTGCTGCAACAGGTGATCTCGGCTGAAGGTTTCGCCGTGATGGATCATCAGGTATTCCAGCAGCGCCAGCGCTTTGGGGGTCAGCTGCACCGCGCGTCCTTTAGCCGTCACGGACTTGGCCAGGCGATCCAGCTCCAGGCCGCCACCGACGATGCAGGCCGCGTGTGCCAAGGTCTGTCCCAACTGGCCGCGGCGCAGCACCGCGCGAATTCGGGCGATCAGCTCCGCCGGATCAAAGGGTTTGTTGAGGTAGTCGTCGGCGCCCTTCTCCAAGGCGTCGGCGCGGGTGCCCGATTGCCCCACCCCGGTCAGCAGGATCACAGGCGTCCAGTCGCCTCGGCGACGTAGCCGAGCCAGCACTTCACGTCCGTCGGCGCGTGGCATCAGAACGTCCAAGACGATCAGGTCAGGGTTCTTCTCCTGGGCGATGGCCAGGGCCTCCACCCCGTCGGCGGCCGTTAATGCGACGAACCCCGCCCGCCCAAGGAGGCGGGCGAGGTGGCCGCGAATCATGGGGTCGTCATCGACGACCAAGACGCTGATCATCCGATGGCGTTGTCAGACCCCGTGTCGTCGATCTTCTGGACGCCCTGGGAAGTGACGGTGTTGCCGTCGCCGGTGACCTTGACCTCATCCAGGTCATCAGTGACGTTCACGCTGCTGTGGTTCGAGGTGATCTCGACCTTGTCCAGGTCCTTGCCCGTGACGCTGTTGCTGTCACCTTGGATGATCAGGGTGTCGGCTGAGTCGAAGATGACGACGTTGGAGCTGCCGGAGATCGTGATGGTTTCACAGTGCCCGGTGAGGGTCACGGCGCCGGCGTTCTCGGTGATGTTCGGGTTTCCGCCGCACGGCTGGTCGTCGCTGTCATCGTCGTCATCCGAAGCAGTCGCCGCGGGGGCGCTGGTGGTCCCTTGGCCCGTTGCGTCGCCCGCCGGTGCGCTGCTCGGCGCGGCGCTTGACGCGGTGCTGCCCTGCACGGTGGTGGACTGCGCATTGCCGCTGGGCGTGGCCCCACCACCAGACGAGCAGGCTGCGAGTCCCAAGGCGGTGACGGCCGCGGCGGCCAGGGCGGTGCGGATGATCGATGACTTCATGCTTCCTCAATCAGTGTGTTTAGCTGGGTGGTAACTGACAGGTCACCTACCGGCGGTGATGGAGTTGCCGGCACCGCGATCGTCCACGTGCGTGATGGCACCAACCGCCTGAACTGAGTTGTTCATTGCGGTGATGGTAACGGAGGCGATGTCGCCGCCAGCGACCACGAGGTTACCGGCAGCCTTGATATCCACCGAATTGATCTGATTCGCGGAGACAGTGGCGTTCATGCCGCGGATGACCAATTCGCCCACAGAATCGGCGTAAACGGTGCTTCCGGCAGCCTTAACCTCGATCACGTCGCAATGACCAGAGAACGAGACGATCGAGTTCATCGCGTTCACCTCGCCCTTGCCGCCGACGCAGGTGCCCTTGTTCGCATCGCTCGGCACCTCAATCGAGATGCCATCGTCGCTGACGGTGACCCCGGGGGCGGTGATCCCGTCCGGTCCGACGCTCACCCCAGGTGCACTGACCCCGTCCGGACCGACGCTCACCCCAGGAACACTGACCCCGTCCGGACCGACGCTCACCCCATCAGAGTCGGCCGTTACCGAGATGTCTCGGTCCTGCTCGTTGACCTCCGTGACCTGCACATTGGAGGTCGGTTCGCCGGCAGGGGTGGTGGCACCAGAGTTCCCACCCGAGTCCTTCGGGGCGGCCTCGACGCCGGCCTGGCAGGCGGCAAGACCCAGGCTGGCGACGGCGACGGCGGCGAGGGTGGTGCGGATGATCATGGTCTTCATGTCAACTCCTTGGGGGATGTGTTGTTGTGTCTTCAGCTTGCCGCCAGACGGCACATCCGCCCCCGGTTCGTCGCAAGACTGCGACAACCGTAGCCGCGGGATCCCGAAGCTCGTGCCCGGGGTCACCTCACGCCAGCTCGGCTAGCCCCGGTGATAGCTGCCAGCACTTCGTCGAAGCTGGCCTCGGCATGGAAGGAGCCATTGTTGCGGCCGTGTCGCAACACCTCGATCCGGTCAGCCACCGCCCGTACATCGGCGAGGTTGTGGGAAATCAGCACCACCCCGAGCCCGAGTTCCCGCAGCCCCTCGATGTGGTTGAGCACCTCTGCGGTCTGGGTGACCGACAGCGACGCCGTCGGCTCGTCCAGCACGACGAGCCGCGGCTGGGATACGAGCGTCCGGGCGATCGCGACCGTCTGCCGCTGCCCCGCAGACAGGTTGTGCAGGGGCGCCGTCAGGTCGGGGATCCGAGCCCCCAGCTGCGCCAAGTAGTCCCGGGCGCGAGACTCCATGAGGGTCTGGTCCAGCAGGCCACCGGTGGCAAGTTCTTGGCCCAGGAAGATGTTGGAGACGACGTCCAGATTCTCGGGCAAAGCGTTGGCTTGGAAGACGCTGGCGATGCCGAGCGCGAAGGCAGCCTGGGCGTCTGAGATCGTCACGAGCTGGCCAGACATGAAGATGCACCCACCGTCGGGCTGGTAGATGCCGGCCAGGATCTTTGCCAGGGTGGACTTCCCCGCTGCGTTGTCGCCCACGAGGGCGACCACCTCCCCGCGGTGCACCTCGAAATCCACCTCCAGCAAGGCCTCGACCCCACCGAAGAACTTGGATACCGACTCGAGGGCGATCAGCGTTTCCATCACGGTCCTCCCTCCACGCCGCCCACGGGAGCGGCAACATCATGAGCCAAGGCCAGGGCGCCCCGGGCCTCAGCGTCGGGACAGGCACACGGCCTCACCTCCGGCTCAACCCCGAGGATGGGGCGCGCAGCCAGGGCGTCGCGGATCGGCGTCAGGAACACCTCGTCGGCCCGGGCCAATTCCCCCGCGACAACGATACGTTCCAGACCAAGCAGGCTTGCGGCATCCGCCACCGTCGCCCCGATGGCGGCCCCGGCGTCGGCGAGCACCTGGCGGCATCCCGGATCGCCGCGCCCGGCCGCGGCCACGATCGCCTTCGGGGTCATGGGTCCGTGGCTAACCCGCAGATCCTCAGCCAGGGCTTCCCCGGAGACGACGGTGTTGAGGCACCCACGTGCTCCGCACCAGCAGATCCGTCCAGCCGACTCGACTCGAAGATGTCCCAGGGCCCCTGCAACCCCGCTGCCTCGGTGGGGTCGTCCGCCCAGCAACACACAGCCGTCGACAAAATGGTCGGCCCGTACCACGAGGGCGGTGCCGACGCCACGGAGCGCGCCGAAGCGATATTCCGCCACTGCCACCGCCTCAGCCTCGGGCACGGCGCTGATCTCGCACCGCAGCCGCCGGGCCAGCACCTGATGGATCTCAACGTGCTCCCATCCAGGCAAACCCACGCGTCCCGGGCCACCTACCCCTGTCGGGACCGCCACCCCAACGGCGGCCAGATCCTCCAGCCCGGCCCCCACCTGGTCGACGAGCTCCGGCACCAGCAGGGCCAGCCGGTCAAGCGTGGTGTCGTGGCGATGCTCAGCGGGCAGCGGCAGCCGCTGCTGCGCCGTCACCGAGTTCGACCGGTCCGCGACGATCACCGCCGCGGCCCGGTGGCCAATGTGCACCCCGGCGGCCAGCTTTGAGGACCGCACGAGCGAGACAGACTGGGCGCGCCGACCGGAGCGAGTCGTAGCCGAGGTCTGCACCACGCCGCTGGCGAGCAAGCGTCGCACGATGTTGGAGACGGTGGCTGGGGAAAGCCCCGTCGCTGCGGCCAGCTCAACTTGGGTGATGCTGCCGTAAAGCTTCACAGCTTCAACGATGCGGGCGCTGTTCGCTTCGCGCAGGGAGGCCTGCGACCCGGGCGCTGCCGCCGTTTCAGCCATGAAGGCGAGGCTACCAGCCCCCATCAACCGCGTCGGGGAGGGATGGACATTTCTTTTAGTTACGAAATTCAACCCAAACCCGGACAATTCACAGTTAAACGCATATGACAAGGATTTTTACCTCTCACCCCCGGGACAACCAGACGAACCGAACACTGGCTTTGGTCACAGCTTGATAACGCTTGTCTTTAAGTCTTGACGCCAAGAGCGCAGCGTCGTAGCGTTTTCGCCATCCGGAGTGCCGGACCTCGCAGCCGAGGCAGCAGCACTCCACAAGTCGAAGGAGACACGCATGAAAGACAGTCCAGTACTGCTTGAGATGCTCGACATCACCAAGGAGTTCCCTGGCGTCAAAGCCCTAGATGGGGTGACCATGACCGTGCGGCGCGGCGACATCCACGCCATCTGCGGTGAGAACGGAGCCGGTAAGTCCACGCTCATGAAGGTGCTCTCGGGCATTTATCCCCACGGCAGCTACACCGGCGACATCTTCTTTAACACCGCCCCCATGCGCTTTTCAGGCATCAAGTCCTCCGAGGAGCAGGGCATCGTCATCATTCACCAAGAGCTGGCCCTCATCCCCGAACTCTCCATCACTGAGAACATCTTCCTCGGTTCCGAGATCACCCGCGGCGGCCTCATCGACTGGCAGGAAGCTCGCAAACGCACCATCGACCTGCTGGCACGAGTCGGCCTCGACCTTGATCCCGACACCCCTATCAAGACTCTTGGCGTCGGCCAGCAGCAACTCGTGGAGATCGCAAAGGCCCTCAGTAAGGACGTGCGGCTGCTTATCCTCGACGAACCCACCTCCGCGCTCAACGAAGACGACTCCGAGAACCTCCTAGACCTGATGCGCGGCCTCAAAGCCAAAGGCATCACCCAGATCATGATCTCCCACAAGCTCAACGAGATCGCGGCCGTCTCCGACGCGGTGACCGTCATCCGCGACGGCCGCACCGTCGAAACCTATAACGTCACAGCCGGGCAGGTAGACGAGGACCGGATCATCCGGGCTATGGTCGGCCGCTCCCTCGACAACCGCTACCCCGACCGCGACCCCCAGATCGGCGAGGTGATGTTCGAAGTCAGCGACTGGCAGGTTGAGCACCCGAGTCTCGTCGGCCGAATGGTGTGCAAACGTTCCACCTTCAACGTACGCCGCGGCGAGGTCGTCGGCTTCGCAGGCCTCATGGGCGCCGGCCGGACCGAGCTGGCGCGCTCTATCTTCGGCCGCTCCTACGGCATCTGGCGCGGCGGCTCAATGATCCTCGATGGCCGAAGCATCGCGCCCCACACGGTGGCTGAGGCCATCGACGACGGCATCGCCTACGTCACCGAGGACCGCAAGGTGCTGGGCCTCAACCTCCTGGACACCATCAAGGCCACCATCGTCTCAGCGAACCTGAAGGGCATCGTCCGTGGCGGCCTGCTGCAGCCCAGCCTGGAGGTCAGCGTCGCCGAACGCTTCCGCAAGGATCTGCGGATCAAGACCCCGAGCGTCGACGTCGGGGTGGCCACCCTGTCAGGAGGCAACCAGCAGAAGGTGGTGCTGTCGAAGTGGCTGTACCCCTCACCGAAACTGCTGATCCTCGACGAGCCAACCCGTGGCATCGACGTCGGCGCCAAATACGAGATCTACAAGCTCATTCACGCCCTCGCCGACGAGGGCAAAGGCGTGATCGTCATCAGCTCGGAACTGCCCGAGTTGCTCGGCATCTGCGACCGCATCTACACGATCTGCGAAGGCAGCATCACCGGCGAACTCACCGCCGCCGAGGCCGATCAGGAATCGCTGATGCGCCGCATGACCACCACATCCTCCCAGCCCGCCTGAGTCAGAAACCAAGGAAAGACCATGAAAACCCTCAAGCAGATCTTCGGTGGCAACCTGCAGCAGTACACGATGGTGCTAGCCCTCGTGGCTCTCATCGCCGCCTTCCAGGTCATCTCGGGCGGGCGGATGATCACCTCGTCCAATTTCCAGAACCTGATCTCCGGCAATGCCTACGTGCTGATCCTGGCCATCGGCATGGTGATGGTGATCGTCATCGGCCAGATCGACCTGTCCGTCGGCTCGGTCGCTGGTTTCGTCGGGATGTCGGTAGCGCTCAGCGTCGCGAAATTCGGCATGGCGTGGCAGGCCGCACTGCTGCTCGGGCTCCTCGCCGGTGTCCTGGTCGGGGCATGGCACGGATTCTGGCTGGCGAAGATCGGTATTCCCGGGTTCATCACCACCCTGGCCGGCATGATGATCTTCCGCGGGCTGGTGCTGTGGATGTCGGGTTCGATCTCCTATGCGGTGCCCGCCGAGTTCCGCTACCTGGGCTCCGGTTACCTGCCCGAGTGGGGCCCCGGCGCGACGGGCGTCAACAACTCGACGCTGCTGCTCGGCCTCGCCGCCATCGCCTGGTTCACGTGGACCGAGCTGCGCCGCCGCAAGCACGCCATCGACCGCGGCTCCGAGATGCCGCTCATCGTGCCCGTCATCCGAATCGTCGCGATCACTGCCGTCATCATCTTTGCCGTTTACCTGTTCGGCGCTGGCCGACCCGGCACCTCCTTCCCCGTTCCCGGGGTGATCCTGGTGGCGCTGGTGATCATCTACCACGTCATCACCCAACGCACCAGGTTCGGGCGCCACATCTACGCCGTCGGCGGCAACAAGGCCGCGGCTGCCCTGTCTGGCGTCAACACCTCCCGCACCTACTTCCTGGTGATGCTGAACATGTCCTTCCTCGCCGCGATCGCCGGCATCCTATTCGTCGGCCGCGCCACCGCCGCGGGCCCCTCTGACGGCACCATGTGGGAGCTCGACGCCATCGCGGCCGTGTTCATCGGCGGCGCAGCCGTCTCGGGCGGCATCGGCACCGTCGTCGGTTCCGTCGTCGGTGGCCTGGTGATGGCCGTGCTGAACAACGGCCTGATGCTCATGGGGGTCGGCGCCGACCAGACCCAGGTCATCAAGGGTCTAGTACTGCTGGCCGCGGTCGCCTTCGATGTCCACAACAAGCAGCAGGGCAAGCCATCGATCCTCGGTTCGCTGTTCAAGAACCGCACCAAGACCGAACCCGCCGCCAAGTGACGGGTGAAACCACCGCCCAGTACCGCTGGGTATCCCCTCGAAAGGAATCATCATGAAGTTCAAGCCAGGCAAGTTCTTGGCAGCTGCCCTGGTCGCGGCCATCGGGCTGACCGCCTGCGGCGGCGGCCGCAACGCCACCGGCGGCGACGACGCCGCACAGGGCGGCTTCGCAGCTGACGCCACCGTCGGCGTTGCGCTGCCATGGCTGGGCACCCAAAACTGGAAAGAAGCCCAGGTGATGTTCGACGAGAAGCTGAAGGCCGCCGGCTTCACCCCGCTGATCCAGACCGCCGACCAGAAGGTCCCACAGCAACAACAGCAGATTGAGTCCATGATCGAACAGGGCGCGAAGGTCATCGTCGTCGGGCCCGTCGACGGCACCCAGCTGGGCAACGTGCTAGAACAGGCCAAGGCCGCAGGCGTCGCCGTCATCGGTTACGACCGGCTGATCGAGAACAC
>JAUNKK010000113.1 GCA_030532825.1 Propionibacteriaceae bacterium
GCGCCACCCGGGTGCTGAGTTCCTACGAGTCTCTGCTGTTGCGGCAGGGACTCGGTCCAGTGGCCGGCGCCGATGAGGCGGGACGTGGGGCGTGCGCGGGTCCCATGGTTGCTGCCGCTGTGATCCTTGACCCGAACTGGCCCATCGCGGGGTTGGCGGATTCGAAGGCGTTGCGGCCTGCCCGCCGCGAGATCCTTTGCCAACAGATCTTCGCCCAAGCCGTCGCGGTGGCGTGGATACGGGTGGAGGCCAGCGAGTGTGACGCGCTGGGTATGCACGAGGCCGATTTGCAGGGCATGCGGCGCGCGGTGGCGCGGCTGGACGTGCGCCCCGGATTCGTTCTTACCGATGGTTTCCCAGTCTCGGGGCTCGGTGTTCCCGGGTTGGGGGTGTGGAAAGGCGACCAGGTGGCGGCGTGCGTGAGCGCCGCCTCCATCGTGGCTAAGGTCCAGCGGGATGCCATCATGACCGCTTACGAACACGACTACCCGGGCTACGGGCTAGCGACACACAAGGGTTACTGCACTGCGAGCCACAAACAGGCCCTCGCGGAACTGGGGCCGAGCCCCATCCATCGTCTGAGCTATTCCTGCGTGGCCGAGGCGGCTAGAGTGTGAGGCACCATGAGCGCGGAAGACTTGGAACAGTACGAGAGCAAGCTAGAGCTTGACCTTTACCACGAGTACAAGGATGTCGTCAGCATCTTCACCTACGCCGTGGAGACGGAGCGCCGTTTCTACCTATGTAACGCCGTGGACTTGAAGGTGCGCACCGAGGGCGGAGATGTCTACTACGAGGTGTCGATGGGTGATGCCTGGGTCTGGGACATGTACCGCCCGGCCCGGTTCGTGAAGTCTGCGAAGGTTCTTACGTTTCGGGATGTCTCCATTGAGGAGATCGCTCACTCGGAGTTCTCCGTCCCCGACCAGGGCTAGCACGTGCGTCCTTCGGCTGTGGAAAACAGCTGATTGTCGGTGGTGGACCACCTCCGATGCCCAAGGTGGAGGGCAGGAGGTGGTCTTGTGGTCGTGCGAAGCAAGACGAGAGCGATCGGTCAACTGGGTGAAGACAAGGCAGTCGAGTATCTCGTTGACCTGGGATGGCAGATCCTGGAACGAAACTGGAGTTGCCGAGACGGCGAACTGGATATCGTCGCCTACGATCCGCAGGCGCAGGCCTTGGTGTTCCTTGAGGTCAAGTGCCGTTCGGGGCTGGGGTTCGGTGACCCCCTAGAGGCCATCACCTGGCGTAAGCGCCAGAAGCTACGGCAGCTGTGCTACCTGTGGTTGACGGAGCACCGGTTGTACGCGCCGAAGCTCAGACTCGACGGCATTGGGGTGCTATTACGGCCGGGAGAAACTCCGATCGTGACGCACGTGAGGGGGATCGACTCATGACCACGGCAGCCGCCTGGTCGGTGGCCCTCAACGGACTCGACGGGGCCATGGTGGAGGTGGAGGTGGCGGACGGCTCCGGACTACCCCGTACGGTCCTGGTGGGGCTTCCCGATGCTGCGCTGTCCCAGGCCAAGGAAAGGGTCCGGGCGGCGGTTGCCGGAGCCGGCCTCGCCTGGCCGACGGGGTTGGTCACGATCAACCTCTCCCCAGCGAACCTCCCCAAGACCGGCACCCACTACGACCTAGCCATCGCGGCCGCGGCTTTAGCAGTGCGAAACGAAGAGGTCCGCGAGACAGTGCGCCAATATGTGTGCCTCGGCGAGTTGGGGCTTGATGGCCGCGTTCGGCGTGTTCCCGGGATCCTGCCAGCCCTGCTAGCCGCTGCCAAAGCCGGATTCGAAAAGGCCCTGGTGCCGGCCAGCCAGGAGGCGGAAGCCGAGCTCGTCCCTGGAATTGAGGCGTGGCCCATCGGCCATCTCCTTGACCTGGTGGAGGTGCTGAACGGCCGTCCGCCCCTTGGGAAATGGCCCCAGAGCGCGGACCAGGAACCTTCGCGGGAAGCCCATCGACACCTGGATTTCCGGGATGTGCATGGACATGCCGAGGGGCGTTGGATCATGGAGGTTGCGGCCGCCGGCAGGCATCACGTGTTCCTCCACGGCGCTCCGGGTGTGGGTAAGACCATGTTGGCCTCGCGTCTCACCAGCATCCTGCCGCCTCTCGACGGTGAGGAAGCCGTTGAGGTCTCGGCGCTGCACTCGCTGGCGGGCATTGACCTCAGCCACGGCCTGCTACGGGAACCGCCGTATGCGGACCCGCACCATTCGTCGTCGCTCGCTTCCATCATTGGTGGCGGAGCCCGGATGATCCGGCCTGGTTCGGTGTCGCTAGCGCACCGGGGCGTGCTGTTCCTTGACGAGGCCCCGGAGTTCGGGGCCCGAGTGCTGGATGCGCTGCGGACCCCGCTCGAATCGGGCTGGGTCAGCATCGGGCGCGCCCACGCCCAGGTTCGCTATCCCGCGCACTTTCAGCTAGTGATGGCCGCCAATCCCTGCCCCTGCGGATTCGCTGGAGTGCAGGGACGAGAGTGTCGCTGTGCCCCCATGGTGGTTAGGAGATATCAGGAACGCATCTCTGGACCCGTCCGGGATCGCCTCGATATTCAGCACCACATGTTCCCGCAGCAGCGTACCTTCCTGGGAAGCGATGGCGACCAGGCCGAGGACAGTGCCGCCATTGCCCAACGGGTGCTGGCGGCGCGGGAACGGCAGGCCCGGCGCCTGAGGGAAACCCCTTGGCGGACCAACAGTGAGGTGCCCGGCCCCTGGCTGCGGCGACAATTGCCGCTGCCCGAGGACTTCACTCCGCTCGAACGGGCCCTCACACGCGGCACCATCAGCACCCGCGGGGTGGATAAAGTGCTGCGCCTCGCCTGGACGATAGCGGACCTGGCTGGTGAGGACCGGATCTCGGTGGCCTCGTTGCGAGTTGCCATGCAGCTTCGTTTGGGCGAACACCTCCTGGTGGCATGATGGCGATTTCGGAACGAAGCGCCCGGATGGCGCTGAATGCCCTTCAGATTGCCGCCGACCCAAGAATCGCCACCGTCGTGGCTGAGCACGGTCCGCTGGAGGTGTGGGAGATCATCCGCGCGCAGGGAGATAGCACCAGTCTCGGGCGGCGCGCCGGTGCGATTGATATCGCGGAGTTGGAGGAGGCCACCCGCTGCGTTGGTGCACGATTCCTGATTCCAGGAGACGAGCTGTGGCCGGAAGCTCTAGCTGACCTGGCGTGCTGTGAGGTGGGGGAGCAGGGCGGTCTGCCTTTTGGGCTGTGGGTCAGCGGCAGGGCGGAACTACTGGCCGAATCCAGCACGGTGGCGCTCGTGGGTGCCCGAGCTGCCAGCAGTTACGGGCAGCACGTCGCCGGGGCGCTGGCTGCGGAACTGAGCTTCGGAGGCTGGCTTGTCATGTCGGGGTTGGCCTTCGGTATCGACGCTGCCGCACACCGGGGAGCGCTCGGCGCGGGGCGGCCGACTGCCGCGGTGATGGCCACGGGTATCGATCTGACCTATCCAGCAACCCACCAGGGCTTGCGTGATGCCATTCAGGACACTGGCGTTGTTGTCAGCGAACTCGCCCCCGGCCGTCGCCCTATCCGTGCCAGCTTCCTGGGAAGAAACCGCTTGATCGCGGCCCTCAGCCGAGGAACCGTTGTTGTGGAGGCAGGCATGCGTTCGGGCGCCCGCAACACGGCCTCGTGGGCGGCCGAACTTGGCCGGGTGGTGATGGCGGTCCCCGGACCGATCACCTCGTCGCTGTCCGCCACGCCCCATCACCTGATTCGGGATGGCATCGCCACGCTTGTGGAGTCAGCGGAGCACATCATCTCGCTGCTGGGGCCAATGACGGCTGCCAGCGAACCGGTCGCGCGCGGCGAAACACGCCCCATCGATTCGCTGCCGCCGCCACTTCGAATGGTCCGCGAGGCTGTCCCAGCTGGGACGGTGGCCACAGCCGCCCAACTGGCGACTGCCTCAGGGCTCACGATTCCCGAAGTGCTGGCCGCCGCCTCGGAACTAGCCGAGCTGGGCTGGCTCGACGAAACCCCTCAGGGCTGGCGGCTGCCCAGCCGCCGGATCCCATAAGCTCCCCTGCTGCCGGAGGTCTGCCACGGGAGAGTCAGCCAAGCGCATCCGATGAACGAGCCGACATGTTGCGATTTCGGCCCGTCGCGGCGGCGGAGGGCCTCGGCCCAACCGCCCAAGAGCAGCAGCTTGTTGCCGGGTTAGGTGGAGGTCAGCCCTCGCGGCCGGCCTGAATGGCCGTGATGAGGATCGTGTTGATGATGTCCTCCACGAGAGCCCCGCGTGACAGGTCGTTGACGGGCTTGTTCAGCCCCTGCAGCACCGGCCCAATTGCCAGGGCGCCGGCGGTCCGTTGCACGGCTTTGTACGCGGCATTCCCGGCTGAAAGGTCCGGGAAGATCAGAACATTGGCGCGCCCGGCGACGGGGGAGTCCGGGGCCTTTGAGCGGCCCACCGTCTCATCCACGGCTGCGTCGAACTGCAGCGGACCGTCAGCGCAGATCTTGGGAGCTTTCTGCTTGAGCAGCTGAGCTGCTTCGGTGACGAGATCAACATCTGGACCCGAGCCGGAGATCCCAGTCGAGTAGGACAGCAGCGCGACCCGCGGCTCTAGCCCGAACTGCGCTGCCGTAACCGCCGAGGCCGCGGCAATGTCAGCCAACTGTTCCGCCGTCGGATTTGGATTCACGGCGCAGTCCCCAAACCCAAGCACCCGGTCGGGAAGACACATGAAGAACAGAGAGGAGACCACCGCCACCCCCGGCTTGGTCTTGATCACCTCGAAGGCGGGACGAATCGTGTGCGCCGTGGTGTTGACGGCCCCCGACACCATGCCGTCGGCCATGCCGTCGCGCACCAGCATGGTGCCGAAATAGGACACGTCCGCCACCCGCTCGTAGGCCTGTTCGCGCGTCACCCCCTTCTTTGCCCGCAGCTCGGCGTATTCGTCGGCGAACCGGTCCCGCAGCGGATCCGTCTCCGGGTCAATGATGGCCGCGGTCCCGAGATCCACGCCCTCAGCCGCCGCGACTTCTCGCACCGCGTCCGGCTTGCCCAGCAGCGTCAACCGGGCGCCGCCCAGCCGCAGTACCTCCGCTGCGGCCCGGACGATGCGCGGTTCGGTGCCTTCGGGAAGCACGATGTGCTGGTTTACGGCCTGCGCGTCAGCCTGTAGCCGTCGCTGGAATGACAGCGGGGTCACGGGGCGCTGCGCCTGGGCTTGGCGGGCGCGTTCCACCACCTGCCTGGTGAGCGATGTCTCCGTGTTCACCGCCACTTGGGCTAGTGGAATGCCGGGGGCGAATCGGCGCCAAGTTCGTGGGATCGATTCGGGAACCTCGCCGAGCAGTAGCACGGCCTTGGGCAGCGGCCGATGCCCAGCGGCGAAAGCGATCGTCAGCCCAACGAGGAGCTCTGCGCGGTCGGCGGGAACGACCAGGCAGGTGTTGTCGGCCAGCTGCCCCAAGACCTCGCCGATGCTTTCATCGCCGGCCACGCGCAGTTGGCTGACTTCCCCGGTGGGGAGGGTGCCGTTCAGAATGCGGTACCCACTGGCATCGTTGCAGGTCGAATCGGCCCAGTCGCCCCCGGCCAGCCGGGTGCCGACCACGACGGCATGGCTTCGCTGGGCCTCGGCCCGCGCGACCCGCTCTAGGGCATCGTCCTGGGCTGCGACGACCAGCACGATGCCGGCGCCTAACTCGGCTGCTAGCCGGGCCTGCAGCGTAAACGTCACGGGCTGGAGGGCCGCCGGAAGCTGAGCCGTGGTGACCAGAAGGTCGCCCTCGGCTGCTTGGGCAGTGTCGAGTGCAGCCGAGAGCGCCGCCTCTGGGTCGCGGGCGATGCCAACAGGATCGCCCGCGAAATGCGGGCTGAGGTCGACCCAGGTCGCTTGGTCGCCGAGCTCTTCGATGAGGCGGTGGGCCGTGCCCTCAGTGGACAGGCCGGGTTGCGTGGGGACGAGGTGCAGGATAGGGCGGGGCATACAGCTACCTAACACTTGATTTCGGATGTTGTCTAGAGCATCCGCGGCGCTGCTGGCCAAACCCACTGGGGGCAGAGCTCGCCGTCCGGGAGGTGGAGGGTGTGGGGCCGGAACGCGGCCCACGTCCTGAGGTGCCGGAGGGTAAACCGACGCATGGCCCCAACGGTCGCCCTTATGAGTACGACTCGAACGGTCGGGCGCATCTGGAAGGGGATCCGGAGGACACCTACCGTAGTGAATCGGATGGGCGGCTTCACGAAGAGCAGGGGTCGAGGTATGCCACCGATCCGAACCGCCCCGAGATTGATGGGGTGGAGCAGGCTGAGCGGCTGGACAGCCGTACCGTCAATATGGACACCGACATGAAGGTACCTGGCTGGGATGACACGGGCACGACGTTCGCCGAGGACGTCGCCGCCCACATCAACACCGAGAAAACCCTGCCGAAAACCTGACGCGGAACAGTACGCATCTCACAGACAACGGTCACGAGCCGCTAGGCAAGGGCTGACGACAGTCCCAGGGGACTTCTTGGTGTGGATTCGAAGGTAAAACTATCTGTGTCACATCGGCGTAGCGATGGACATAACAACCGCCCACCCGGCCCAGGTAGGTGGGTGGACGAGGGAGTAGGCTAGCCAACAATAAACCGGGTGCTGTCCGCCCGACAGCCAGGCTCCGTCGTGGGGTTTCCGGAAAGGCTGCTTGGGTCGTCGCCGACCGTGGCAATGACCCGACCATTGGAGTCCTCCACGCGAAGCGGGTTGTCACGGGCCACGGATGCCTCCGGCCACACCAGGGAGACGACACCACCGTCTGTAGCGGTCACCCAAAAGCAGGCATGCCCTCCCACGATCTCGCCCTGCAGCGGGCCGTCCGCGTCGAGGGAACCACTGCGCGCGCTTGGAGCCTCGGTGTCTAGCGTTAGCGGCGGTGAGGGTGAGCAACTCGCCGCCACTAGGGCGGCGAGGGCTCCCGCTAGTGCACATCGTCTCATGATATGACGGCGGTGACGTTGAAGTAGCGGCTGATGGTACTCCACCGCTCGGCGTACCCGACGTTACCAGCTCCGGCGATGTGAATGCCCCGAGGATAGACTCGCCCGGTGGTGTTGTTCTTGAGAACCAAAGGCCCGCCAGAGTCGCCGCCCTGGCTGGGTTTGCCGCCTTGGTATGCGGCCAAGCCAGAGGTGCAGCCGGATTGGTCGCAGAAGGAGCCGGCTAAGCTGAAGACTCGCTTGTTGCAGTTCTCGTTAGTGGTGGTGCCACTAATGCAGTACGCAGTACCCCTGGCGGGATCTTTCGCGGCGCCGGTCATCATGCCGATGCCGTCGGAGTCGCCCATCCAGATATAGGTACCGTAGATGCTCCCACCCAGTAGGGCAAAGTCCCTAGTTGGGAAGGAAGCGCGATTCGTCATGGTACCAAATGAGTGGTTGCCCGACTTCCATGTTGATCCTGCTTCCCCGCAGTGACCTGCTGTCAGGGCATACCTGGTGCCCCCTGCGTCTTGGACGATGAATCCGGAACTGCAGGCCGTGCCGCCACTGGTGATGCGGGCCCCACCCCAGTGCGGAGTGATGTCATCGCGTCGGGAGTCCCTACCACCTTGCGTGGTGTACTCGAAGGTGAGATCGCCATTTTCCAGTTGCCTGGCCGGTAGCTTGCTGGGCGAGATGTTCCCAGTGACGTGGACGCTGTCGGTCTCCGGGTGGTATTCGAACCCGAAGAACTTGCCTTCTTCGCCAGCGAGCGAGGTCAACTCGGTCTGAAGCGCCGCAAGGGACTCCTGGGTGAAACGGCTCTGCTGTGCTCCCGGCGGGACCGATTCGTCGGCGTAGACTCGCGAAATCAGCTTACCCCGCGAAGGGTAGGCGCCCGGGGATACCTCTTCTGGGAGCGTCTCCTGCTCCAAAGCTGCCTCCTCTTCCAGGGAACTGGCGTAGCCAGAATCCACTTCGTGGCCGGTACTTTCTGCTGCTTTGTCCTCGTCGCTGATCGGCGGCTCCGCCGACGCGTTGCCGACGCACAGCGAGAGAGCGAGCGCACCAGCAATGAATGCACTCCACAGCCTACGAGAAGAAAACATGTTGACTCCTTTCGTCTCAACTAGTAACTGTCCGGCACATCCATAGTTCTGACACCATCGCCGTGCTGTGTAAGTGTGGGTGTAGGCGTCTACCGCGCGGA
>JAUNKK010000114.1 GCA_030532825.1 Propionibacteriaceae bacterium
CTGCCGATGTTGGTGTTGACGTCAAGACCATCCAGAGCTGGGTCTCGGTGTTGCAAGCGTCCGGGTTGATTCACCTAGTGCACCCCTTGTTCAGCAATGCCACGAAGCGCTTATCGAAGACCCCGAAGTTGTATTTCATGGACACTGGGCTTGTGTGTCACCTGCTGGGTTGGACCACGCCCACGACGCTCGAACGCGGAGCCATGTCGGGGGCCATCTTCGAGACGTTCGTGGTCTCCGAAATCATCAAGTCTCACCTGAACAGCGGCGGGAACGTCCGGCAGATCTTCTTCTACCGCGATTCGGCCACGCGAGAAATCGATGTTGTCATCCGCGATGGGCGCACGCTGCACCCGGTGGAGATTAAGCGCGTCGCCACGCCCGGGCGTGAGGCAATCCGGCACTTTTCGGCGCTGGCTACCCTCCAAGACTTTGAGGTGGGCTCCGGGGCCGTCATCTGCCAGACGGACCGGACCTTTCCGCTGGCAGAAGACGTCACGGCGGTGCCGATCACCGCGATCTAGCAGGCGACGGGAAGCCCTCCGACAGTACCCGACTTGGCCCCGGAGCTTACGCCGTCGCCGCGGATCTGCGGCTTAGCGCTGTTATTCGTCGTGCTGCACGACGTCGAAGCCGAGCAGTTCGATGCTCATGCCGCGGCGTTTGTCGTCGTCGTGCGAAGCGCCGACTCGCTCACTCGACCATTTGTCATAGGCCTCGCGGGAATCCCAGCGCGTGACGACGAAGTAGCGGGTTTCCCCGAAGGCGGGGCGCAGCAACTCGAAGCTCTGGAATCCCTCGGCTGCATCGACGGCCCGTTTGCGGGCGGCGAAGCGTCGCTCGATTTCCTCCTCTGCCCCAGCGGGGTAGGTCAGCGCGGTGATATTGACGAAGGTCATGGCGTTCTCCTCACGGGTGGCCCACGCCACCCACCGAGGTAACCCTAATAGGGTCAGCCAAAACCGAGCGTCGCACGCCAAGCGGATGGGATCAGTCGAGGCAGAACTCGTTGCCCTCGGGGTCCTGCATGACGATCCAGCCGCAGAAGGCGTTGTCCGGGGCCGGTTCATGGCGTTCGACGCGGGTCGCTCCCAGCGCCGTCAGCCGAACACATTCGGTCTCCAAGGCGGCCATGCGTTCGTCTCCCGTCAAACCGGGCGCGGCCCTGAGGTCTAGGTGGAGGCGGTTCTTACCTGCCTTTGGCTCCGGCACCTGCTGGATGAAGATCCCCGGACCTTTCCCCGCGGGATCGACGATGGCATTCCGCGAGTTCCACAGTTCCTCCGGTATCCCCCAGGCCAGCAATTGCTCCTCCCACGTGGCTTCTTCCGGCGGATCCTGGCGCACGTAACCCAAGGCAGCGCACCAGAATTCGCCCAAGGCCAAGGGATCAGCCGCGTCGAAGGTGATCTGAAGCTCGGTCATGCCCTCAAGATACCCGCCATTCGACGCGGCACCAACTCCCCGGTCAGGGCCCTTCGGCCCGCCTCACCCAGGATCGTGTACAGCCGAAAGGTGCACATGATCCTGGGTGAGGTGCAGTCGGCATTGGCATGGTTCAGTGATTCACTCGGTAGATCGCAAGTTCGTCGAACTGCACCACGAGCGTCGCATTATCCAGGGCTTCGCTGGTGGTGGCACGTTGGCGATAGGTACTTTCAAGTGGAACGGTTAGCACCACATAGTCCACGTCCCGCCAACCGTTGACCAGATAACTGTCCACCTCGGTGTCGGTGTTGGGTTTCTGGTACCAGACGATGTTCTGACGGGGTCGGCCCGCGGTGACCAGGTCAAACCACAGGGAGTTGTCAACGATCACGACGTCGTCGGGTGTGGTGTTAGTCAGCACCCACTGCTTAGCCTGTCGATATTGAGCGACTTTGTCCTCGGTGAGGTAGGTCTGGCTCTTGCTGATACCCAGGGTGGCGATTCCAGCTACGGCCACCACCAGCACGCCGATCACTCCCGCACGGATCATTCGCTTCACGCGCCATTTACGCAGCAAGGTCAGCAAACGGGCAGAGCACAACACCAACGCCAGCGCCGAAGGCCAGATGAGGCTAATGGGATACGGTCCTGGCAGGTATCCGCCACGAAGCACGACCCCCCACAGCAACACCACCAGCAACGCCACCGGCCGCAGACGCCGCCACCGTACGAGCAACAAAGCAGCCACGGCCCCGGCAATGAGCAGTATCCCGTCTGTCTCAAGCCACGACTCCACTTTGTTTGATGCATCGCTGGCCGGGTCGAAGATTGATCCTGAGGACTGGCGCGACATCAGCTGCCACCGCAAGGCCCATTCCAGGGACACGTGCCCGGGGCCGTCGAATAGTTCGTTCTTCATGAGGGCGAAGACCACGTATGCCAGCCCCATGCCGGTGACGAGCCACACGTAGATTGGCGCCACGTAGCGACGGTGGGATCTGGCCGATTGCAGCAGCGACCAAAATATCGCCGGGGCAAACAGCAGGGTCGTTTCCTTGATCAGCACCGCGCTGGCCAGCAGGATCGCGCTGACTGCGAAGCGCGATAGTCGCTGTCGACGGTCGAGCGCCAGCAACCAGGCTGCCAGCAGAAAAGGCGTGGCGATGTTGTCCAGCAGCACCAGGCGTCCCCATCGCAACATCACCGGCGACGCCGTGAACAACGCCACTGCGCTGGCGGCTGCCCACCGGGGTGCGGCAAAACGTCGAACCAGTGCATATAGCAGCACGCACGACACCACATGCACGGCCAGCATGCCGATCCGCCCGGCGGTCCACTCGTCGATGCCAAAGAGCTTGAACGGCTGGTTCCAGACTGCTAGCAGCATCCAGCCCAGCGGCGGGTGGTCATACCAATAGGTGTAGTGCGACAGTTCGCCTTGGGTTGCGAGCGTCCACGCCTGTGAAATATAGGTTCCCTCGTCGTCGAACGGCATCGGCGAGCGCAGCATATTCCAGGCGTGTAATACGGTCGCGCCGATCAGCGTCGGCAGCAACCACACCCAGTCACGCTTCACACGTTGGGACGGCCGCCGTTTGCGGCGTTGGGCTACCGGCTCCTGAGAGACCCGCTCGTATAGGTCGGGCTCCAGCTCAGCCAGCCTCTGGGACAGGGCGAGTTGTTCCTTCTGAACCGTTGGCGTCTTCACGCGACCTCCCGTTCCTGGACCCGTCCGGTTTCCAAACCGACGGCCGGAGTCGTCAGATGCACTCCGACATGGTTCGTCTTCTCCCAAGAGTTACGCCCGGCGGCCATGCGCCAGCAGGCCCGGGCGGCAGCGAACATGAGCAACGCCTGGAACAGCGGCAGGCCGATCACGAGCAGCAGGTAGTGGCGGATCCCAGGACGTCGCCCCACGACCTGGCCCAGGTCGTGTAGCCCGACGCATTCGGCGACGAGCGTCGCGAGCATGGGCAGGATCGGCAGGAAGGTGAGCAGCGACCACCCATCTGGGAGTGGGATAAACAGCATTGACGCCACCGAAAGCAACAGCAGCAGACCCGAAGAGGCAATCAGGAATGGGGTTAAAAGCGTGATCACCGCCAGCGCCCGCTGGGCTCGCCCCGGAAGTCGTCGCCATTCTCCCTTGCGCAGCACCTGGATGAATCCTTGGTTCCATCGGGTGCGTTGCCTGATGAACTGCTTAATGGTGATCGGCGCTTCCTCGCGGGTGACTAATTGCGGATCGTAAATCACCGATACGGGCAGCCCGTGACTTGATAATCGGACTCCGATCTCGCAGTCTTCGGCCAGGCAGTCGGGGTCCCATCCGCCGAGTTCGCTCACGACGCGGCGTCGCATGAAGACGGTGTTGCCACCCAGGGGAATAAAGTTGTGTTCGGCCTGGAAAGCCAGTCGGCTACGGAACCAGAAGTAGTACTCCAGCGTGTTGCGGAGCGTGTACCACTTTGACCAGAAGTTCACCAGCTGCACCCCAGCCTGGACGGCGGCGGAGCGGTCCGCGAGCATGGTTTGCTCCACTCTTCGCAACAGCCCAGGGTGAACGACGTCCTCGGCATCGAAAATGCCGATCACGTCCCCACGGCAGTGTGGCAAGGCCGTGTTGAGGGCCTTGGGCTTCGACTTCTCCTCGTGGTAGTCGACGATCACCCGGATTATCCCTGGGTGACGGGCGGCGGCCTCCTGCGCTACGCGGGTCGTGTCGGGGTCGTCGTGGCCGACGATGGCGAGCACCTCGTACTGAGGATGATCGAGGGCTGCCAGGCCGTCCAGCGTGGCGCCGAATACCGCCGCTTCATGCCGCGCCGGCGCCAGCAAACTAAACGATAGCTGGCCTCCTGGCGTAGTTGATCGCGACGAGGAATGGGTTTCGCGCCATTCCCAGAGCATAGTAACTAAAGTAAATGTCGAAAGTGCAAAAAGATAACCTGCGGCAAGCACGACAAAGACCCACAGGACGATATTGACAAACACAGGCAGAACCTCCCAGGCCAGGTCACCGGGACGGGGTTCGCCCCGAGATAAAGCCAGGGTCAGGCACTGATAACAGCTCTGCTGACCCCCCCTTGTTAGGGCCTGAGTCTAAGCATTACGATCAAACTGCGCAACCTTCCACTCCCCGACACGATGTCAATATCGCACAATGCCTAGCCAGCGACTGGTTCACAGGTGAATCTTGCGTCGACAGAGCGCTCTCACGCCACCCTTTGACAGGTTGGCCGGATGGAAGGTCAGCATTCGAAGAACCCAGTAATACCGCTGCCATATCACCCTCCGCTAGGGGCTGACCCGGCATCACGCCGGAGGTTAAGCCCAGGCGCGCTACGCCACCTGTCGCCGCGGCGGGCACCCCTTCATCATGGCCGGCAGTCGCATCCATCGCCATGCGTCGCCACTCAGTAGCGGGCCAGAGGGGCCTAGGAGTTCCCTCCGTCACCGCCCGGAAGTCGGCCCATCCCAACACGGAACCCAGCTGAGCGCCGGCCACAGCCGCAGGCATAGTACGGGTTATACCTCGCGCGTTCGATTACAGACCCTGGCTGCTCGTGCGGGTCCGTTCGAAAAACGGTGTGAGATCCGGCGGTTTCACGACGGGGCGGTTTTCTCGAACCGCCTGGCGAGGAGGTTGGCGAAGCCTCCACGACAGCATCGACGGCGTCGGTCTGGTACTGCTGCACCTTGAACTGGAGCTTCATCGCTTCTCTTTCTTCCTGCACCGCCCCTATGAAAGCAAAAACACTTTGACAAGGGTTTTTGCTTCGCCAAAGGACCGCTTCCTTTCATACCCTGCACCCTGCAGCCACCTGCTCTATGAAAGCTCCCATCGTGGTTGAGACCGAGTGCCTGTGTTGACGATGGAACCCTCCCGATGAAGCTTGCTGAGCAGGTTGGAGACCTTGACCTCCTTCTGTCTGTCGGAAAGTACCTCGGGCAGCAGTGGTAGTAACAGTAGGTCGATCTCCTGACGTGTTGCACTTCCGCTGCGCTGCAGATAGTCCCTGACAAGGCTCGTGTAGTGTGCGTCCGTCTGTGGTCGCGTACGCACATAGTCCGCCAGCTTCCCACTGGCACTCGCGATCTCACCCGAAACCTGTACGTGGTGCGCGTTCTCCGACAAGTTCCGCCTTGCGGAGGCGAGCCGTGCCGACGACTTGACGGCTGTTCGAGACACCGAAGACAAGCCACCCAGAAGTCAGCCCTCGAAGGCTGGCTTCGTTGCTCAGTGCCGAGACGTACTCCCCGGTCTTGCCCGCGGAAAACTGCTGGGCGCCCTCCTTGAACTCAACCACCTCGTTCTCCCACCCGACCAGCAGCCGATGCAGGAGTCCAGTGTGCGCCTCCGTAGGTCGGGGCCTCAATCGAGCAGCACCTGAAACCGGGCAGTTCAGCCATATGGCCGTACTGCTGCACGGGCATCCGTGAATCAACTGAACAGGACGATCCCGTAGGCGGCGAACACGACGAGGTGGGCGGCGCCATGTGTGGCGGTGACCTTGTGGGCGGCGAACGTTGCAACCGACAGCAGCAGCGTGACGCCCAGCAAGAGCAGGTTCGCGGGCGACTCGGCCAAGATCACTTTCTGTCTGGTGAGCAGGCCGATGATGAGCACGACGGGGATCGTCAGGCCGACCGTGGACACGAGCGCCCCGTGGCAGAGGTTGCTCACCCGCTGCACCTCGCCGCTGAGCGCGGCACGCACGGAGGTGAGACCTTCGGGGAGGAACACGATCATCGCGATCAGCACACCCGCTAGCGCCGCGGGAGCTCCGAGGCGCCCCAAGCCGTCGTCGAGCAGTACAGCCATGTCGTGGGACAGCAGCACGATGGGAAGCACGGTAACCACCAGCAGCAGCAAGCGAGTAACAACCTCCCGGCGATGCTCGCGGAGCACCTGCCCAATCTTGACCGGCTCCGCTCCCTCGCGAGGTGTTTGCGCGGTGCCGGTGAGTCGTTCGTCGACTTCGCGGAAGTCGTCGGCCTGCGCGCCCATCTGCCTAAACAGGAAGAAGGCATAGATCACGGGCGTGAGCACGATGATCGGAACTTCCTGGCCGACCGTGTATGCGCCCTCTTCCCCGATCAGGGCGGGCAGCGCGAACGTGAGTGCGGCCAGCACGATCAGCATCGACAGGTAGGCCGAGGTTCCGGTGCGGTTGTGCTTCATCCCACCGTGACGCAGTCCGCCGAGCAGCAGACACAGACCGATCACGAGGTTCATGATGATCATCGCGACCGCCATCACCGAGTCGCGGGCGATGGTGGCGTGCTCGCCCGGCCCCAGCATCACCGCCGCGATCAAGATGACCTCAATCAGCACGATCGACAGCGTCAGCACCAACGACCCATACGGGTCGCCCAAGCGGTGCGCTAGCGCCTCGGCCTGCTTCACCACGCCGAATGCACACACCACAATCACGGAGAGGATGGTCGCGAGCGCGACCACCAGCACCGCACCAAGCACTGACGGTTCCAGCATCGGGCCGACGATCAAGAGCGCCAGATAGGTTCCCCAACCGAGAACGACGCGAGCAACGTCGGTGGCCGTGATGAACCGTGTTCGGACAACTTCAGACATGGGCGTCCTTCTCCGGGCCGGGGGCGTCCCCGGTAATGAGAAAGGGTGCAGCCGGGTCGTCCCGACCGGCGTGCGATGATCGCCCGCGCCTCACGATCTTAGCGAAGTCGCCTGCGCGCAAACCGAGCAACAACCACCCCGATGCCCCTACGGGATCGACGGACCGGGGCCGGCGGCTCGTCGCGGTACGTCGACGACTCGATCAGCCGCGGTAGTTCGCAGTCCACGGCGCGGAACTAATCAAACAACCGACGATTGAATAGGTCGCGCGAGCCGGGGCGGTGCCGAACGAACACCTGGCCTGCTGCCATCCTGGCCAGCGCTGTCAGTGCACCGAGGCATATCAGCGCAACGAGTGCTAGCGTTGGTTGCGTAAGCCCCGGACGAGACCGTTAATGCGGCCGCCGCGCCGGGGCAATCTTTCTATCTAAAGTTCGTTCCGCGGCCACCTGCCGCCCCGCCAAGCCACGGATACGCATCCCTGCTGCGAGGGGAATCTCAAGAAGAGGGCGACCTGGACACGCACGAGAGACTTGCTCTGACGCCCCGCGGGCCGCACTCCCGGAATGCCCTGTGCACAAGCTGCGGCACACGAGCGCAGCTGAATCCGGCAGCTTGTCGGCTTCACCTGCGCTAATGGCACTGTGAAGTTCAAACGCCGCAACCTCGAAGCTCTTGCTGCCCTCATCGTGAACGACGAGGGCCGTGGCGACGCTGAAAATGAGGACGAAGCTAAGTACTTCCCCACCGGTCCAGCATGTACATCACCGAATTCTTCCAAAGACTGAGGGCGGAGTATCGGCATGACGGACTCGCCCCGGCCATTCGAAGGGTGGCTCCCGAAACCCAAGTGCTACCAGCAACCCGCCAGTGAGGTGCCTCTTGCGGCGGTGCGGCCAGGTCCACTTCCCCCCCACCCCCCACCAGCGGGTCCTGGCTCAACCTCCTCGCGGCCTGGTTCATGATCACCGATTGTCCCCATCCTTCTCACGTGGCAGCGCGAGGATGGTCACGGACCAGGTGCTACACCTCCGCCAGGGTGAACTGCCGCACTCGCGCCGCGGGCACCGATGATTGGAGTGGTGTGGGTTTCGTGGACACGGGCAACCAGGGTCTGTAATCGAACGCGT
>JAUNKK010000115.1 GCA_030532825.1 Propionibacteriaceae bacterium
CGGCGGCGGTCGCTGTATTCTTGACCGAGCACCGCCCAAGACGTTTGAAGGACCCCACGACTTGTTCGACACACTTTCCGACCGCCTCGCTGATGTATTCAAGGGCCTGAGGTCCAAGGGACGGCTGACCAGCGCCGACATCGACACCACGATGCGCGAGATCCGCATCGCGCTACTCGAAGCCGATGTGAACCTTGCAGTGGTCAAGCAGTTCATCGCGTCCGTCAAAGAACGCTGCCTCGGGGCCGAGGTGAGCCGTGCGCTCAACCCGTCGCAGCAGATCATCAAGATTGTCAACGAGGAGCTCATCGCCATCCTCGGCGGGCAAGCCCGCCCCGTTCGGTTTGCCAAGAGACCGCCGACGGTCATCATGCTGGCAGGCCTCCAGGGCGCAGGTAAAACCACCCTCGCGGGTAAACTCGCGCGCTGGCTGAAGGCTGAGCGACATAGCCCTCTCCTGGTGGCTTGTGACCTGCAGCGACCCAACGCCGTCAATCAGTTGCAGATCGTTGGGGAACGCGCGGGCGTTCACGTCTTCGCGCCGGAACCGGGGAACGGCGTCGGAGACCCCGTCCAAGTGGCCCGCGACGCCATCGACCATGCGGAGCGCAGCCTGTACGACGTGGTCGTCATCGACACCGCTGGCCGGCTTGGCGTCGACGAGGTGCTGATGCGTCAGGCCGCCGACATCAAGGCCGCCACCAGCCCCGACGAGGTGCTCTTCGTCGTCGACGCCATGATCGGCCAGGACGCCGTCAACACCGCCAAGGCCTTCGACGAGGGCATCGGCTTCGACGGGGTGGTGCTGACCAAACTCGACGGCGACGCCCGAGGCGGCGCGGCCCTGTCCATTGCGCGTGTCATCGGCAAACCCATCATGTTCGCCTCCAACGGTGAAGGGCTGGCGGACTTCGACGTCTTCCACCCCGACCGGATGGCCTCCCGCATTCTCGGCATGGGGGATGTCCTCACCCTCATTGAGCAGGCAGAAAAGACTTTCGACGCCGAATCCTCCCGCCAGGCCGCCGAGAAACTCACCTCAGGCAAGGGCCAGTTCGGGCTTCAGGATTTTCTGGCCCAGATGCAGCAACTTCGCAAGATGGGTCCCCTCAGCAAGATCTTCGGGATGCTGCCCGGCGCCGGACAGTTCAAGGACGCCATCAACGCCATCGACGAGCGGGAGGTAGACCGGATTGAGGCCATCATCTTCTCAATGACCCCGGCTGAGCGCGAGGATGTCGGGATTCTGAACGGTTCCCGTCGGGCGCGGATCGCCAAAGGTGCGGGTGTGCAGGTCTCGGACGTCAATAGCCTGGTCAACCGGTTCGTCGAGGCGCGCAAGATGATGGAACGCATGGCCGGAGGTAGCATGCCCGGCATGCCTGGCGCCGGTGGTGGGCGGGCAGCCAAGAAGCAGCAGGCCAAGGCGCAGAAGCGTCGCAGCAAGGTGTCCGGCAACCCCGCGAAACGAAAGCAACAGCAAGCCGAGCGTGCCCTGGGGATTCGTCCTGGGCAGGCGGAAGCGGTCCCGCAGACCATGGACGACTTCCAGCTGCCACCCGAACTGCAGAAGATGTTCGACCAGCAGAAGTGACGCAAAGACTGCGCTGGAATCAGCACCGCACTGGGAAGTGGGGCTAGCGGCGGGGACGACACCTATTGCGTCCCACTAGGCTTGGAGCCATGACGCCCGAGCCCATTCATATCCACGGCACCTTCCTGCCCGACGACGAGCCCCGCGACTACTGGGTGATCAACGGGAAGCTGAGCAGCGAGCGCATCGCGGAGGCTAGAACCTTGGCACGCGACGCCTTCATTACCCCCGGCCTTGTCGATGCCCACTGCCATATCGGGTTGGGCACACAGGGCGCGGTGAGTAAAGAAGAGACGCTACGGCAGGCCCAGGCCGACCTGACTGCCGGCACCATGCTGGTGCGAGACGCCGGTTCTCCCGCGGACACCCGTTGGGTGCAGCAGGACGAAAACCTGCCCCGCCTCGTGCGCGCCGGGCGCCACATAGCCCGAACTCGCCGCTACATCCGTTTCCTGGCCGTCGAGATCGAGCCGGAGCAGCTCATCGAGCAGGTCCGACACGAGGCCCGCGATGGGGACGGCTGGGTGAAGTTGGTGGGGGACTGGATCGACCGCGCCACCGGGGATCTGGAGCCTTCCTTCCCCGCGAACCTCGCGGCCCAGGCCATTGCCGTCGCCCATGAGGAAGGGGCGCGTGTGACAGCCCACTGTTTTGGCGAGCAGTCCGTGGCCGAGCTGGTGGCTGCCGGGATCGACTGCATTGAGCACGGCACGGGCATGAGCGACGGCGTGATTCAGGACATGGCCCGGCGCGGTACCGCGCTGGTGCCCACCATGATCAATCTCAACCGCTTCCCGCAGTATGCCGAGCCGGGGCGCGACAAATACCCCCGCTTCGCGGACCACATGATGGACCTGTACGCACGGCGCCGGGAGACTATCGGCAAGGCCATTGAGGCGGGAGTGGCGGTGTACTCCGGCACAGACGCCGGCACGGTGGTGCCCCACGGCGAGATCGTCTCGGAGGTGGAAGAACTGGCTTCGCTGGGGGGCGGGGACTTCGCCATCGCAGCCTCCAGCTGGGGGGCGCGTGCCTGGCTGGGCGCCGACGCACTGACGGAGGGTGCCAGCGCTGACCTGATCGTCACCGAGCTTGACCCCCGTCGGGATCCGTCGGCACTGCGACATCCAGTGGCGAAGCTGTTGCGAGGCCGGGTGCTGTGACTCACCCCCAGCCCAATTCGTGGAGGCGCGCCTCGTCGATGCCGTGGTAGTGGCCCAACTCGTGAACCAAGGTGATCGTGATCTCCTCGAAGAGCTCCTCCTCGTCGCGGCACATTCGGCTCAGTGGCCCACGAAACAACACCACTCGGTCGGGGAGCGTGCCGAACCAGGAGGAGTCGCGTTCGGTGAGGGCGATGCCTTCATAGATTCCCAGAGTGTCGGAACCGTCCTCGGGCTCCTCCTCAACCACGAACACCACGTTGTCGAGGCCCACGAGAAGCTCTTCGGGTAGGGCGTCGAGCGCCTCCTCAACCAGAGCGTCGAATGTCTCCTCGCTAATGTCCACGTCTGAATCTTAGGCGCTGGCCCTTTGAGGGATTGGGGAAGAATCTGGCACAATACATCAGCACCTGTCGCTGGCGCCCTCTAACACCGGCGAGCATGGTCCATCCGGTCGATGGCGCGTGTGCCCCCACACTCGTGGCCGCCGACTGCCAAACTCGTCTGGTTCCAGACAACTAGCACAGGAGAATTCAAACTTGGCTACAAAAATTCGGCTAAAGCGTCTCGGCAAGATTCGCTCGCCCCACTACCGCATCGTCGTTATGGATTCCCGCACCAAGCGGGACGGCAAGGCCATCGAAGAGATCGGCATCTACCACCCCAAGAACGATCCGTCCGTGATCCGCGTCGATTCCGAGCGCGCCCAGTACTGGCTGTCTGTGGGCGCCCAGCCAACTGAGGCCGTGATCGCCATCCTCAAGCGGTCTGGTGACTGGCAGAAGTTCACGGGGGACGATTCTCCCTCCGGCATCCTGCCGCAGCCGGCGCGCCGCGATCGCGAGGCGGAGTTCGCCAAGGCCCTGGCGGAGGACGGCAGCGCTGTCGCGCCCGCGATTTCCAAGGCCAAGAAGAAGGCGGAGGAAGCCGCCGCGGCAGCCGCTGCCGAGGAGGCCACCGCCGATGACGAGGCCACCGAGCAGGAGGCGTGACCGCCATGCTCGCCGAAGCCCTGGAACACCTGGTCGCCGGCATCGTCTCCAACCCCGATGACGTCACGGTTCGCGACAAAGATCTGCGGCGCGGCCGGCTCCTTGAGGTGCGAGTGCACCCCGACGACATCGGCAAGGTGATCGGGCGTCAGGGGCGCACTGCGGGTGCGCTGCGCACCGTCGTGGGCGCCCTGGCGGGTAGCGAGCAGGTTCGGGTCGATTTCGTCGACGTGGACCGGCCGCGGCGCCGCTGAGCTGTTTTGACCGCCTTCGTCGAGGTCCTCGTTGGTGTTGTGGGCCGCGCCCACGGCATCCGCGGCGACGTTTTCATTGAGGTGCGTACCGATGAGCCCGGACGCCGGTTTCAGCCGGGGTCCGGGTTTCGGCTGTCCTCGGGGGCGGGCATCGTACTCGACCGGATGCGCTGGCATCGTGGTCGGCTCGTCGTCGCGTTTCGCGACTACCCGGATCGGACCGCGGTGGAAACGCTGCGTGGCGAAGCTCTCCTCGTCGATGTGCCCGCCGACGAGGCACCCAGCCAGCCCGAGGAGTACTTCGACCGCCAACTCGTCGGCTTGCGGGTGCTCAACGCGGCGGGAGAGCCAGTCGGTGCAGTAGCGGAGGTGCTTCACCTACCCGCCCAAGACTGCCTGGCCGTGGAGACTGACGGTGGCCGCCGCCTAGTCCCATTCGTGCGAGCCCTGGTACCCCGCGTTGACGTGGCAGCCGGCGAGATACAGCTCGCGGAGGTCGGGGGCCTCCTGGAGGACCCGGAATGAGGATCGACGTCGTCACGATCTTCCCGGAATACCTGGCGCCGCTGTCGCTGTCGCTCGTTGGTAAGGCCATCGACAAGGGGATTGTGGACCTAGCAGTTCACGACTTGCGCGATTGGACTCACGACCGCCATCACACCACCGACGACACCCCCTACGGTGGCGGAGCAGGCATGGTGATGAAGCCCGAACCCTGGGGCGAGGCGTTGGATGCTTTAGAGACAGCGCACCCGGCGCCCCCCACCGTGGTGGTCCCGACGCCGACCGGCCGGGTCTTCGGCCAAGCCCTCGCCTACGAACTAAGCGCAAAAGAGCGGCTGCTGTTCGCGTGCGGGCGCTACGAGGGGATCGACCAGCGGGTCCTAGACCACTGCGCCGATACTTATGAGTTGATCGAGGTCAGCCTCGGTGACTATGTGCTCAACGGCGGGGAAGTGGCGGTCCTGGCCATCACGGAGGCTGTCGTGCGGCTGCTTCCCGGCGTCGTCGGCAATCCCGAGTCCCTCGTTGAGGAATCCCACGCCCCTGGTCATCGGCTGCTGGAATACCCGAACTACACCAAGCCGCCCAGTTGGCGCGGCCGAGACGTGCCCGAGGTCCTGTTGTCGGGCAACCACGGAGCCATCGCCGAATGGCGTCATGAACAAGCCCTGAGCCGTACCCGGCAACGACGTCCCGATCTCCTTCGTGGCGACGGCGAACGGCCGTGATTTTCGCTCACTTGGAGTAGCATAAAACCCCTGATGGGAGCGGGTTTCGCGCATTTTGGCGACGCCGCGACCTTAATTCCGCCCAGAGTGCGAAGAGTGGCTCCGAGGGGGCTAGAGTGACCCCGTGGCAACAACATTAACTATCCATCAACGAGCGCTGAGGTCAACAGTCGCCCGGAAGGCCCTGATGGCGGTCACCGGTCTGATTTTGATCGTCTTCCTGCTCGTCCACATGTACGGCAACCTGAAGATGTTCGTCGGCTATGAGGCCTTCGATCACTACGCCCACTGGCTGAAGGGGCAGACCGAGGATGGCGGCATCCTCGCCCCCATCATGCCGGCTGGGCAGTTTATCTGGGTGTTCCGGGCCGCACTGCTGCTGGCCATCGTGCTCCACATCTGGTCCGCCGCGACGCTGTCGGCGAAGACAATCAAGAACCGCGGCGACAAGTACCAGGTCAACAAGCGGCAGGTTCAGAGCTACTCCTCACGCACCATGCGCTGGGGTGGCGTCATCATCCTGCTGTTCGTGATCTTCCACCTGATCCAGTTCACGATCGTCCCCGGCAGCACCGGTGGCAAGGCGGCTGAGCCGCACACCATGGTGCTGGCCAGCTTCCAGCAGGCATGGATCACGGGCTTCTACGCCATCTCGATCCTCCTCGTATGCATGCATATCCGGCACGGGCTGTGGAGTGCCTTCGCGACCCTGGGCGGGAACCTGTCCGCCAACTCGCGCAAGTGGCTCAACATCATTGCCTTGATCGTGGCTGTTGCCCTGTACATCGGCTTCATGATCATGCCCCTGGCCGTCCAGTTCGGATACCTGAAGTGAGTAGCACCATGACGACCACGAACTTTTCTCCCTCCCAGTACTGGGTTGACGGCGAGGACATCGCCGATAACAAGGCCCCCAAGGTCGATATCGACAAGGTCTGGCAGGCCCGCCAGTTCCAGGCCCGCCTAGTGAACCCGGCCAACCGGCGCAAGCTGAGCGTCATCATCGTCGGCACCGGCCTGGCGGGTGGTGCTGCCGCCGCGACGCTCGGCGAGGCC
Source organism: Propionibacteriaceae bacterium (assembly GCA_030532825.1). Lineage (GTDB taxonomy): Bacteria > Actinomycetota > Actinomycetes > Propionibacteriales > Propionibacteriaceae > Arachnia. Next base: position 6,292 of record JAUNKK010000115.1, read on the forward strand.
GGGTACAACGTCCTGAACTTCTGCTATCAGGACAGCCCGCGGCGCGCCCACTCGATCGCTGCCCAGGGCGGCATCAACGCGGCAAAGAACTACCGCAACGACAACGACTCGACCTATCGGCTGTTCTACGACACGGTCAAGGGCGGCGACTACCGCGCCCGTGAGACCAACGTGTACCGGCTGGCTGAGGTGTCCGCGAACATCATCGACCAGTGCGTGGCCCAGGGAGTTCCCTTCGCCCGCGAGTACGGCGGCCTGCTGGACACCCGTTCCTTCGGTGGCGTGCAGGTGCAGCGCACCTTCTACGCCCGCGGCCAGACGGGTCAGCAGCTGTTGATCGGCTGCTACCAGCAACTGGAGCGCCAGGTGAAGGCCGGCACCGTCAAGATGTACTCCCGCCACGAGATGATCGAACTGATCGTCATCGACGGGCGGGCCCGCGGCATCGTGACCCGCAACATGGTCAACGGCAAGATCGAGGCCTGGACGGCTGACGCGGTGGTGCTGGCCACCGGTGGCTACGGCAACGTCTTCTTCCTGTCGACGAACGCCATGGGCTGCAACGTCACCGCCAACTGGCGGGCCCACCGCAAGGGTGCTTACTTCGGAAACCCCTGCTACACGCAGATTCACCCCACTTGCATCCCGGTCCACGGCGATACCCAGTCCAAGCTGACCCTGATGTCGGAGTCGCTGCGTAACGACGGCCGGATCTGGGTGCCCAAGAAGGCCGAGGACTGCGGCAAGGATCCGCGTCAGATCCCTGAGGAGGACCGCGACTACTACCTGGAGCGGATCTATCCGGCGTTCGGCAACCTGGTTCCCCGCGATATCGCCTCCCGTCAGGCCAAGAACATGTGCGACGAGGGTCGCGGCGTCGGCCCAGCCGTCACGGAGCGTGGCCCGGACGGTCAGGAGCGGCAGGTGCGTCGCGGCGTGTACCTGGACTTCTCCGACGCCATCAACCGGCTCGGAGCGAAAGGTGTCGAGGCCAAGTACGGCAACCTGTTCGACATGTACCAGCAGATCACGGGTGAGAACCCCTACGAGGTGCCGATGCGCATCTACCCAGCGGTGCACTACACCATGGGTGGGCTGTGGGTGGACTACGACCTGCAGAGCTCGATCCCGGGCCTGTACGTCACTGGTGAGGCCAATTTCTCGGATCACGGTGCTAACCGCCTGGGTGCCTCGGCGCTGATGCAGGGTCTGGCCGACGGATACTTCGTCCTGCCGAACACCATCAACGACTACCTGGCCGACGCACCCTTCGGCAAGATCCCGGACGACCACCCGGATGTCGTGGAGGCTCTGGTCACCGCGCGCGGCCGCATTGACAAGCTGCTCAGCATTCAGGGCACCCGCTCGGTCGACTCGTTCCACAAAGAGCTTGGCCAGATCATGTGGGAATACTGCGGCATGAACCGCACCGAGGAAGGTCTGCTCAAAGCCATCGGCCTCATCCGCAAGCTCCGCGAGGAGTACTGGCAGAACGTGCGCGTCACCGGCACCAATGAGGACTTCAACCAGGCCCTCGAACGCGCCGGCCGTGTCGCGGACTTCTTCGAACTGGGTGAACTGATGTGCATCGACGCCCTGCATCGCCGCGAGTCCTGCGGCGGTCACTTCCGGGCGGAGTCCCAGACCGAGGAGGGCGAGGCGCTTCGCCACGACGACGAGTTCCTTTACGTCGCCGCCTGGGAATGGACGGGTGAAGGCAACAAGCCGATCCTGCACCGTGAGCCCCTGGTCTACAAGGCAATCGAACTGAAGCAACGGAGTTACAAGTGAAGCT
>JAUNKK010000116.1 GCA_030532825.1 Propionibacteriaceae bacterium
GGGATGCGTTACTATGGGGCACTGGCGCGGTCAGCCTCGCCCCATCGGGGCTGTCAAAACGCCGAAGGGTAGTAGCTCAACTGGCAGAGCAGCGGTCTCCAAAACCGCAGGTTGGGGGTTCGAGTCCCTCCTGCCCTGCGAAGCACCTTGCTTCGGTAGGCCTGCCGCCCAGTGGGTGGGCAGGCCTCATCGTTTGTTGACCGAAAGGGACCACGCGTGAGCGACGACAAGACTCAGCAGGACGGGGAAGAGCGCCCCGAGGCTGACCCCGTCGCCGACGACGAGGTAATCGCCGATCTGGAGGAACAGTTCGACGAGGAGGCCTCCGCGGACGACGCCGACGCCGCTGAGAAGAAGCCTGCGTCGAAGGTGGTCGCGCGTAAGACCGCGAAGGCCCCCGTAAAGAAGACAACGAAGACGCGCAAACGGTCCGAGACCGTACGCGAGGAACACGATCCCTACCGGGCTAAGAATCCGGCGCAGTTCGTGCGCCAGTCCGCGGGGGAACTGAAGAAGGTCGTGTGGCCTACGTGGCCTGAACTGACGACGCTCTATGCGGCCGTGCTGATCTTTGTGCTGTTCATCATCCTGTACGTGGGCTTGCTCGACGCCGGATTCGGCTGGGCGCTGCTCAAGCTGTTTGGAGGAACCCCGTGAGTGAGAACACCGACGATTTCGAAATTGACCTCGGAGAGCTGCCCGAGGCCAGCGATGAGGTAGAGATCGACCTCGGACCGCTGGCCGAGAAGGCGGCGCCCCCTGAGGAGATCGATCTTGCGGAGGCAGCCCCCGAGCCGGAAGAGACCCAGCAGACCGAGACCGACGATGTCGCCGCCCGGGCCGTCGCCAAACTGCGCGAGGAACTGGAGTCCAAGTGGGGCGAGTGGTATGTCATCCACACCTATTCCGGCATGGAGAATCGGGTCAAGCAGAACCTGGACTCGCGGGCCACCTCCCTCAACATGGAGGACTACATCTTCGAGACGATCGTCCCCACTGAGGAAGTCGTCGAGTTGCGCAACAACACTCGCAAGACTGTTACGCGCAGCGTGCTGCCTGGCTACGTGCTGGTGCGCATGGATTTGACCGATGACTCATGGGCGACGGTGCGTCACACCCCGTCCGTGACTGGCTTCGTCGGCCACGGACAGACCCCCGTCCCGCTGAGCCTGGACGAGGTGGTCAGCATGCTGACTCCTTCCGTTGTCGCGAAGGCCGCCGCCGAGGCGTCCGGTCCCGCGGTGCGCGCGAAGAAGAAGGTGGAGGTCGTCGACTTCGCAGTGGGCGACTCCGTTATGGTGACCGACGGCCCCTTCACCGGGGTACACGCCACGATCACCGAGATCAGCGCCAATCAGCAGCGGCTTCGAGCCCTCGTCGAAATTCTGGGCCGCGAAACCCCTGTCGACTTGGAGTTCAAGCAGGTCGAGAAGGTCGGTTAGGAAATCTCCATCCCGGAGGCCTAAAATGGCGCGTTGCGTCGCGGCCTTGGTGTCGTGACCGTTTCAAACTCAACTCATAAGGACCCAACATGCCTCCCAAGAAGAAGGTCGCAGCCCTCGTCAAGGTTGCCCTGCAGGCTGGCTCCGCCACGCCTGCGCCCCCGGTCGGTACCGCTCTCGGTCCACACGGCGTCAACATCATGGAGTTCGTCAAGGCCTACAACGCCGCGACGGAGTCCCAGCGCGGCAACGTCATCCCCGTCGAAATCACCATCTACGAGGATCGTACGTTCACCTTCATCACGAAGACTCCGCCTGCCGCAGAGCTCATCAAGAAGGCCGCCGGCATCTCCGCGGGTTCCGCGAACCCGTTGCTGAACAAGGTAGCCTCGCTCACGAAGGATCAGGTGCGCGAGATCGCAGCCACGAAGCTGCCCGACCTGAACGCCAACGACATCGACGCTGCGTGCAAGATCGTCGAAGGCACTGCCCGCTCCATGGGTGTCACCGTCAACGAGTGACCTCCCTTTCCTGGCAGGGGATGAACGCCCCACACCAGAACTGGTGGATCAGCCTGCGAGGCTGACGAAATTTGAGAAACGGAACCAGAGATGAAGCACAGCAAGGCTTACAAGTCCGCCGCCGATAAGCGCGACGGCGCCCAGCTTTACACCCCCGAGGCGGCGGTGAAGCTGGTTAAGGAAATGGCTTCGGCCAAGTTCGATGAAACCATTGATGTTGCGGTGCGCCTCGGCGTCGATCCCCGCAAGGCGGACCAGATGGTCCGTGGTACGGTCAACCTTCCGCACGGTACCGGCAAGACGGCTAGGGTCCTCGTCTTCGCCTCCGGCGAGAAGGCGGAGGCCGCACTGGCGGCGGGTGCCGACGAGGTCGGTGTTGATGACCTCGTGGAGAAGGTGGCCGGTGGCTACCTCGACTTCGACGCGGTTGTTGCTACGCCGGACATGATGGGTAAAGTCGGGCGTCTGGGTCGCCTGTTGGGTCCCCGCGGCCTGATGCCGAACCCGAAGACCGGCACCGTCACCATGGATGTCGCCAAGGCTGTCGCCGACATCAAGGGCGGCAAGATCGAGTTCCGCGTTGACCGCCACGCGAACCTGCAGTTCATCATCGGCAAGGCTTCCTTCACGGAGCAGCAGCTCGTCGAGAACTACTTCGCCGTGCTTGACGAGATCCTGCGGCTCAAGCCAGCCGCTTCGAAGGGACGCTACGTCAAGAAGATCGCCATCTCGGCCACCATGTCGCCGAGCGTCCTCATCGACGGTACCGTCACGAAGCCGACGGAGTGAATCGAGGCTGAAGCGTCAAGCGGGGCGGGCACGGGGTGCCCGCCCCGTCGTCTTATATCCCCTACGATCCCCGTCGGGGCGGCACGCGTCGGGGCCAGGTTCCCAGCGTTGCTCCGTCTTCATCTGCGCCCAGCGGCAGGCGAAATCCCGCCGTTGGGGTAGGTCATGTGGTGCCTGGACGAGGAAGCGGGCAGAGGGCGGTTGTTGCTCGGCCGCTCGATTGTTGCCTGGCCGCTCTGCTGGTTGTTGCTGGCCGTTCTTCTCCCTTGTTGCCGAGCGACTCTTCACGGTTGTTGCTCGTCTGCTGCTCGGTCGCTATTCCGCGGTGCTTCCCGTCTGCTGCGGTTCCGGTGTCGTCCTAAGTCCGTGTGCTGGGTGTTCACGAAACGCCGTGTGGCGCGGCGTTGGGGTGGTTCAGGTGGTGTGTTCAAGGTGCTGGACGGCGTTTCGTGTACGGGGAGGTGGTGGGCTTTTCGGCTGGTTGTCAGGTGACGGCTAGGTCGTCGTGGTGGATGTGGTCGGTGGGGGTGTGACGGGGCTGGTTCCGGTGGTGGGATGTGGGCTGTGATGTCTGCCGCTGGCTGTCTGCGGTTTCTTCTCTGACCTGTGCTGGATGTGCACGAAACGCCGTGTGTGGGGCGTTGGGGTGGTCTAGGTGGTGTGTTCAAGGCGTCGGGCGGCATTTCGTGCACGAGGGTGCAACGGGGGGGGGTAGCTGGCGCGCCGAATGTTCGGAGTGAGGCTTAGGTGGCGACGTGCTGTGGCCAGCCACGGGCGAAGCGCCGAACGAAGACCTCCCCGAGATGCTCATCGCGCAGCTGTTGCCAGGAGACGGCGAAGACGGGGCCACCGAAGCTCCGGTCGATAGGACGAGGCTGTGCGATGGTGATCGGTGATCGCTGCGTGACCGATGGTGACGAAATCAGCGCCGGGATCCAGCACTGTACGAACATCGCGACGTTGTGGATTCCCTCGGTGATTGTCATGGCTACGCCGTCGCTACCGCCGTAAGGTAGTTGCGACTGAGGCGGCGCTTGCCCGGCCAAGCGGTCGTTACTCGTTCCAGGCTCGGGAATCGGGCGTCGTTGTTGAGATATCAGGCGGTCCCTCCCAAGCGTGGCCGGAAAGGGAAACGTAGATGGCGGTTATTACCATGTTGAAATCCGCTTCGGTGCGGGGCACCAGCCAGCCAAGATCGTCGTCGGCGAGGGTGCTCCAGGAATGTTCCAGGTGCTGGTTAGGGCGTTGAGATTCAGGCCGTCGTGGCAACGCAGTTCACGCCTGGCGTGGAGGGGGCGTCCGGCTTAGCCATGCCTTGATGGGCCACCACCCCTGCAGGGAGTTCGGACTTAGTCTCCGAGCACTTGGGTGGGGTATGAGCGGTTTAAGTGACCACTAGGACCGGTTGGCTCCCGCCTAGCTAGCAGTGGATCAATCATGTGCGCTCTGAGCTGTGTGGGCCAGGCCCTTGCTACGCGGGGCGCACCTGCTTTTATAGCCCGCGCTTGGGTGCATGGCATAGCCCACACTTCGATCCTCAAGCGCCCCTACAAGGGCCACATCAGGTTTCAACCGGCGGAACGGCCGGCGCCGCGCGAGGTGACGGCGACGTGGAACAGACCGCAGCGTGTGGCTGGGCGGAAGACTTAGCTGACGGCTGGGGCGCAGGCCGCCGTCTGTGAAAGGCGCTCAGCGAAGCATGTCGTCGTGATGCCCCACGTGATTGAGTTCGATGGTGCCGTCGGACAACTGCCACCAGGTGAGGCGAGGAGCCCCGGGCGCCCCGGTCTTCACATTTGTGCGCCACGGGGTAGCGCCGTCCGGTAAGGCACGTTGTGCCGCCGCTTTGCCGGGAGGAATCTTGTACTGGTGGGTCTTCTGGCGATCCCAGGCGTGGCCGGATAGCACGTCGACGATGACTCTTATGACGCGGCGTCGACTACGAAGGATCTCGGAGTCCAGGGATTTTAGGAAACCCTCGCTCAGGGTATAAGGGGTCAGAGGCGAATGATCGCGCTCCTCTTCGGGATTTCCAGTGAGCCACTCATGCTGTACTTCCCACCGGAACTGTCGCTCGGCATTGCGATACACCGTCGGGTAGCCTTGTTGTTCCTCTTGCTCCTCCATGCGCCGACGGAGCTGGTCCAACTCCTCTTCGGCACTATCGGCACGGGATCTTTCACGCGCCAAAGCCGCCTGTTCGTTATCGATCAGCTGGAGTAAGTCGTCAAGAATGGCTTTTCGAACTTGTTTTGTGATTGCTTCAGTTTGTCCCGCAAACAATCGCTTGAGCTCGGCCTGGGTTATTCCCTCGCTCGTGGAGACTGGGCTTGGTGAGGAGATGGGGGTTAGGAGATGGACTGGCCCTGGCTTGGGCAGTGGGCGAGGTCTAGGGGACGGTTTGGGAATAGGTGTCGTCGTCGCGGCCGTGGGAAGGTTCTGTTTGAACTTGTTGAGGGCATCTAGCTGGTTTGCGGATAAAGCGGACGTGGGTGATGTTGCGCCGACTTGGCGCGGGCCACTTATACCAGGGTGGTTTTCCACGAAGTGGGCTATTGCTTTGCATGCCCTGGTCTGATCGTCCCCAGGGTATACACGAAATAGCCGGTGTCTACGCCAGTGATCGGTGCGAGAGGCTCCAGAGAGGATGACTCGAATGCCGCCCCCGTAGGCCTGAAACTGAGTGTCGACGGCATCCGACAGGCGTTCCGAAGCTGTCATGGTCTCAAGCACCGCCAGCTCCGTGCCCGGAGGCAACAGCTCACCCAAGGTCTCAGTGTCGATCCGAGGGCGGTTGGTGTCGCTGGCTGGAGACACCACCACCAGAGCTCCGTCGCGAGAAGGATCGAACATGCGGCTGACGAGACTTCCGATATCCCTGGAGCCGACGATCCACTCCTTGACCATGAACCTTCCTTTGCTGTTCACACACTGACTGAAGAGCCAGAGTACCGGGATAAGTCAAAAAATGCTGCTGACTGCGACCGGGGATCAGATACTCTGGCGAAAAGTGAATCTACGCTGAACGAGCGGGCCTAAGTGCAATGGACGGATCTTAGATTGAATCTATGTCCGAAAGTATAGGGTTTGAGTTCATCCCGTGATGATCGGAATCTGATACTGTGTTATGAGTCGGGCTGCAAGGAAGCGAGAACTCCGGAATAGTGTCAGTAATGCTTGTGTATTTCTAGCCGATAGGATGGCAGACGATCGTCGTCTATTGGCGATGCGCGGCGGCGTAGCCGAGCCTGGCTGGGTACGTCCCTCTCGGCCTTCGGACCTGTGTGACGACGCCGGCCAAGTCTTCGGGGAAGCCGGGCGACTCCGTCGATATGGCCTCTGGCTGGTGAAGTCCCGCGCTATGAGCATCAGTGCGGTCACGCGACTGTGGCAGCCCCAGGGCCAGCGCGGCGGCTTCGCACGCATGCAGTGGCGACCTTCCGGTGAGCGCCAAAGCTCAGGTCGCCGGCCGCCACGCTGCCGAACCCGGTCTCACCTTTGGTCAGGGAAGCCCGACGCCTGGGGAGTGACCGATGGACGTGGGCAGTCCTCGTCTCGACTCTGGTCGGCAGCGCTTGGATCATCAGCATGTGCGAAAGGCCAGAGCCCGAAAACCGAGGCGATGATCAAGGGATTCAGCTGCGCGCGCGACACCCCGTTCGAAGCTCGGCGTGGCTCCCATGAGCCTCCTGTGGCTCGTCTACGGGCGTGAAGCCTCCTTTAGAGATACATACGTCCGGCTCCGGAGCGTCGGGATTTGCTGTGCGCGAAGCTCTGTCGCGGCATCAGAAGTGCCGCGATGGCCGAAACCCCGTTGCCCTGCGGCGCGAAACGCCGTGGCCGACAATGCTACTGGTCCGGTGACCGTACGGGCGGGGCCAGCTACGGCGTTTCGTGCACGCGGAGGCGTGGTGAAGTGGTGTCGCAAGACAGGGTCAAGGCACACCGGCGTTTCGTGCACGTGGGGCGACGCGGCAACCCTGCCCTCGCAGTGGTCGGCGCATGCGACGACGATCGGTCGAGCCAAGACGGCGTACCGCATGGCACAGCAACCGACCGCTCCTGGTGGGGTCTCTAGGCGCGGATGATGCTACGGCCGCGGTCGAACTCAACGACCTGCACGGCCGTGCCAATGTGTTCGAGGCGGTGCGTGATTTCGATCACCGTCAGGTCCGGATATGTCTGCCGCAGATTGACCCGAATCCGGGTCTCCAAATCTGCATTGAGGTTCGCTGTGAACTCATCTAGCACCAGTACCTTCGGTTGCAGTAGCACTGCCCGGGCGAGGCAGAGGCGCTGCAGTTGTCCGCCCGACAACTCGCGTCCGTCTCGTCCCGTCGGGGTCTCCAGACGTCCGGGCATGGCTCGTACCTCGTCGCTGAGTTCAGCTACGTCTAACGCCGCCCACAGGGCATCATCCGTGGCATCCGGCGCGCCCAAGCGCAGATTCTCGGCGATGCTGGCGTCCAGGACCTGTGCACGCTGGGGCACAAAGGCGATCCCCCGGCGCAGCGAATCAAGCGTGTATTCACGCGCTGGGACTCCGTCGATCAGGATTTCGCCGCCTGCCAACTCGTCGAACCGAAGGAGTAGCTGGGCCGCTGTGGATTTGCCGGAGCCGCTGCGACCGACGAATACTGTGCGACCACCTGCCGGCGCAGTAACGTTCATCCTAGTCAACGCCTGATCCTCGGGTCGCGAACCAGGATACGAGTAACTGACATCGCGCCACTCCAACCGCGGCGCCTGTTGGAGGCGCAACTCCCGGGGGCCGTCGGATACCGCCTCGGGGACATGGCACAGCTCCCAGAGGCGCCGCGCCGACCCGAGCGAATGATCCAGATACCCGACGGCGTCCTCCACGCCGCGTGGCCCCTCGAAGAGCCGCAACGATGCGGCAGCAAGCGCTGCCGTCAAGAGTGGGTCAAGCGCCCCAAACCACACGATTGACGCGACCGTCACCAAGGTGAGCGTCAAGTTTGCCGCTCGACGCATCCCGCGACAGGCGGTCGGCAGAAATGATGCCTGCCGGATTTCTTCACCCAGGGCGTCCTGCTCGTCTTTACGCTGCGCCTGACGGCCGTAGGACGTTACCTCGTCGATGCCAAAGACCGAATCCGTGACGTGCGCGGTCAAAGCGCGCCGCAGACCTAGCACCTTCG
>JAUNKK010000117.1 GCA_030532825.1 Propionibacteriaceae bacterium
TATGCGCCCCCAGCTTGACCCCAGAGTTACCCGCGCTGCCGAGGAACAAACCGAAGGCCGGGTGGCGCTTCTAGAGACCACCGTGGAGGCTCCCGAGCAGGCGTGGGTGACCATCGTCTGGGACGACCCGGTGAACTTGATGGACTACGTCACCCACGTGTTCTGTGAATACTTCGGCTACCCCTTGGCGAAGTCCGAGGAACTCATGCTGCGCGTCCACAACGAAGGCAGGGCCGTGGTATCCATGGGCAACCGAGAGGCTATGGAACGCGACGTCTTGGCAATGCAGGACTACACCCTGTGGGCCACCATGGAGCAGATGTGAGCCGCCCCGTTTGGGTTTTTCACGCCAGTGACGGCCGCGGACGAGTGCTGCGGGCGCTGATCGAGCGTTACATCAACGACCTAGGACTGCTGTTGCCCCGGGTCGACTTCGACGATCCGTTGGCGAACCTGGAGGCGGAACTGAAGGCGGAGGCCAGTCACCTGGACGCGATCGCCGGTCAGCCGGACTTTGAGCGGTTTTTCCCTCCCGCCGTCGCCGACGAGGCGGAGGCAGCTGCTTTCCGGCGCCGTGCGGCGTCGGGGCAAGCCCGGAACCGACTGGCGGCTGCCCGCAGAGTCTTGACGAACCTGGGTGAGCCCGAACGGGCGCGGGTGCCCGTCAATAGTGAAGACATCGACTGCTGGGTGCAGGTCCTGACCGCCATCCGCGTGCAGTGGCACGTCGAGCTCACGGGCTCCTCCGACCGGTTGGCTACCCCCACGACGGAGGACCTCGCGGAGTCGCCGGATATCGCCGCCATCCTAGATTGGCTGGCGCTGCTGATCGAGGACGCGCTGCACGCGAAGTGGCGCATGGAACCCCCCGCGGAGGAATGATGAACGACCGGGAGGCACCCATCGGGGTGTTCGACTCGGGTTTCGGTGGGCTGACGGTGATGCGCTCGCTGGTTGACCTGCTGCCCAATGAGGACTTCGTGTACCTGGGGGACACAGCCCGCGCCCCCTATGGCCCGCGACCCATCGCACAGGTCAGGGAGTTTGCGCTGCAAGGGCTGGATCATCTGACAGCCCGTGGCGTCAAAGCCCTCGTCATTGCGTGCAATTCCGCCAGCTCTGCCGTGCTTCGTGACGCCCGGGAGCGCTACGATGTGCCGATCTTCGAGGTGATCCTGCCTGCGGCCCGCCGGGCCTTGGCTGCGTCACCGAGTGGGCGCGTTGGAGTGGTGTGCACGGCCGCCACCGCGATGTCCCGGTCCTACGACGATGCGTTCGCCGTCGCGGGAAATGTACGGCTCAGCACGCAGGTGTGCCCTAGATTCGTTGAGTTCGTTGAGGCGGGGATCACCGGTGGCGACGAACTGCTTGGGGTGGCTCGGGAGTACCTGGCGTCCCTCCAGGCGGCTCAGGTCGACACCCTGATTCTCGGCTGCACCCACTACCCGCTGCTGGCGGGAGTCATCAGTTTCGTGCTCGGCGACGAGGTCCTGCTGGTCTCCTCCTCCGACGCCTGTGCGCAGGCCACCTACGCCGGTCTCACCCGTCGCGACCTGCTCCATGATCAGCCACGCGAGGCGCGGCGGGAATTCCTGACGACCGGGGATGCCGATTCGTTTCTCGGGATTGGGGAGCGCCTATTAGGGCAGTTCGTGCATCACGTGGCGGGAGTCGAACTAGGCGACACGCATGGCACGGCCACAGCCGGCTCACCGCAGCCGGCGCGCGTGAAACTGGGGCCGATCGGCTAGCTCCGGTAGTTTTGAGTTCATGACGCAGCGCATTGATGGCCGTGCCCCCGATCAGCTCCGCGAGGTAAAGATCACCCGCGGCTGGTTGGATCACGCCGAGGGATCGGTCCTGGTGGAGTTCGGAAAGACGCGGGTGCTGGCCGCCGCCTCCGTAACGGTAGGGGTGCCGCGATGGCGGCGCGACACGGGGCTGGGCTGGGTGACGGCGGAATACTCGATGCTGCCGCGCTCCACCCATTCGCGAAGCGACCGGGAGTCCGTGCGGGGCCGGATCGGCGGGCGCACTCACGAGATCTCGCGCCTCATCGGGCGTTCGCTGCGGGCGGTCGTCGACTACTCGGCGCTTGGAGAGAACACCATCGTGCTGGACTGCGACGTCCTGCAAGCGGACGGGGGAACCCGCACCGCGGCCATCACCGGCGCCTACGTTGCCCTCGTTGACGCCGTCGCCCACCTGCGGGAACTCGACGTGTTAAAAGGCGAACCGCTGACCGACTCGGTGTCCGCGGTGTCCGTGGGTTTCGTCGAAGGCGTGCCGCTGCTGGACTTGGCCTACGAAGAAGACTCGCAGGCAGGCACGGATATGAACATCGTGATGACCGGCTCTGGCGAGTTCATTGAGGTACAGGGCACCGCCGAGGGCAAGCCGTTCAACCGCGATGAGTTGAACCAGCTGCTGGACCTAGGGGTGGCTGGCTGCGCCGAACTGACGCGGCTGCAACGCGAGGCTCTGAGTCGATGATGGCTCTGTCCCGGGTGGTGCTGGCCACCAACAACACCAAGAAGCTGACGGAGTTGCGGCGCGTTCTCGCGTCCGCGGATCTGTCCGTCGAGGTGCTCGGGCTCGGTGATTTCCCCGGATATCCCGAGCCCGAGGAGACCGAACGCAGCTTCGAGGGCAACGCCCTACTCAAAGCGGAGACCGCCGCGCGCCACACCGGCCTGCCTGCCCTAGCGGATGACTCCGGCCTAGAGGTCGACGAACTCAACGCCATGCCCGGTGTCCGGTCCGCCCGCTGGGCAGGGCCTAAGGGCGACGACGCCGCCAACAATGCGCTCCTGCTGGCGCAGCTCCATGGCGTGCCGAGGCAGCGGCGCGGTGCACGGTTCGTGTGTGCGCTGGCGCTGGTGATGCCCGACGAAACACGACAGCTGTGGCGCGGTGAGATGTCGGGCCGGATCGCGGAGGCAGAAACTGGGGGCGGTGGTTTCGGCTACGACCCCCTGTTCGTGCCCGAGGGCCAACACTGCACCTCCGCCGAGTTGAGTGCCGCTGAGAAGGATGCCATCAGTCACCGCGGACAGGCGGTGCGCGCATTCGTCGCGTGGCTGCAGGAGGCTTGAGATGGACGTTTACCTGAACCTGTTGCGGCGCATCATGGCCGACGGCGTTGACCGTGGTGACCGCACCGGAACCGGTACCCGCAGCGTCTTTGGCCACCAGATGCGCTTCGACCTTGGGGCCGGATTTCCGCTGCTGACCACCAAGCGCGTGCACACCCGGTCCGTGTTCGGTGAGTTGCTGTGGTTCCTGCGCGGCGACACGAACATCACCTGGCTACACGAGAACCGCATCACGATCTGGGACGAATGGGCTGACCCCAACGGTGACCTGGGACCGGTCTACGGATATCAGTGGCGATCCTGGCCCACCCCCGACGGCCGGCACATCGACCAGCTGGCGGGAGTCGTCGAGTCACTGCGTCGTAACCCTGAGTCGCGGCGGCACCTGGTGTCGGCCTGGAACGTCGCGGACCTGGACGACATGGCGCTGCCGCCCTGCCACGCCCTGTTCCAGTTCTACGTGGCCCGTGGCCGCCTGAGCTGCCAGCTGTATCAGCGCTCCGCCGACGTGTTCCTGGGGGTGCCGTTCAACATCGCCTCCTATGCGCTGCTGACACATCTGGTGGCCCAGGTCACGGGTCTCCAGGTAGGGGAGTTCATCCATACGCTCGGCGACGCCCACATCTATCACAACCACTTCGATCAGGTCGCGGAGCAGCTGAGCCGCGCCCCCCGAGCCCTGCCGAAACTGCGTCTCAACCCCCAGGTCACGGCCCTGGATGCGTTCGAGCTGGCGGATATCGAAGTTCTCGGGTACGAACCACACCCGAAGATCCCGGCCCCCATCGCGGTATGAGTCAGTCACCAGGAGAAACCATGCGGATCGTGGCCATCGCCGCCGTCGCGGACAATGGTGTGATCGGAACCGGGGAGGACATGCTGTGGCACATCCCCGCCGATTTCCGCCGCTTCAAGGCGGTCACCACCGGAAACACGCTGATCTTCGGCCGCCGCACCCACGAACAGGTGGGCCGCCTGCCGGAACGGCGCATCATCGTCGTCACAAGGCAACCCGACTGGGCAGAGGAAGGCGTTGAGGTGGCGCATTCCGTGGTAGAAGCCATCGAGCTGGCCACCACCACCCCGGAGCGGATCTGCTTCGTCGGGGGCGGCAGCGAGATCTACCACGCCGCGTGGCCGTATCTGACGGAACTCGACATCACCCATGTCCACCAGTCGCCCGACGGGGCCGCCACGTTCCCCCTGATCACCACCCAGGAATGGACGGAGATCAGCCGCGAGATCCACGAGGGCTACGACTTCGCGCAGTACCGGCCAACCCCCCGCTAACGTAACCGCCATGCGAACCCGCGCCAGCATCCTGCATCTGGATCTGGACGCCTTCTTCGCGGCGGTCGAGCAACGCGACAAGCCCAGCCTGCGAGGAAAGCCGGTGGTCGTCGGCGGACCTGGGCCGCGCGGTGTCGTCGCGACAGCCAGCTACGAGGCCCGCGCCTTCGGGGTGCGTTCCGCAATGTCCGGAACCGAGGCTCGGCGACGCTGTCCCCATGCCGCATTCCTGGGTGGGCGGTTCGACGCCTACCGGCAGTCCTCCGAGATCGTGATGGGGCTATTGCGGGAGATCTCGCCCCTCGTGGAGCCGTTGAGTTTCGACGAAGCCTACGTGGACTTGGAAGCCGGTGACTGGGACCTGGAGCGGGTCACGGATCACGTCACCTGGTTGCGGGCGGAGTTGACGCGACGTACCGCCGGGCTCACCGGCTCGGTGGGGGTGGGCTCCAGCAAGTTTCTGGCGAAGCTGGGCTCCGAGGCCGCGAAGCCGAACGGGATTCGCGTCATCGCGGTGGGGGAGGAGCTGGAATTCATCTCCCCGCTGCCGGTTCGCGCCATCCCCGGGGTGGGGCCCGTGACGGAGGGGAAGCTCATCGGCTTGGGGCTGGCCACTGTTGCCGAGTTGCGGGCCGCCGACCCGAAGGAGCTGATCCGTGAGCTGGGACAGGCCGTGGGCGAGTCGCTATATGCGTTGGCCCATGGGCGCGACGACCGGGCGGTCGAGGCGGAGCGGGAAGCAAAATCAATCTCCACCGAGGACACCTTTCCCGCCGACCTGAAGGACCGCGACCAGCTGGTGGCTATCCTCCGCCGGGACGCCGAGTCGGTGGCAGGCCGACTACGGAAGGCCGGATTCTTTGCTCGCACCGTCGCCGTTAAGGTGCGGTTCGCGGATTTCACGACTGTCTCGAAGGCCCGATCCCTAGGCGGGGCGACGGACCGTGCCGAGGTGATCACCCGTATCGGGGAGGAACTGCTGGCCGATATCGACGTGCGGGAAGGGGTGCGGCTGCTCGGTATCGGCGTCAGCAACTTCACGCGCGCCGCCCAAGAACGCCTGTTCGATGACCCCACCGCCCCAGCGGCGACATCGACAGAGGTGTCGCTGGATACCTCCGGTGTCCGGGGCCGCGGTTTCTTCCCCGGCGCAGACGTGATCCACGACCAGTTCGGGCGCGGCTGGGTATGGGGCACGGGGCTCGGTCGCGTGACGGTTCGCTTCGAGACCCGCGACTCCGGGACGGGGCCCGTGCGCACCTATCGGGAGGACGACCCGGCGCTGCGGCCAACCGACGATCTCCCACCGCTCCCGGGCGATGCGAGACCGAGTTCCGCAGTCATCGCCGATAAGGGCTAGACTGCTTCCGCACCAACCGACGTGGTGGAATTGGTAGACACGCAGGATTTAGGTTCCTGTGCGCTTGGCGCGTGAGGGTTCGAGTCCCTTCGTCGGTACCACTAAACGCCTAGTCACCGAATCGGGGTCCGCGTTCGTCACGGCGACCTGAGGGCATCCCGTGCTGGCTGGCTGGCGCCGGGAGCGTCAGCCCAGTAAGACGGGGATGCCAGGCCGCGTTTAGATCCGTATCATCTAGAGGGTGACGTCTCACAGCCCCGAACAAGAGCGCCAAGCCCGGGACCCGCAGACGCCCCCGCAGATACTGGAGGCCCTGGCGGCGCGTTACCCTGCGCTTCGCCCGGCGATTGCGGCAAACCCGTCGGCCTCGGCAGCTACTCGTGCCAAGATCCTGGCGACGACCCGGCCTCCGTCAGGACCAGTCCCCCCGCGGATCCAGGCTCCGACCAGTCCGCCCGCCGCCCAGCCCGATGAGGTGCCCACCGTGGTGTTTCGGCACGGGGATGGGATCATGCCCCCGCCGACCCAGCCCCAGCCGACTGTTCCGCCTGACGCGGGAAGCCCACCCAGGCCACCGCAGAGCCTCGCTGGTCCCCTGCCCCCGCCCAGGCCCGTAGCCTCTCCGGAGGAGCCGGTAGTGGTGTCCGTGGCGGGGCCGGGTACCCGCACGGACAAGGATCGCCGCACCATGGCGGTCCTGCTCGGCGCCGCCGTCTTCGTCGTGGTCGCCGGCATCCTCGGTGCCTTGTTTATGCTCTTTAGCCAGCACGCCCCCCAGGTGGTTTCCTCCTCTTTGGCCGAACAACAAGCTGCGTCGAACTCCGCCGAACCGAGTCCCACGGCCTCCCCGTCAGTATCCCCCTCACCGGCGCCGACGGCCGACACCGTTGTCAGCCTCAACCAGCTCGGAGCATCGGGCTGTTCGGCGGCGACGAAAGACGCCCAACTGCTGGTCGACTACGGCAAACAGAACTCCAACGGGCCGAACTGGAAGACCAACGACGCGGAGGCCAAAGTGGTTCAGGCCATGGAGGTACTTAAGCAGAAGTGCAAAGGGGACTACGCCAAGCAGGTGGCTGATACCGCCAAGGCCTCGGGCGCCACGGAGGCCCTCAGCACCACCCTGGATGAGGTGGCCGGGGCCTCGCTGGCGATCGTCAGCCCTTCCGGAAACATCACCTGTGTGCTCTCCGCTAACGGCGTCACCTGCAACGTCAAGGACCGGATCTATCCGGCTGATCAGGACTGCGCTGGCGCGGAGTTCTTCACTGTCGCTGTCGACAAGACCGGTGCCGTCAATTCCTGTGGCGCCGCGGCGCAGAGCAGCGGGGGCGCCCAGCGGCTGGAATACGGCCAGTCTAAGTCCGAGGGGGAGTTCACGTGCACCTCGGAAAGCAGCGGCATGACATGTAAGCACACGCCGACCGGCAAAGGCTTCAAGGTAGCCAAGGAGGCCTGGTCGCAGTCCTGACCGGGTGCGCTACGGCAGGTGGCGGTAGAGTTCCGTCCACAGCCCTTCGCGTTTCTTGACGTAGCGTTCGCGGTAGGCGCGCAGCCTAGACAAGTCCTCGGGCTCGTCCTTGAGGGCCGAAGCGACGATGGCCTCCGCGAGTTCCTTACCACCGGGGGTATCGGCGCCGAACCAGGCGGCATGCACGGCGGCCGCCATGCCTGTTGAGACGGCCTCCGCCGTGGACATGGCGCTCGTGAGGCGCTCCACCCCCTCGTCGCCCGCTCGGCCCGTGCGGAGCTCGCGAAATACTCGCACCAGCACCTCGGTGGCGTCCCGTCCCAACCGGGTGGGAATCTCGGCGGCCTGCAGCATGGCGTCGGTTTCGCGTTCCACCAGGGCCATCTCCACTTCCAGGTTCTCGATGGTGCCGATGGTCTCGAAATTGAAACGGCGTTTCAGCGCGGCCGACATATCGTTGACGCCGCGATCCCGGGTGTTCGCGGTGCCGATGACGTTGAAGCCGCGCTGCGCGTAGAGCGTGCGGTGCTCGGC
>JAUNKK010000015.1:0-42921 GCA_030532825.1 Propionibacteriaceae bacterium
CCTGGCTGTCGAAATCCTCCACAGTCTCAACCAGAACGGCCTCACCGTCGAGGTGTTAGCTACCAATATCGGGACAGTCACGCTGCCATGGGGCTACGGGGCTCATCCGTATTTCCGGTTCGATGACCTAGCCGGGGTGGAGCTCACCGTTCCCTTCGACGCCGAGTTGGCGGTCGACGCGGAGCGGCTGCTGCCGCTGCGGCTGGGCCCGGTTCAGGACGCGCATCAATTCTCCGAACCCCGCCGCATCGGGGACACCGTGCTCGACACTGCCTATACCGACCCCTTCAATCGGCACTGGGGTGTCACTCTTCAAAGTGAGGGGCGTCGCATTGAGGTTTGGGGCGAGGCAACGACCCAGTGGGTGCAGGTGTTCACTGCCCCCACCCGGGCTAGCATCGCGGTGGAGCCGATGACCTGCGGCCCTAACGCCTTCAACGAAGGCCCCACCTATCGTGACCGGGTGGTGCTGCGCGCCGGCGAGTCAGCTCGTGCCGTATGGGGCGTCGCAGCCAGCGCCTAGTGGGCCAGTTCAACAGCGCGGGATTCTCGAACCACCGTGATCCGGATTTGTCCAGGATAGGTGAGGTTGGCCTCCACCTCGGCCGCGATCTCGCGGGCCAGCACATGACTGGCGGCGTCATCGACCTCTTCAGGCGAGACCATGATCCGCACTTCCCGTCCCGCTTGCATGGCGTAGGCACGGATGACCCCTTCGTGGGCGGTCGCAATTGACTCCAGGTGCTGCATCCGCTCGACATAGGCTTCAAGGGATTCGCGCCGTGCCCCAGGGCGAGACCCGGATATGGCGTCGGCCGCCTGGGTGAGGACGGCCTCGACAGTACGCGGTTCAACCTCGTTGTGGTGCGCCTCGACGGCATGGACGATGTCGGGATGTTCACCATGCCGGCGGAGCAGGTCAGCCCCGACGAGCGCATGCGGGCCCTCGGCCTCGTGAGTCAAGGCCTTGCCGATGTCATGGAGGAAGGCGGCGCGCTTGCATTGGATGATGTCTAGCCCCAGTTCGGCAGCCATAACACCAGCGAGATGAGCGCACTCAATCAGGTGGGCCAACACGTTCTGTCCGTAGCTGGTGCGATAGGCCAGGGCGCCAACGATAGGGATGAGGTCGGGGTGCAAGTCCGTGATGCCCACCTCGTGGAGTGCCTCACCTCCGATGGAACGGATGCGTTCGTCAAGTATCCGCAAGCTGCGGGCGTGCACCTCCTCGATGCGCGCCGGATGGATGCGGCCATCGGCTACGAGGTCCACCAGGGTGAGGCGAGCAGCTTCTCGCCTCACCGGATCAAAACAACTCAGCAGCACCGTCTCGGGCGTGTCGTCAACCAGCACGTTCACTCCCGTGATCTGCTCAAAGGCCCGGATGTTGCGCCCTTCGCGGCCGATAATCCGGCCTTTCATGTCGTCACCGGGTAGGTCGACGCTTGACACCACCGACTCGCTTGTCTGCTCAGCGGCGCAGCGCTGGATGGCCGTGACGACGATAGACCGGGCGCGCCGATCCGCCTCTTGTTTAGCCGAGTCCTCAATGTCGCGCGCCAGCGTCGCGGCGGCGAGCCGAGCCTGCCGCTCCGCTTCTGCCAACACCTCGGCGTGGGCAGCGGCGACGCTTAGGCCCGCCACCCGCTCTCGCTCAGCTTGCACCTCGGCTTCCGCTGTGGCCAGCCGCTCCCGTCCTTGACGCAGCTCCTTGCGTTGTTGTTCCAGCAACTCCGCCCGTGTGGCCAGGCCGGCAGCCTCAGCCGCAAGCCGGTCTTCCTTCTCCCGGAGCCGCTCCTCCTGGCGTTCCTGGGCACTGCGCTGGTCCCGCAGTTCTGCACGCTGCGTGGCGATGGCCGCTTCCATATCTGCACGACGCCGCTCAATGTCGGCGCTGGCTTCACGGGAGCGCTCCTGCGCCTGTTCCAGGGCCCGTTCAGCATCAGAGCGAAGCTGCTCAGCCGCCTCCATGGCTTGTTTCCGGATGGTGGCGGCATCCGAGCGCGAGCGCCGCTCAAAATTCGCCCGTTCCTCAATGAAGGTTAATGCCACGCGACGCTGGCGCCACGCAAGTACCGCAAGGCTCGCGCCCAGCAGACCCGCGACGATCCAGCCTAGCCATTCCATGGCGACTCCCTTTTGCACCTGACGACAGCTCGCCCACCGGCTCCCGCGCACCCAGCCCGAGCGCACGGCGCGACCTCAACCTCAAGGTGACGCTAACGTCACGCCTGAGGAGTCATATCCGCCCGTCATCGGCGCCAACCAAGATGTCTTGAACCGTGGGTCTAAGAGCCTATAGCAATTCACGAACCGCCATCGTCCAGATCCCCCGCCAACTCACCCAGCGTGTCGGCCACTACGCGAGCGATCACTGAAGTGCTGAATCCACGTCGCCCCAGTGCCCCGTAAAGGCGCCGTTGCGCTACCTGAGGCGGCACTCCCCGCAGACTGCGGCTGCGTCGCGATGCAAAGGCGTGTGCAGCCGCGAGTTCGTCGTCGCTATCAAGTTCCGTCAGCGCTGCCGCAGCTACCTCATCGGTCACGCCACGGCGGCGCAGTTCGGATCGGATGCGGCTGGCGCCATGGCGGTCTACTCGAACTCTGGTCTGGACCACGGCTTCAGCGAAGGCCTCGTCATCAACGAGCCCCACTTCACGAAACCGTGTGATCAGTTCGCGAGCGACATCTTCGGGGACGTTCCGGGAGGCCAGCTTCACCCGCAATTCATGCTCTGAGCGGGGGCGGGCTTCAAGAAACCGGAGGGCTATCTTCCGGGCGAAGTCCAGCTGTTCCTCACCGGCGGGCTCAGAAATCAACCTTGACCTCACCGGTCTCAGGGTCGATCTTCTCCGGTTCCTCTGCCACGCCTAGCGCCGTGCGGATGCGTCGTTCGATCTCTGCCGCGACCTCGGGGTTCTTCCGCAGGAAATTGCGAGCGTTCTCCTTGCCCTGCCCCAACTGATCCGACTCGTAGGTGAACCATGCCCCAGCCTTACGGATGATGCCGTTGGCCACGCCCATGTCGATGAGGCTGCCTTCTCGGGAGATGCCCTCCCCGTAGATGATGTCGAACTCCGCCTGCTTGAAGGGCGGGGCGACCTTGTTCTTGACCACCTTCACACGAGTACGGTTGCCCACCATATCCGAACCGTCCTTTAGGGTCTCAATGCGGCGCACATCCAGCCGAACTGATGAATAGAACTTGAGCGCCCGCCCACCGGTGGTGGTCTCGGGGGAGCCGAACATGACGCCGATCTTCTCACGAAGCTGGTTGATGAAGATCGCGGTGGTGTTCGCTCCCTTGAGGGCTCCCGTCATCTTGCGAAGAGCCTGACTCATCAAGCGTGCTTGAAGCCCCACATGGGAGTCTCCCATCTCACCTTCAATTTCAGCACGAGGCGTCAGCGCCGCCACCGAGTCGATGACGACCAGCGCCAAGGCACCTGAGCGGACCAACGTGTCGGCAATCTCTAGGGCCTGCTCGCCATTATCCGGCTGTGAAACGAGCAACTCGTCAGTCTTGACCCCCAACTGGGCAGCGTACTCCGGATCCAAAGCATGCTCAGCATCAATGAACGCACAGATCCCGCCCTCTGCCTGGGCATTGGCGATGGCGTGCAAGGCCACCGTGGTCTTGCCCGAAGACTCCGGCCCATAGATCTCGATGATGCGTCCCCGTGGCAATCCACCGATACCCAAAGCAACGTCGAGCGCCACGCTTCCGGTAGGGATGACGTCGATGGGCAGGCGACTATCTTCCCCCAGCCGCATCACCGACCCCTTGCCATGCACCTTCTCGATCTGCGACAGCGCGGCTTCGAGCGCTTTCGTACGATCCGCAACGGCCATGATGGGTTCCTTTCGATTCCTACCGCCTGACGGCGGCCCTAGTTCGACCTTCACCCTCACTGTAGGAACGAGGGGTGACAAAATCTCCAACGTGTCGGCTGGTTGTGGAGAACTCAGCGACCCCTACACTCTAGCCGAACATGTGTTCGAATGCTGCCTAGCGCTCCGACGCAGGAAGTTCGAGTTGGCTCCAAGCCGCCCGCCAGATCTGCTTACACGGCACCCCCGCCGCGAGCGCTTCGTCGACGGTCCGGCTCCCCAACTCCGGCAGCGCCACCGTGGTCGCCCAGCTTCGGGCATAGCCAGGTCCTAAGGCGGCTTCCAGGCGGGCCCACAGCTCAACTTCACGCATGGCCGCAACTCTATGCCACCCCCAAAACACAATTCCCGCACATTTTCTCGTACACTTACCCACAACAGTGCACAACAAATGCTGAGAAACTGCCCGAAGGAGACCGTATGAATGCCGCAGGCACTCATTCTCACAAGCGTTCTGACCGCATGCTCGCGATGCTGGCTTTGCTTCAGGA
This sequence comes from Propionibacteriaceae bacterium, assembly GCA_030532825.1. Taxonomy (GTDB): domain Bacteria; phylum Actinomycetota; class Actinomycetes; order Propionibacteriales; family Propionibacteriaceae; genus Arachnia. The sequence goes on from JAUNKK010000015.1 coordinate 4,383, forward strand.
GAACGGCCAGATGGCTTTGTCCCACTTGGCCACGGAGTTGGGCACTTCGGAGGCAACGATCCGGCGAGATGTGGCCGTGCTGGCGAGCCAGGGACTGCTTGATCGCACCCATGGCGGGGCGAGACCCGTGCAGGGCAGCAGGGAACTTCCGGTCCGACTGCGTGATGGCCGTAATCAAGCAGCCAAATCGCGCATTGCTGCGGCAGCAGCGCAGCTTGTACCTGAAGGTAAACATGCCATTGGGCTCAGCGGTGGCACCACAGCAGCGGAGGTGCTCAGGGCATTGCAGCACCGCACTGACCTGACCATCATCACCAATTCCCTGAGTATTGGCCTTGAGGCCGCGGAACAAGGACAGGGCCGAGTGCTCATTGCCGGTGGCGTGCTGCGGTCGAACTCCCTTGAGCTAGTCGGTTCGCTAGCGGAAGCCACTCTGCGACTGGTGAACGTCGGCACTGCGCTGGTAGGCGCTGACGGGATCAGTTCCTCGGGTGGGCTCACCACGCACGACGACATTGAAGCCCGGACCAACCACACCATGATTGAGCGCGCCCAACGCGTGATCGCCGTTGCCGACGCCTCAAAGATTGGGCACGTGACGCTGGCGAAGATGGCCGATTTGAGCGAGATCGACGTGCTGGTCACCGATTCCGCAGCTCCCGTGGAGGAACTGGCCCACATCCGCGACCTCGGCGTTGAAGTGGTCTTGGTCCCATCCCCGAACGACTCGAAATCCTCATGATCTAGCTAGTCGGCGGGCTGGGATAATCGGGCCTTCCGCCGGATCCGCATTGCCTCCCGAACGTAGTCGGCCCCCGTAACAAGGGTCAGGATCAAAGCAGCCCACATGAGCGCCCAGGCCAACACCTGAAGCCACCCGGGCATAGTGGGAAGCCACGCTAGGAAAAGAATCAAGACCATGGATTGCGTCACGGTCTTGAGCTTGCCTCCTCGGTTCGCTGCCATGATCCCGTATTTTGCGATCGCGGCCCGAAGCCAAGTGATTCCCCACTCACGCAGGAGAATCAAAACCGTGAAAAACCACGGCAACTCCCCCAACAGGCTGAGGGACACAAAAGCTGCTCCTGTGAGTGCTTTGTCCGCTATGGGGTCCCAGAGTTTGCCGAAGTCCGTCACCAGGTTGTAGCGCCTAGCAATGTACCCATCCACCAAGTCCGTGAGGATCGCGACTGCAAATATGACTGTCGCGATCAGTCGCCAGGTTGGGTTCTCCGGCTGGAGGAACAGCACGATCAAGAAGATCGGCACAAGGAAGATCCGCAGCACCGTCAAGACGTTGGGCACGTTGAGGTTGTTGGGTCGGCTTTCATTCACTGTGGTTCTCCAACCAAATCGATTCCCAAAGCTTCCGCGAACCTGACATCAATGAAGGCGCCGATCGGTAGTTGAGCCCCGGGGAGTTCCACGACGCCGTCGGTTTCTGGTCCCTGGTGTGGGGCCCTTCCTGTTGCACCATCGTCGTTATTGGCTTCCACCAGTACCCGTGCGGCCTCCCCTACCCGATCCTCGGCCCGGGCTTCGCACACAGCAGTCGCAATGTCCGCCAGTTCCCGGCGCCGAGCCTCGATCTCGGCCTCATCAAGATGCCCTGTCAGCCGCTCTCCCTCAGTACCCTCCTCGTCCGAGTAGCCAAACACGCCCAGCACGTCTAGACGCGCCTCGACGATGAAATCGCGCAGCGCCTGCACATCGGCGTCTCGCTCACCGGGAAATCCCACGATCACGTTGCTGCGGAGGCCTGCCGCCGGGTCCGCATGTCGGATACTTTCGATCAACGCCAAAAAGGAGTCGGGGTCCCCGAAACGTCGCATCCGACGGAGCACCGCCGGCGCGGCGTGCTGAAATGACAGGTCAAAATACGGCACAACCTTTTCCGTAGCGAACATGGCCTCCAGCAGCCCCGGCCGGATCTCGGCCGGTTGCAGGTAGGACACGCGAATCCACTCTAGGCCGTCAACAGCGGCAAGTTGCGGCAGCAGCGCCTCAAGACTCGCATCGGGCAGATCCTTGCCGTAGCTGGAAGTGTTCTCGGAGACGAGCAGCACCTCCTTCACGCCCTGATCCACCAGCCAGCGTGCCTCCGCAAGGATCTCGGCCACTGGGCGGGAAAGGTAAGCGCCGCGAAAAGCAGGGATAGCGCAAAAGGCACATCTCCGGTCGCATCCTGAAGCGATTTTCAGTGAGGCCGCCGGGCCGGAGCCCATCCTGCGGCGGATGGTGCGCGGTCCGGTAGCTGGCGCTAGACCGTCCGGGAGCGGGCCATGGCCCGGTACAGCAACCGAACGTGCGGCTCGCGCCCGATCGACGGGCGTGATCGGCAGCAGCTTGCGACGATCTCGAGGGACATGGGCTTCATGGGTACCGCCCGCCAGGATCGTCCGCAGCTTGCCAGCGATGTCGGCGTAGTCGTCGAATCCAAGGACTGCGTCGGCCTCCGGAAGCTCGGTGGCCAATTCGGCGCCGTAGCGCTCCGCCATGCAGCCGACCGCGACCACTGCCTTGGCCGAGCCCGTCTCTTTCAGATCAGCCGCTGCCAGGAGGGTGTCGATGGAGTCCTTCTTGGCCGACGCAACGAAACCGCACGTGTTCACCACGACGGTATCCGCCTCGGCCGGGTCGTCCACGAGACGGAATCCTCCAGCCTCCAAGCGCCCGGCCAACTCCTCGGAGTCGACATCGTTGCGGGCACAACCCAGCGTGTGGATATGGACTTTATTCATAGCCCTTCCAGTATTGCTTAAGCGGCGCCGAAGGAAGCAAGAAGATCGTCGAGGTCTTCGGGTTTGACCAACACTTCCCTAGCTTTCGACCCCTCGGAAGGCCCAACGACTCCGCGGGATTCCAGAATGTCCATCAGCCGACCGGCCTTGGCAAAGCCCACCCGCATCTTGCGCTGCAGCATAGACGTCGAGCCGTTCTGTGACCCGACAATCAGGCGGGCAGCGTTCAGCACCAACTCCAGATCGTCGCCGATGTCGTCAACCACTTTTTTCTCGGCGGCAGCCGTCGTCACGTCCTCACGATAGGTGGGCTGCAGCTGCGTGGAAATGTGGGAGACGATATCGCGGATCTCCGACTCGTTGACCCAGGCCCCCTGGACACGAATCGGCTTGCCGGCCCCCATGGGGAGGAACAACCCGTCGCCCTTCCCAACAAGCTTCTCCGCGCCAGGCTGGTCAAGGATGACTCGGGAGTCGGTCATTGATGAGGTGGCGAAGGCAAGCCGAGACGGCACGTTGGCTTTGATGAGCCCGGTCACGACGTCTGTGGAAGGCCGCTGAGTGGCGAGCACTAAGTGAATGCCAGCCGCTCGGGCGAGCTGAGTGATCCGCACGACCGACTCTTCGACGTCCCGGGGAGCCACCATCATCAAGTCCGCAAGCTCATCCACAACAACGAGCAGGTAGGGGTACGGGGTCAACACGCGCTCAGAGCCTGGTAGTTGCTTCACCTGCCCAGCCCTGACCGCCTTGTTGAAGTCGTCCACATGCCGAAAACCAAAGTTGGCCAGGTCGTCGTAGCGCATGTCCATCTCGCGCACCACCCAGGCGAGGGCTTCGGCGGCTTTCTTAGGGTTGGTGATGATTGGCGTCACCAAGTGCGGGATGCCCTCGTACTGATTCAACTCCACCCGCTTGGGGTCCACCAGCAGCATCCGGACCTCGTCAGGTGTGGCACGCATCATGATGGATGTGATGAGCGAGTTGATAAAGCTCGACTTGCCAGAACCGGTGGCACCCGCAACCAGCAGGTGGGGCATCTTGGCCATGTTGGCCAGCACGAATCCGCCTTCGACGTCTTTGCCTAGGCCCACGGTCAGCGGGTGATGGTCGCTTCGCGCCTTAGGCGAGCGAAGCACATCGCCTAGGCTCACCACCTCCTTGTCGACGTTCGGGATCTCAATGCCGATGGCGGACTTGCCTGGGATGGGGGTCAGGATCCGGATCTCATTGCTGCCTACCGCATAGGCGATGTTATCGGCGAGGCCCGTCACCTTGGACACCTTGATGGCGTTGCCTAGTTCCACTTCATACCGGGTGACGGTGGGCCCGCGAGTATAGCCGGTGACTCGTGCGTCAATCTCGAACTCTTCAAGGGTCGCTGCCAGCTGCCGCACGATGCGGTCCGACGCCTCGGTGCGCGCCTTGGGTCGCGTTCCTGGAGCCAACAGCGACTCCTCGGGAAGCTGGTACATGATTTCGCCGCTGAGCTGCAACTGCTCGGCGCGACCCGTCATGGGTGTGTGCGCCGGCGGGGGAAGGTCCGCCTTGTCCGCCGCGACCTCAAGCGGTGTCGGCTGCGGCGTAGGCTCGGGGGGCGGGAAGAGAGATTCCTCATCCTCGTAGTTGTAGACGGCGTCAAACTCCTCCGTCGGCGGTTCATCATCGGTGATCAGCGGTGTGTCGTAGGGCACATCCACGCCCAGCTTGAGCTTCTCCCGAGGAGCATCCTCTGGAGCCTCAACCAGGGATGCGAGGCCATGACGGAGGCCAGCCGCCATCTGTCGAGCCGATTTCCCTGTGATGAGCACCACCCCGTAGAGCGTGATGAGCAACAGCGCTGGGACAGCAACCCAAACGCTCGCTAGATCAGCGAACAGGCTGCTGGCAAGGAAACCGAGGATGCCGCCAGCACCTCGCAATTCCAGCATCTGGTCCGGGCGGGGCAAGCCCCGGGCCAGGTTCAAAAGCCCGAGTCCCCCCATGGTGATGAAGAACCAGCCGAGGCCAGTACGCGGTCCTCGCTCGGGGTCCCTCGGATGGCGCAGCACGCGCCAGGCCCCGTAGAGCAGCACCGCTGGAACGAAGGTGGCTGCCATGCCGAACACCGTCGTCATGGCAACCTCAATGAGCTCCCCGACCGGACCGGGCAGCATGAACCAAGCACGAGCGGCCAAAACCATGGCCAACACCAGCATGAACAGCCCGACGCCGTCCCGGCGGCGTTCCGGCTCGACATCTTGCTCTACCCCACCGAAGCTGCGCGCTAAAGCACCGACACCGTGAGCCAAGCCGCGAAGCATCCTGCCCAGAAACGCAACCAGCGGATTGGGGCCGGCAGGCTCAATCCGGGTCGTGCGGGTACTGGAGTTGCTGGCGCGGTTACGGGTGCCCGAACTGGTCGAGGTCTTCCGTCCGGTGGAGCTGGGTTTCCTGCTCCGGGAACCGGTACTGGACTTACTCGACGAGTTCTTGGCCGAGGAAGAGCCACGTGTCGCCATGATTCCAACCTAGTCCACCGGCACGTCTCTGAACGACTGCCACACCGGGCCTCATGCGAAGTGATCCCACCCCGCAGCGCCCTCCCAAGCCTCGCCGTCAACGAGTACCTGATCCCCCGAGACGACTGTCCCGATGCGGCGCCAGCCGTCAGGAAGCGTCGTCGCCCCCGGAAAAGTAGCAGCTAAGGCATGGTCCTCGCCCCCTGTCAGGATGAATCCAATTGGCTCTTTGCCGATGGCTGCGCCGAGCCTAGCCAGGCCATCGGGTATCTCAATGGCCGAGGAGTCCACGCTGATACCAACCCCTGACCGCTGGCACATGTGGCCGAGGTCCTGCAACAGCCCGTCAGAGACGTCGATCATGGCGTGCGCACCACCTTGAGCGGCAGCGGCCCCCTGACCATAGGGCACCGAGGGGCACTGTTGCTCTCGCACAAGGTCCTTGGGTGACCCAAAGCCCCGCTGCAAGATCAGCAACCCGCCAGCCGCCCAGCCCAGACGGCCGCATACGGCCACCTGATCCCCCACCTGGGCACCCGACCGCGTGACGGCCCGCCGCCCCTCCAGGTGCCCAAACGCCGTGACGCCGATGGAGATCGCCGCGGCAGAAGACAGGTCGCCCCCCACGAGACTCACGCCGGCACGGGCGCACTCGTCGACTACCCCGTCCCGAAACTCCCGGATCCAGCGTGGGTCTAGCTCACGGGGGATGGCCAACCCGATGACGAGGGAACTCGGCCTCGCCCCCATTGATTCGACATCAGACACGTTCACCGCAACGGCTTTGCGTCCGATCTGGAAGGCCTGCGACCAGGAGCGCTTGAAATGCACGTTTTCGATCAAGACATCGGTGGTCACCACGAGGTCCCCGTCGGGGCGTATCACGGCAGCATCGTCTCCGGGCCCGAGCAGGACATCCTCGCCCAGGGCCAGCCCGTCAGTGATCTCGGCGATCAGATCGAACTCGCCCGTCATCAGCGCAGCCCCAGGGGGCGCGCCAAGGCCAGCTCAATGAGTTTGCTCACAAGCTCAGGGTAGGTATAGCCCGATACCTGCCACAGCGTCGGGTACATCGAGATCTCGGTGAACCCGGGCATCGTGTTCACCTCGTTGATCCACGCGCCGTGCTCGTCGACGAAGAAGTCAGCCCGAAGCAGTCCTTCGCCGTCGATGGCGTTGAAGGCGCGGCAGGCCAACTGTTGGAGGGTTTCGGCCACTTCGGCGCTGGTATCAGCGGGAGCGTCGAGCGCGGCGCCGTCCTCGTCGAAGTACTTGGTCTCGTAGTCGTAGAATCCGTCTTCCTCGCGAACCCTGATCTCACCTAGGACGGAGGCGCGGCATCCTTCCGGGGCATCGGGATCGCCCAGCACGGCAACCTCCAATTCCCGGGCTTGCACAAACCCCTGCTCGAAAATCACTTTGGGGTCATGCCGTTGCGCCTCAGCGATGGCGGCTTCCAACTCGGCGGGGTCGCTCACACGCGAGATGCCAATGGAGGAACCACCCCGCGCGGGTTTCACGAAGATCGGATAGGCGAGTTGCGCGACCTCGGCAAGCACGGCCTCCCGTTCGAACCTAAGCCGACGGTCCGTCGCCACCACATAGGGTCCGACTGGCAGGCCGGCCGCCTCGAAAGCGACCTTCATAAAGTGTTTGTCCATGCCAATAGCCGAAGCCAACACCCCAGCGCCGACGTAACGAACCCCCATCATCTCGAACATTCCCTGAATGGTGCCGTCCTCTCCGAACGGACCATGCAGCAGCGCAAAAGCCACATCAACACCGTGGGAATCAAGGAGGCGTTCCCCAACGCGGCTGGCTATCTCGCAACCCTGCGCCCCCGACAGCCACAAGCTGTCGTGTTCGGGTTCAGCCACCGCGGGCGGTTCCCCGTCAACGATGCGATAAGCGGCTACCGTTTCCAAGGGCACCCGAGTCCAACGACCAGACTTCGTGATGCCCACAGCGACCACGTCGTACCGTTCACGATCCACCGCGCCTAGGACGCTCGCCGCCGTGAGGCAGGAAATTCCATGTTCCGGTGACTGCCCCCCAAAGACGAGGGCAATGCTGATGCGCTGGGACATGTGGCCTCCTCTAGTGAACTCGCGGCTCATACTACTGGCTGGAAAGCCCGCGGCCTGGGGCAGGAGCCTGCCGCCTCCACCAGTAGATGTAGGGTAGAGCAAGCATTTGTCTGAACATCATCGGGGCATCGCCGCCCGGAAGGACTTGCCATGACCGACACCACCCTGCCGGAGCCTCGCCGGACCGAACCCACGAGCGTCCCCAGCCTGCGCTGGGGGATATTGGGCACCGGCTGGATCGCCGACCAGTTCGTTAACACCGTGCAACAAAACACGTCCCAGCGCTTGGTCGCCGTCGGCTCCAGAACTCTGGAACGTGCCCAGGCTTTCGCCCAAGCCCACTCAATTCCACAGCCCTGCGGTTCCTACGAAGAACTTGTCGCCCTGGATCTTGACGTCATCTACGTTGCGACGGGACACCTTGACCACGTTGCCCACGCCACACTGGCCCTGGAAGCTGGCCGGGGCGTGCTCGTCGAGAAACCGATGACCCCAACCCTGGCCGACACCCAAGAGTTGGTATCCCTAGCCCGGGGCAAGGGGCTTTTCTGCATGGAGGCGCTGTGGTCGATGGCGCTGCCCCGCTTTGACGTAGTCCGGCAAGTTCTCGCTTCGGGCTGTCTCGGCGAAATCAAAGCCGTGACCGCCGACATGGGTGAATATCTCATGGACCATCACCGCGCGATGGACCCTGCGCAGGGCGGCGGGGCTATGAACGATCTAGGCACCTATCCGTTGATGTTCGTGGACTGGGTGCTGCCGGGTCTAAAAGTCACCTCCGCAGTCGGCCCGCGCCATGCGACGGGAGCCGTCGGGCAGTTCATGGCTCTCTTGGCCGATGACCAGGGCAGGCAGGCTAGCGTTTTCGCGTCGATGCTCACCGATACCCCAACCATGGGTGTCATCGCGGGTAGCGAAGCGACCCTGATTCTCGATGGCCCCTTCTACCGGCCCGGCCCCGTCGAGGTTCGGTTCCGGGATGGCCGGACCCTGCGCTGGGAGGAGCCGCGCATCCACCATGAGGGCTTGTTCCATGAGGCGATCGAAGTGGCGCGTTGCCTAGGGGCAGGTCTCACGGAATCACCGCTTCGGCCTCTAGATGCGACGCTGTCCACCGTCACCCTCATGGAACAAGCCCGCCAACTCATGGGCGACCCAGCTTAGCGGTTTCCTCTCAGAAACAGCAGGCCGGTCCCGGTCTGTGCTCGCCATAGCGATGACGAATCCCGTGGGCGAGGCTGCCCGGGCCGACCCCTTGCGCAGTCGCCAACCGCCGCCCTACCGATCGACTTCTCCGGAACCCGGAGACACGCGGGCGCCGATCCGCATATCCCAACGACCTTCCGGGGCAGTCTCTCCCCTCAGGTCGGCAACCAGTGCAGTCAGACTAGACATGATGTGCTGGGTGGCCGCCACCAAATCCTCTCGGCTGGGCTCCGGGTCGACGGCAAAGGTCCCAAGATCAACCGGCGGCCCCGCCAGCACCGAGACAGGGCGGCGCCGGAGCGAAAACAGGCGACGCAGTTCAAGGCGCTTGCGACCCAACAGCGCGTCGGAACCAATCTGAGCCACCGGAACTACGGGCACGCCCGTGGTCAGCGCGAGACGCGCCGCGCCCAGCCTCCCGACCATGGGCCAGCCATCCGGGTCAGCCGTGATCGTGCCTTCGGGAAAAATAGCGACGCAGTCCCCCGCTTCAAGAGCTTCCCGGGCATGCACCAGCGAGTCCTTGGCGCGGTCAGTGTTACGAAGAACCGGGATTTGCCGACATGTCCGGGCGAACCAGCCGACAACCGGCACCCGCCAAATCTCTGATTTTCCGAGGAAACGCGGCCAACGCCCTGACCAGATGAGGTACTCCCCCAAAGCAAGGACATCGAAGTTCGACAGGTGATTCGACACGACGAGCACCCCACCTGCGGGAAGGTGTTCCTGCCCCTGCCAACTTCGGCGGATTAGCCCCCCGAGAATGCCGTGGGCCACGCAGGCCAGCAGGCGATATGGCCAGGGCGCTGACTCCCGGTTGGCAACGCGCAGCGATCGCCGCCAGGGCTTTGGGGTGTGTTTCACAGCTGAGGACAATACCGAACCCTCCGGCCCCGCAAGAGCGGATCACATGTTTCATGCTCACGTGATCAGCTCTGGCGGCGGGGACACGTTGGGCTATCGGGTATCGGCGGTACGAGCAGGCAGGGTCTTGGGCTTGAAACCGGGACGCGTCGCTTCATAGGCAGCGATATCGTCCGCATGTTGCAGAGTCATGGAGATATCGTCCAGCCCGTTCAGCAGGCGATGCTTAGTGAAACCATCAATCTCAAACGGCACGGCAAGTTCCCCGCGGGTGATTGTCTGAGCTTTGAGATCAACCGTCGTCAGCACATTCGGGTCGCCGTCGATTGCCGCCCACAGCCGGTCCCGGTCTGGCTCAGAGATGACGGCCACCAGCAGCCCCGCCTTGCCAGCGTTCGAACGGAAAATGTCCCCGAAACGGGTGCCGATGATCACCTTGAATCCGTAGTTCTGCAGGGCCCAGACCGCGTGCTCCCGGGATGAGCCGGTGCCGAAGTCGGGTCCAGGGACCAAGATGGTTCCCTGCTTGAAGGGGTCTTGATTCAATACGAAATCAGCGTCGCCTCGCCAGGCTGCGAACAGACCATCCTCGAAGCCGGTGCGAGTGATGCGTTTAAGGTAGGCGGCTGGGATGATCTGATCGGTGTCAACATTGCTGCGGCGCAGTGGGACCGCGATCCCGGTGTGGGTAGAAATGGCTTCCATGTTTCAGACTCCCATCAGGTCAGCGGGCGAGGCCAGTCGGCCAGTGATAGCGGTGGCCGCGGCGACGGCCGGGCTCACCAGGTGGGTGCGTCCGCCCTTGCCCTGGCGACCCTCAAAGTTACGGTTTGAGGTGGATGCGGAACGCTCACCGGGAGACAGCTGGTCCGGATTCATACCGAGACACATGGAACATCCGGCGGCCCGCCACTCAGCGCCGAAGTCAAGAAAGACCTGATCCAAGCCTTCGGCCTCGGCCTCAAGCCGCACCCGCGCTGAACCGGGCACGACCAGCATTCGGACCCCGTCGGCAATCTTGCGCCCTTCCAGGACGGAGGCCGCCAGCCGCAGATCCTCGATGCGCCCGTTGGTACACGAGCCGAGGAAAACCGTATCGACAGCGATGTCACGCATCGGGGTACCGGGGGTCAGGTCCATGTATTCGAGGGCCCGGCGCGCGGTGGCCTGCTCAACCTCGGAGTCGAAGTCTTCAGGGGCTGGGACCACGGCGCCCAGCGGCACACCATGACCCGGGTTAGTACCCCAGGTGACGAACGGGGTGAGCTGAGCTGCATCAATATCGACTGTCAGGTCGAAGTGGGCATCGTCGTCAGACTTCAGAGTCCGCCAGTAGGCGACGGCAGACTCCCAGTCTTCCCCCTGGGGAGCATGCGGGCGCCCCTTCAGGTAAGTGAAGGTCGTCTCGTCCGGCGCGATCATGCCTGCCTTGGCGCCCCACTCGATCGACATGTTGCAGATCGTCATGCGCCCTTCCATGGAGAGACTCTCAATGGTGGCGCCTCGATACTCGACGATATATCCCTGCCCGCCGCCGGTGCCGACTTTGGCGATGAGCGCCAGCACGACATCCTTCGCGGTAACGCCTTGCGGCAGGTCGCCGTTGATGTTGACCGCCATCATCTTCGGTTTCTTCTGCGGCAGGGTTTGGGTGGCCAGTACATGCTCCACCTCGGAGGTGCCGATGCCGAAGGCGAGCGCTCCGAAGGCGCCATGGGTAGAGGTGTGGGAGTCGCCGCACACGATGGTCATGCCCGGTTGGGTTACGCCGAGTTGGGGACCGATGATGTGTACCACGCCTTGGTCGCGGTCGCCCAGCGAGTGGAGTCGGATCCCGAACTCCGCGGCATTCTTGCGCAGCGTTTCAACCTGGGTGCGGGAGATTGGATCAGCGATCGGCGCCAGAATATTCAGCGTCGGCGTGTTGTGGTCCTCCGTCGCGAGGGTGAGGTCGGGGCGGCGAACCTGGCGGCTGTTCATCCTAAGGCCTTCAAAAGCCTGCGGACTGGTCACCTCATGCACGAGATGCAGATCGATATAGAGCAGATCCGGTTCACCTTCCGCGGAGCGCACCACGTGCGCATCCCAAACCTTCTCAGCGAGGGTCTTCCCCATGTTCACGCTTCCTTAAGCCTCTGGCGGGCCTGCCGCCAGAGTTGTGGTCTCCAGTGCCAAATGCGCGGCAGCCATCTCAACCGCGAGCCGCATCACGCTAGCTGCCCGTGCGTCAAGTGCTGCCGTCCCAGCGGTCCTGCCGTTCGTCTGGTTCCACAGGACAAATGCACCGATGTCGGCAGCAGAATCGCGGGGATAGCGACAGGATACCTTGCATGTCCACATTGTAAAACGGTAGTCTCGCATTATGGACGAAGGAAGTGGAGTCGGCGTACTTGACAAGGCGGCTGCGGTGCTGACAGCCCTGGAATCCAGCCCTCTGACGCTTGCGGGGCTGGTGGCGGCCACTGGTCTGGCACGGCCAACCGCTCACCGGTTAGCCGTGGCCTTGGAGTATCACCGCCTTGTGGGGCGAGATCTGCAGGGCCGGTTCATCTTAGGGTCGCGGCTGGGCGAACTCGCGAGCGCCGCTGCCGAAGACCCGCTTCTCGCAACGGCCGGGCCGATCTTGACCCGACTGCGCGACATCACAGGCGAGTCGGCACAGCTGTTTCGGCGCCAAGGCGAGAACCGCATTTGTTCGGCCGCCGTGGAGCGGCCCACCGGGCTCCGTGACACCGTTCCGCTGGGAGCGCAACTGTCGATGCACGCTGGCTCAGCCGCTCAGGTGTTGCTGGCCTGGGAGGACCCAGAACGGTTGCCGCGCCTGCTGGAGGGGGCGGCGTTCACGATGACTGCGCTCCAACAGGTGCGCCGTCGCGGCTGGGCCCAGTCGGTCGGCGAACGAGAACCCGGAGTGGCATCGGTGTCGGCTCCAGTGCTGTCGCCAACAGGCCAGATCATCGCGGCCGTCAGTGTCTCCGGACCCATTGAGCGGCTCACCCGGCAGCCCGGCCGCCTCCACGCTCCCGCCGTCATGGCCGCCGCTGAACGCCTGAGTGAGGTGCTGCGTCGCAGCGGCGGCACCGAGTAGTACAGCGCCGAGACACGCGAGTTTCCATCGCCTGGGAGTGGTCAGTTAACTTAGGTTTCTAGATCTGATTAACTCAGGTCATGATTATTAGCACTTTCGCCATTCCTCTTCCATCACGTCGCGCCTTCCTGGCCCTAGCGGCAGCTGGAACCTTGTCTTGCACGAGCGCGTGCGGCCTGCTCGGGGAGGATGATCGCCCTCCTCGAGGCGGCACGTTGAAGGTCAACCTGAGCTCGACAGGCGGCCAACCAGGCTCTGGCAGAACGGGCACCCTGGTGGTGTATTTCTCACTCCCCGAAACTACGAACATCACCAACCTGACCAAGGACGAGGAGAACTCCCTTGTCGTGGTCGACAGGGAACCCTTGGGAAATGCCCAGTACCTGGCTCGGTTGATAGCTGAGGCGACGGGTTCGGAGCAGTTCCGCCTTGAAACAGTTCAACCGTATCCGCTGCCTCACGATGTTCTCGTTGAATACGCCCAGCAGGAGCAGTACAGCAACGCACGCCCAGACCTCATAGCCACTCCTGAGTTAACTGAGTATGACACCATCTTCCTGGGCTATCCCATCTGGCTATCTGACTTGCCCATGGCCGTGTACGCCTTCCTGGAGGGGTCTGACTTCAGCGGGAAGACCATCGTTCCCTTCTCGACTTACAGCAGCACTGGGTTACTGGACACCCCGGAGGCTATCGCGGGGGCAGCTCCTGGCGCTGCTGTCGCTTCAAATGCGCTAGCCGTGTCATGCGACGACATGGCTCAGGCACCTGAGACCGTCCGCACCTGGCTGACGGAACTCGGTCTGTGACCAGGCAGCGGCCCGCGGATCGACCCGCGTTCGACGATGTCATACGTCGTCTAGTTGTCTGGGGGGTGGCGTTCCTGACCCCGCTGCCCCTGATCGCCGCCTATGGGCGCCAGGCTGTGGGACCGATGCCCATGCGCGAGGGAGTGGCGCTCGGGATCACCGCCTACACATGGTGGCTCATCGCTGTTGCACTGTCGACACGGCCACGATGGGTCGAGCGACACATCGGTCTGCCCGCACTCTACGGTCTGCACGGCATGCTGGCGCTGGCAGCGCTGGGCTCAGCTTGGCTCCATAAAGCACGCACCAACGGACGAAACCGCCTGGGCGCCGATCTGGGAAACTGGTCGCTCCACCTATCCACTGCCCTCATCACGCTAGCGGTCTTTTTCCTGTCGGGACTGCTGGTGGACCGCATGACAGGTCTGGCAAAGCTTCGAACCTGGTGCGAGCGCCTGCTACCGCATGGGCTGAGCGTGTGGGTACACCGCCTGAATCTGCTAGCGGTTCTTTTAGCCTGGTGGCATGCACATATCCTGGTGAAATTGAAAGGGGGCTACTTCGGATTTCTCTTCATCTTGGATGCCGTAACGGCTCTGGCCCTCGGCTTCTGGGCCTGGAATGCGTGGCGGCGGCGCAGACCGCGCGCGACGCTGCTGGAAAATGAGCCCGTCGGACCTAGTCTCCGGCGGCTCCGGCTACAGCTCGATGAGCCTATCCGGGGCGTTCGGCCGGGTGACTCATTCTTCATCAAGGTTGTAGGACACCACCCAGGTGTTCCGGGCGATTGGCACCCGTTTTCCCTCACCAACTGCGACGAGGCTGAGTTTGAGTTCCTGATCCGGCAATGCGGTGACTTCACCAACACCCTCTCAATCTTGCCCACCGGCAGCCGGTTCGCCCTGCAGGGACCGTACGGGCGCTTCGGTGGCATCGCAGCCTCCGGGGGGTCTAGTCCCATGATCCTGCTCGGCCAAGGGGCAGGCGTCGCTCCGCTGCTCAGCCTGTTGACATATCACCGGGGAGAACGCCCCATCCACCTGCTGTGGAGCCTACGGCGCGGAGAGGAGCATCTAGCGACCGAGTTGCTTGGAGCCGAGCCTGCCCGCGCGGATCCGGCTTGCGCTCTGCGCAGAACTGTGCAGTCTCACCGATTCTCGCAGGAGGATCTAGCGCAAGCACTCACCCGCGAGGATGTAGAGCAAGGTCAAGTGTTCATCATCGGCCCACCCCGTGCTGTCCTAGCGGCACGGCGCATGCTACGCCGCCTGGGTGTCGCGCGCGCTCGCCTCCACGACGAACGGCTCACTATGTGACGTAGCACTTACCCGATGACTAGTGACCCCGACTAGCCTTCGGACCTCAGCGAAGTCCACCTGGCAGAGTTGAGGGCTGAGGTTAGCGGCCATCACATGAAGAATGCTCCAGCCGAATCTGGCTGGAGCATTCACCTGGTAGCCCCGACGGGATTCGAACCCGCGCTACCGCCTTGAGAGGGCGGCGTGCTAGGCCGCTACACAACGGGGCCAAGCGTGGTGGATCGGCCTTTCACAAGGCCTTTCCGCAGGGGTACCTGGACTCGAACCAAGACTAACTGAACCAGAATCAGTCGGGCTGCCAATTACCCCATACCCCTGTGCGCTCTCGCGAGCACGAAGCTGAACATTACATCCCGCCAGACGGGAACGCAAGTTGGGATTAGCAGGCATCAGCGGGGTGCCACGGCTCCGGAATATCCACCGCGCAGCGGTTCCAGTGCCGCCGTCAGCTCGGTCGCAATCTGGACCTCCCCCGCTCCGCTCACCACCTGGTGTCCGAGAGCGCCCAGGATGGCGTCCATGACCTCGAAGCAGCCCCGTCCCATGCCGTCGCTCAGTTTCAGCGCGATGCCAGTTCCATCCGGTAACCCCACTGCGAGCACTCCCTCAGCCCCGATCTTCGCGACGACACCAGGAACCTGTGCGGTGAGCTTCGTAATGGGATGCCCGACCCCCGAGGTGTACTCCGGGTGTTGGCGGAAGGCATCAGCGACGAGGAGCCCAGGCCCACTCCGTTCGGACGCGATACGCCCAAATCCTGCGGCCAGACCCGGCAGGGTCGTCGCAAACGCGGGTGCAGTGCAACCATCTACCACCGGCTCCCCCGCTACGTCGCAGTACTCCTCAATCGCGGCGCGGATCGCCGACTGCAAGGGATGAGTGGGATCCCGGTAGTCCGCAATCCGCCACCCGGCCAGGACACAGGTACGCAGCATAGCCGCGTGCTTACCGGAGCAGTTGTGCGCTAACGGTTCCTTGAATCGTCCAGCGCAGTGCCAGGCACGCAAGGCTTCGGGGTCGCACGGCAGATCCGGAGTGTGCTGGAAATCGGCAACCGTCAAGCCGGAAAGCGACAGGATCTCTAACACCCCGGCTAGATGGATGTCCTGCCCAACATGCGAGGCCCCAGCCAAAGCCAGCAACTCACCTCGTAGGTCTAGGCCGCTACGGAGCATCGCAACGACCTGGAACGGCTTCAGCGCGGACCTCGGCAGGATGGGCGTTGCCATATCCCCCAGGACCAGCCGTACACCCTCCGGCCCAACGACACACAGCCTTCCACGATGGCCTGACTCAGCGACCCAGCCACGATGCACGGTCCCCAGCAGCAGATCAAACACGAGCGCAGTGTAAGGGTTCCGCCGACGCCCCGCCAGCATTGATCGGCACGGGTTCCCGGCGCATTGCCCGACGGGTTACAAGACAGTGCAGTATGGAGTGGGCCCAGCGAGTTCACGCCTACGGGCGGTAACCCCATCGGACGGTAGCGCCGGCCTCCCTCAGGGAGTTGTCGTTGCTAGGTTCATGCGGCGCCCGATCCACCAGGCTAAGAGCGCGCAGAGCCCAAACCCAGTTAGCGCGGCGATGGCGGCAGTCCAACTGATGGCGCGGACCGCGGTGAGCGCCGCCACGCCCCCAGTAAACACGGCATAACCGAATGCCATCAGGTTGTTGACGATATGCACAGCGATGGCGGCCTCCAAGCCCCCAGTAGCCACAACGAGCCAACCGGCGATGAGCCCAAAGCCGAGTCGGTGAACAAACAACGCTGAATTCTGTCCGCCGTGCATGAACGCGAAGACGAGCGAGGCGACCACCACGCCCACCCAGGCGCGCCCCGTCACCGAGCCGATGGTCTGCTGCAAGTAGCCGCGAAAGAACACCTCCTCGGCGGCGGCCTGCAGGGGCGAACCAATCGCGACGATCGCGAGATAGGCACACCACTGGGGTTGGGCTTCCTGCCAGGACATGTTGCGGCCCTCTGGACCAACCCACAGGACGAGGTTAAGCACTATCGCCGCCGCGAGAACGCAGATCACGAGGTAGCGCCACCGCATGCCCGGCTGAACTGATGCCGTCCACCGCAGTCCCAAGTGGTGGACATGACGCATGAACTGCCACACGACGATGATCATGGCAGCCAGCCCCAGGTGTGCGGCCAGTACGCCCTCCGGGAAACGATAAGCCAAAGCATCGGTGATGTAGGTGGAGAGTTCCTCGGGCTTGCGGAACAACGCCACGATCCCGAGCACCGCCAACGCGATCCCGCTCGGAAGCACCAGCGAGATCCCCAAGCCGACTACGGGCCCTATGAGCAGCAACTCCGGCGCTTGCCCCTGCAAGACCCGAGGATGGCTGACCCCAGAAACAGGAATCTGGCCCCTCATGTTCCAGCGACGGGGTTGCTCAGGGAACCCAGGCCGTCTATCTCAACGGTGACGACATCACCGTCTTGCATCGGCCCCACTCCTGCCGGTGTGCCAGTCAGGATGACATCTCCCGGCAGCAACGTGGCGAACGAAGAGATGTAGGACACGAGCTGCGGGATACCGTGCACCATGTGTGTGGTGTTGCCCCGCTGCCGTACTTGTTCCCCCAGCCGTGTCTCTAGAGTCAGCTGCCCAGCCTCCGCCAGGCTGAGATGAGTGTTGATCCAAGGACCGAGCGGGCAGAAGGTGTCGCAGCCCTTTGCGCGGCTCCACTGCCCCACCTGCCAGTCCCGTGCGGTGACATCGTTGGCGATGGTGTAGCCGAAGATCACCTCCGAAACTCGGTCAAGAGGGACTTGCTTGCAGATCCGACCGATCACGATCGCCAGTTCCCCCTCGTAGTGCAGGTCCTGGCAGCCCTCCGGTCGGATGATCGGCTCGTTCGGTCCGATCACGCTGGTGTTGGGTTTGAGAAACAACAGCGGCTGAGCTGGGACTTCAGCACCCTGTTCCGCGGCATGATCCGCGTAATTACGCCCGACGCCAACGACTTTGCTGCGCGGTATGACCGGCGCGAGCAAACGCACCTCCTCCAAGGCATGCCGGGCGCCGGTGTAGTTGACGGGTACCCCAGCCAACGGGTCGCCGGTGATGGCGGCGATGGTCCCCGGATGCTCGCCGCCGTCGACCTCCAACTCAATAATGCCGTAGGCGGGATCCTGGCCAGCCGCGGCGAAACGAGCGATACGCATGGAGATCAGCCTAGTGCCCCGAGCATCTCAGCGCAGGTGAGTGATGATGCCGTAGACGACGGCATCGAACAGTGCCTCCCAGGAAGCCTCGACGACGTTGGTCCCCACGCCCACGGTGGTCCATGTCGTCCCCCGCCACGAAGTGTCAATCAGGGTGCGCACGATGGCGTCGGTGCCGTGTCCCTCATCAAGGATCCGGACTCGGTAGTCGGTCAACTCAAACTCGGCCGCCTCGGGAAAAGCTCCAGCCACCGCCGCGCGGAGTGCACTGTCGAGGGCGTTCACTGGCCCGTTGCCTTCCCCCACGACCATGCGCCGCTCGCCCTTGGCAACGACCTTCACGGTAGCCTCCGAGGTGGTGGCTCCTCCGCGTTCTTCCGTGAAGACCCGCCAAGACTCCACTTCGATCGGCACCTCAAGTTCTCCCAACTCGGCGTGCAGCAACATCGCGAAGGACGCATCGGAGGCCTCGTAGGAGTAGCCCTCGGCCTCCTTCGCTTTGACCCGCTCGGTAATCCGGGCCGCGAGCGCACCATCAGAGAGATCAAAACCGAGCTGGTTGCCTTTGATCTGGACATTTGCCCGACCCGCCATGTCGGAGATCAGCGTCCGCATGTCGTTACCCACCGCTTTTGGTTCAACGTGCTGGTAGAGCTTCGCATCGACCTTCACAGCCGAGGCATGGAGTCCGCCTTTGTGCGCGAAGGCCGAATGCCCGACGTAGGGCATCCGGCCAAGCAACGGCTGATGGGCAACCAGAGCGATGGCGTGAGCCACCCGCGTCAATTCCGACAGTCGTCCCTTGGGAAGCACCCGCCAGTTGTATTTCAACTCCAGGTTGGGAATCACGGTAGCCAGGTCGGCGTTACCGGTGCGCTCGCCATAGCCGTTGAAGGTCCCCTGCACATGCATCACCCCAGCCTCCACCGCGGCCAAGGTGTTGGCGACGGCGCACCCGCTGTCATTGTGGCAGTGGATCCCGAGGTTTGCTCCGGTCTGGGCGGCTGCTGAGATGACCTCGCCCATCCAGCTGGGAAGCATCCCGCCGTTGGTGTCGCAAAGCACCACTACCTCCGCACCGGCCTCGGCAGCAGTCCGCACCACATCAAGGGCGTACCCAGGGTTGGAGTGGTAGCCGTCGAAGAAGTGTTCGCAGTCCACGAATACCCGTCGCCCCTGCGAGGTGAGATACGTCACGGTGTCTCGCACCATCTCAACGTTCTCTTCAAGCGTGCTACGCAACGCTCGGATGACGTGTTCGTCATGGCTCTTCGCAACCACGCACACGTACTCAGTCCCGGCGTCAAGCAGTGCCTGCATCATCCCATCGGTGGCCGCCCGACCGCTTGCTTTCCTGGTAGCCCCAAAGGCCACCAGTTTCGATGTCGTAAGCCTCAATTGAGCGGCTTGAGCGAAGAACTTGGTATCTGCGGGGTTGGCCCCTGGCCAACCGCCTTCGATGAAAGTGACACCCAACTCGTCCAGCAAGGTCGCGATCTTCAGCTTGTCGGTGACGCTGAGGCTGATGCCCTCCTGCTGCCCCCCGTCGCGGAGGCTGGTGTCGAAGACATGGAACTCTTCAGGACAAATGGGAATGGAAGTCATACGGCCTCTCCTTGAGCGGTCTGGGACACGATAGCTGTGATGTCTCGGGCATTGGGAAACCACGCGCCACTATCTGAGACGCACGCGTTACGCTTCCCCACATGACACAACAGACCCTGGCAGTCATTGGCGGCGACGGCATCGGCCCCGAGGTAACCGCGGAGGCCCTCAAGGTGTTGCGCGCCGCGGCAGGGCCCGATGCCTTCGAAGAAGTCCACTATGACCTGGGTGCCGAGCGCTGGCAGCGCACCGGCGAGGTGCTACCCGATTCCGTGTTGGAAGAGCTGGCATCGGCCGACGCCATCCTACTGGGAGCGGTAGGGGCAGCCCCGGGCTCGAAGGCGATCCCCTCGGGCCTGCTGGAGCGGGGGCTCCTGCTGAAGCTGCGTTTCGCTTTCGACCACGGCATCAACCTGCGGCCCGCCCGCCTCTATTCTGGTGTACCGACACCCCTGGCCTCCGACGTCACCGCCCAGGGCGAGGTCGACTTCGTAGTGGTGCGTGAGGGCACCGAGGGGCTTTACTGCGGTAACGGCGGGGCGGTGCGGACTGGTACGCCCCAGGAGTTGGCCACAGAGGTGTCAGTGAACACGGCCTTCGGTGTGGAACGCGTGATTCGTGACGCCTTCGCACGTGCCCGCGCCCGCCGCGGCAAGCTGACCCTGCTCCACAAGCATAACGTGCTAGTCCACGCCGGCGGCCTGTGGAATCGGCTCTTCAACCAGGTGGGTGCCGAATTCCCCGATGTGGAGCGCACCTACCTGCACATTGATGCGGCCATGATCGCCTTGGTGGTCAATCCCAGCCAGTTCGACGTGATCGTCACCGACAACCTCTTCGGAGACATCGTCACCGATCTTGCGGCAGCCGTTACGGGGGGTATCGGGTTGGCGGCATCAGCGAACATCAACCCCTCCGGGGAGTTCCCGTCGATGTTTGAGCCCGTCCACGGTTCTGCCCCGGACATCGCTGGGCAGGGCATCGCGGATCCGACAGCTGCTATCAGTTCAGCGGCGCTGCTGCTGGACCACCTGGGACGGCCCGAATTGGCGCAGCGGGTGGACGATGCGGTGGCTGCCGACATCGCTCAACGTCTTCCCGGTCCGGTGCTCACTCACGAAGTGGGCGACCGGATCGCGACGGCTGTCGCGGAGTGAACGATTTCACAACCGAACGAGCGCCCGGGTTCCCGGGCGCTCGTTCGGTTGTGAGAGAAGATTACTCCGCCGTTTCGCCCTTGACGACGCCGGCAGCGTCACCAGTGCGGCTGCGCAGCATGTCGAGCAGATCGATCCCCGTGGTGTTCTTGATCATCTCGACAGTCTGCAACACGTTGTCGTTGATCTGACGGGGTAGCGCAGCTGCGCCCTCGGTGGAGACCACCGTCAGCTTGTCGATGCTGCCCATGGGCGCAGCAACCTTCTCGGCAACCTGCGGCAGAACCTCGATGAGCATCTGGAGGACCGCTGCCTCGTTGTAGTTCGCGAAGGCTGCTGCCCGCTTGTTCATGGCCTCGGCCTCGGCAGTACCAACCGCTAGCACGGCGGCTGCCTTGGCTTCGCCCTCAGCCCGGGTGGCCTGGGCTTCGGCGATACGACGAGCTTTTTCGGCCTCACCAGTCAGACGGGCTGTCTCCGCTTGAGCCTCGGCATGGGCGATCGCCGCGGCCTTGCGTGCCTCGGCCTCGAAGATCTCAGAATTGCGGCGGCCTTGAGCGGCGGTTTCAGCCTCGTAGCGGGCGGCATCGGCAGGTTTACGGACCTCAGTGTCGAGCTGGCGGTCTTTCAGGGCCGCCTGGCGCACCGCTACCTTCTCTTGCTCGGTCAGGATGGCCTGATCCCGGTCTGCCTGGGCCAACGGACCGGAAGCAGCGGCCTGCGCGCGTGCCGCGTCAGTCTCGGCCTTAATCTCGGCTTCCTTCAGGACCAGTGCACGCTCAGAGATCGCGATCTCCTGCTCCGCCGCCAGCCGGGCCTGCTCGGCTTCGCGGCGCGCATCAGCCTCGGCGATGGCGGCGATCTGACCCACCTTCGCCGATTCGGGACGCCCCAGGTCAGAAAGGTAGGTACCGTCATCGGTGATGTCCTGGATCTGGAAGGTGTCCAAGACCAAGCCCTGCCCGGTCAGCGAGGCCTCTGACTCGTCGGCCACTCGCTGGGCGAAAGCTGCCCGGTCACGAATGATCTGCTCGACCGACAGGCCGCCGACGATTGAGCGGAGCGCACCCGCCAGGGTCTCCTGAGTGAATGTCTCGATCTCCTCCTGCTGCATCAAGAACCGCTGGGCGGCCGCACGGATGGAATCCTCATTGCCTCCCACCTTGACGATGGCAACGCCGTCAAGGTTCAGTTTGATGCCCTGGCCGGAGACCGCATTACGGATCTGCACCATGATGCGGCGACTGGAGAGATCCAGCACATGGAGTCGCTGAATCAGCGGGATTACGAAGACGCCACCCCCCATGATCACCTTCTGTCCGGACAGATCCGTGGATACTAGGCCGGTCTCGGGGTTCGTGACGGCCTTTCCTTTCTGGCCGGTAATGATGTATGCCTCATTGGGGCGGGCGACCCGGTATCGGCTGGCGATGAGCGAAAGCACCAGCGCGATAAGAAGGATGATGCCACCCACTCCCGTGATGAGAGACGAAGTATCGGGCATGTGGTCGGGGACCTTTCTACTGGGAATTGGGAAGTTCTTCGGCAGCCAGGCGAACCTCTACTGCCGTAGGCGAAACGATGCCCGAGACCCACACCGGGGTCCCGGCGGGAATGGCGATCTCAGAGCGAGCAGCACGTTTGAGAGTACCGATCCGAATCTCGCCAAAGCCGCCAACAGGAATGTCGGTGATGACACGTGCTTCGGCACCAACCAGCGAATCACTACGCAGCACGGCCCCCGTTTCGCTGCGCTTCAACCAACGAGTCAGCGCCACCGCTCCCCAAGCGGCGGCCGCCCCGCAGACAACCCCAACCAGCGAGGCGATCCATATGGACGTTGTGAACTCGTGGGCTGCGACGCCGCCAAATCCAAATGCCCCCAGGAAGGCTGCCACCGCTGAAGTGGAGAAGATCTCACTGTCGAGACCATCAAAATGAAGTGCGGTGCCCAATAAATCACCCAACAGCAGCGATAGCAACAGCACCACTACCCCGGCGATGCCCAAGATGAGGAAGACGGTCATCGATACGGCCCCTTCCTGCTGTTGTCGGCTCTCTCAATGCTAGCAAGACGACAGGTCAGCCCCCGGGGCAGCCTCGGCCATGAGAATCCGCGGTGATCGATCCGCGTCGTGCCCGCTGCCCGACAAAAACTGAGCAGGGCGGGCCTCCGGCCTTTTGTCGAAGGCCCGCCCTGAGCCGAGAGGTCAGCGGGCTGCCGTACCCTCGACGTAGTCCGAGTCGCTGCTCTTGACCCAGCTCATCAGCTTGCGCAGTTCCCGCCCCGTGGCCTCGATCGGATGGGTCTCGGCCTTGGCGCGCAACTCCTTGAACTCCGGCGCCCCGGCGTCCTGATCGTCGATGAACCGCTTCGCGAAGGCCCCGGACTGAATGTCGCCCAGCACAGCCTTCATGTTCTCTTTGACCTTGGCATCGATGACGCGCGGACCGGAGACGTAGTCGCCGTACTCGGCAGTATCCGAGATGCTCCAGCGTTGTTTGGCGATGCCGCCCTCGTACATCAGATCGACGATCAGCTTCAGCTCATGCAGGCACTCAAAGTAGGCCACCTCAGGCTGGTATCCAGCTTCAACGAGAGTCTCGAACCCAGCCTGGATCAACGCGGAGGCGCCACCGCAGAGAACGGCCTGCTCGCCAAACAGGTCGGTCTCAGTTTCCTCCGTGAAGGTGGTTTTGATGCCGCCGGCGCGCAATGCGCCGATGGCCTTGGCATAGGAGAGTGCTAGCGGCCAGGCCTTGCCGGTGGCGTCTACCTCGACGGCGATGATGGCGGGAACGCCCCGGCCCTCCGAGTATTCGCGACGCACCAGATGGCCCGGGCCCTTGGGGGCGACCATGCACACGTCCACGCCCTCGGGAGCAGTGATGTAACCGAAGCGGATGTTGAAGCCGTGCGCGAAGAACAAAGCATCTCCCGCCACCAGGTGTGGGGCGATTTCCTCCGCGTAGAGTTTCCGCTGCACCTGATCGGGGGCCAGGATCATGATCAGATCCGCTTCCTCGACCGCCTCGGCGACCGGCAGCACCCGCAGTCCTTCGGCCTCGGCTTTAGCGGCCGACTTCGACCCAGGACGCAGCCCGACACGCACGTCCACCCCGGAGTCGCGCAGGCTGAGCGCGTGCGCGTGTCCCTGAGAGCCATAGCCGATGACGGCGACGCTGCGGTTTTGAATGACGGAAAGGTCGGCGTCCGAGTCGTAGAACATCTCTGCCATGGTGGTTTCCTTTACTGTTTCCTGGTTGGTTACTTGGACTTGTTGTCGGCGAGGGTCTTGGCGCCCCGGTCGAGCGCGACCTGCCCAGACTGCACGAGTTCCTGGACCCCGTGGGGGGAGAGCATCTCCAACAGCGCCGCCAGTTTCTCGGGACTGCCGGTCGCCTCAATCGTGATGGACTCGTTGCTGACATCGACGGCTTTGCCCCTAAAGAGGCTGACCACATCAATGATCTGGCTGCGTGAATGGACATCGGCACGGACCTTCACCAGGACCATCTCGCGGCGCACCGCCGTCGGCTCTAGTTCCAAGACCTTCCGCACCTCAATGAGCTTGTTCAGTTGCTTGACGATCTGCTCAAGCGCCGCGTCGTCTTCCAGTGAAGCGACCACCGTCATGCGGGAGATGTCTGGGCGCTCCGTCGGCCCAACCGCCAGCGAGTCGATGTTGAAGCCGCGCCGAGAGAACAGCGCCGCGATCCGCGTCAAGACGCCTGGCCTGTTCGAGACCAGGACTCCGAGTGTGTGTGTGCTCACAGTTCTTCCTCTTCCCACACGGGGGCCATGTTACGGGCCACTTGAATTTCGTCGTTGCTGACCCCGGCTGGCACCATCGGCCACACCATCGCGTCCTTGTGGACGACGAACTCGACCACGACGGGGCGATCGTTGATCTCAAGGGCCTTGGTGATGCACTCGTCCATCTCCTCCTCGTTGGTGGCTCGCAGACCGACGCATCCCATGGCCTCGGCCAGCATCGGGAAGTTCGGCAGGTGCTCCGTGTGGAGGTCGGTGTTGGAATAGCGGGAATCGTAGAACAGGGACTGCCACTGCCTCACCATGCCGAGGGCTTGGTTGTTGATGATGGCGATCTTGATGGGGATGTTGTTGAGCACGCAGGTGACCAGTTCCTGGTTGGTCATTTGGAAGCAGCCGTCACCGTCGATTCCCCACACGGTTGCATCGGGCTGGGCGACCTTCGCCCCCATCGCCGCCGGGACGCAGAAGCCCATGGTGCCGGAGCCACCGGAGGTCAGCCATCGCATTGGCTGCTCATGGGACAGGAAGTGGGCTGCCCACATCTGATGCTGACCCACGCCTGTGACGTAGATCGTGTCTGCCGGGCTGAGCTGACCGATGCGTTGGATGACCTCTTGAGGCGAGAGTCGACCATCCGGGGCTTCGTCCCAGCGGGGCTGGTACCGGTCCTTGACGCCGACGAGCTCCTGCACCCAGGCATCGATCTGCGGCGTCTTCTCAATCTGCGGCGTGAGCAACCCCAGGATTTGCTTGCAGTCACCGACGATCGGCACGTCGACAGCGCGGTTTTTTCCGATCTCCGCTGGGTCGACATCCGCGTGGATCACCTTGGCCTTCGGCGCAAACGAGTCCAGGCGGCCTGTAACCCGGTCGTCGAAGCGGGTACCGATCGCAATGATCAAGTCGGAGCGCTGCAATGCCCCGACGGCTGCAACCGTCCCGTGCATCCCAGGCATCCCCATGTTCAGCAGGTGCGAGTCGGGGAAGGCGCCGCGCGCCATGAGCGTCGTCACCACCGGGATACCGGTCTTCTCGACTAGGGCCGCAAGTTCGTCGAAGGCATGAGCCCGCACCACTCCCCCGCCGATATACAGCACGGGACGCTCGGCCTGCGAGATCATGCGGGCGGCGGCGCGGATCTGCCGGACGTGAGGCTTAATCGTGGGCTTATATCCGGGCAGATCCATCTCTTCGGGCCAGTGGAACGGGGCCTTGGCCGCCAGGGCATCCTTGGCGATGTCGACGAGCACTGGTCCTGGCCGACCGGTCGATGCAATGTGAAAGGCCTCTTTCACGGCCAGCGGGATATCCTCGGTCCGCTTGATGAGGAAGCTATGTTTCGTGATCGGCATCACGATGCCGCGGATGTCGGCCTCCTGGAAGGCGTCGGTGCCGATAGCCGTCGAGTTGACCTGGCCGGTGATGGCGACGAGCGGCGTCGAGTCCATGTAGGCGTCCCCGATGGCCGTGACCAGGTTGGTGGCGCCAGGGCCGGAAGTCGCGATGCAGACGCCGACGCGCCCGCTGGCGATGGCGTAGCCCTCGGCGGCGTGCCCTGCACCCTGCTCGTGCCGGACGAGGATGTGGCGGATCGGCGAGTCGTAGAGCGGGTCGTAGGCGGGCAGGATGGCACCCCCGGGGATACCGAAGGCCACTTCTACCTCAGCGCGCTCTAACGACTCAACCAGCGCCTCGGCGCCCGTCAGCAATTGGCCTTCTGCCTTTGACATTGCTCTCCCTTCAGTTACAGCCCGGAACTACTTCGTTCAACAAAAAACCCCCGGCGCCGAACTGGCACGCGAGGGGGCGTCTCGATGAAATCGAAACGCTGTTAGACGATTACGAGCTGGTGGTTGATCATGGGTCAACAATTGCGGGCCTAGCGCGCCGTGTCAAGCACCGGTCGCGGAGCGTTCTATATATTGAGACGCCCTGCAGGGCGCGGAAGGGAACCAGGCGTGGTGGGCGGTCCCCCAGCCCTGGGGCGCGGATGCCGGACGTGCCTTCGCCCCGTTCCGAACCGCTCCCGTCGTCTCACACTGCGTCCAATCGAAGGGCCAGGGCATGGCAGCACCGAGGGAACGACCAGTCTCCACTCGATCACACCGCAATGCTTGCGATCTCGGTACCGAACACGGGGGCAACGAGTTCGCCCTTGCAGCGGCCGTCGGCGTTCAGCAGCCACCCCATCGACTTGTGGCTGCGCAGGTGGATGATCGTCTCGTCGGGGGCCAGGCCGGGGATGGCCACGGCAATGCGCGATTCGAGGGCGCCGAGGGCGCCTTGGTAGTTGACGCGAAAGTTCACGCGCAGGTTGTTGCTGCCTGTGATCCACATGCACGACCGCAGCGCGGCTTGCTCCTTCAGGAGCTCAACGATCCGCGTCTTGTGGCTTAGGGGAACCGTCGTCATCCAAGTACATTCCAGCAGCCATCCCGCCAGCTCGGGGGCGATATCGCAGCGCATGATCACGCTCCGGTTTGCGATCAGGCGGCGCAGTCGGCGATGCACGGTGCTACTCGGCATGCCCAGGATCTGCGACAGCGAGGCGATGCTGGCCCGGCCATTGGCGGTGAGCGCTTCAGCAAGTGCTAGGTCGGCGGCATCCATCTCCCCGGATGACCGATCCGGCAACAGTTGGGGCCTGGCCTGGTGGATCTGCCGTTTCGCTAGAGCGCTGACCTGCCAGGACTCGGCCCCGACAATCACGCTGGTGACGAGCGAGCTGCGGGTGCCATAGACACCGTCGAGGCCACCAATCCAGTCGATGATCAGGTTGGTCAGGGAGGCCATGTCGGGGGCCATCACAGTCAGGAGAATGTCGCGCCGCCCGGTTGCTTCGTCGACGCTCACGACTAGGGGGTGCCCGCATAGCTTGTGGATGACGGGGGGAAGGTATTCGGTCCGGCAGTCCACCTCAACGATCGCGGTGAACCGGTTTTCAGGGTTGGGGTAGGTCGTGATCCACGCGAGGCCATGACTGACCAGGCGCTGCCAGTGGTTGGCTGCTGTCGTCGGCGAAATCTGGAGGATCTCCCCCGCGCGAGCCCAAGAAATCCGCGGATCGATCTGCAGCAGGTTGACCAGGCGCAAGTCAGTTTCTTCAAGCATGACACCAAGCCGGCACGGTTCGCTCTGGGACATATCGCCTTCTCCGTGGCATGCGATGGGCGGATCTCAAGGTGACGGTTCCTTCGCCGGGGGTTTCCTGCAGGGCTCGACCACCGCCCCCGACCCAGGGGTAGCTTGAGGCCGAAGCGGTCAGCGATGACCTCTTCCTGGAAACAACTCGACAAGCGACCAGCCGGATATCCAACGGGATCGGGAAGCGCGACATGGCGAACATGTTAACCGCATCCCGACGGCGCCAGAGCTAGTGGTCAACGTGGCTGCAGCGAAGGCGGCACCCAGGGTCGGCGTCCCCAGGGACCGCGCTGTCCCACTCGGGGAGGCTGTCTGGTAGCGAACTAGCACAAGGAGAGAAGTGAACGGGAATCAGCGACGAATCCGCGTAGCCCAGTGGGGTCTCGGAGCTATGGGGCAGGGCGTGGCCAAGCTCATCTTGGCCAAGGACGGCCTGGAACTGGTGGGGGCCCTTGACATCAACCCGGATCTGGCCGGTAAGGACGTCAGCACGGTGCTCGGCGGCGACCCCGTTGGCGTGGCCATCACTAACGATCCCGCCACCATCCTCGACTCCTCAAAGGTCGATGTCATCACGATCGCGACGACGTCTTGGGTGAAACGCCAACTCCCCGACCTCAAGGCCATCCTGGCCGCTGGAATCAACGTGGTCAGCATCGCTGAGGAAATGGCCGCACCCGAAGCCCAGAGCCCGGAGGCCGCAGCGGAGCTCGACGCCCTCGCCAAGGAGCACGGCGTCTCCATCATTGGCGTCGGTGTGAACCCAGGCTTCGTCCTAGATCATCTCGTTGTCGTGTTGACCGCCGGCAGCCAGGAGGTCACGCGCATTGAGGCGAGCCGCATCAACGACCTCAGCCCCTACGGGCAGACGGTGCTGTCGACCCAGGGGGTCGGCACCACCCCCGAGGAGTTCCAGGCCGGTGTGGCCGACGGCTCGATCGTCGGGCATGTTGGCTTCCCCGAGTCGATTCAGCTCATCAGCGACGCTCTCGGTCTTGGCGTCGACAAGGTCGAGCAGACCCTGGAGCCCATCGTTGCCAAGCAGCCCCGCCAGGCTCGTGACCGGGTGATTGAGCCCGGCAAGGTGGCTGGCTGCAACCACATCGCCGTCGGTTACCGTGGCGGGGAAGAGGTCATCAAACTGGTTCACCCGCAGCAGGTGGATCCCGGCGCGGAGGGCGTCGACACGGGCGACTACATCACGATCTTCGGCACCCCCGAGATCCACATGTCGACGGGTCCCGAGATCGCTGGCGGCAAGGCTACGGCTGGCATCGCCGTGAACACCATTCCGCGTATTGCGGCTGCTTCGCCCGGGCTCAAGCGCATCATCGACCTGCCCTCCCCCACCGCTCTGATGGGACCCGAAGCCTACGAGCGTCGCTGACAGATTGGAGGCATGACGACTCATGACTGTCCAAGAAACCGTCCCGGAAGGGACCTGGGTCGAGATCCAGAAAACGGTGCTGACTCCCGACGAGCGCGCCCAGGGGGTGCCCCAGGACACTGCCGCTACTCCTCTCCTGGAGTGGGTGGATGGGTTCCTGACACATCCCGCCGCCATCGGTGACGAAGCCACTGTTCGCACCCTGATCGGACGCACCCACACGGGGGTTATCAGCCGGATCAACCCGGGCTACACGCACAGTTTCGGCGAGACGGTAGGCGAGATTCTGACCATCGGAACGGAGGCCGAAGCATGACCGACAATTCCTACCCCGCTGTCATGGCCCGCAAGAACGAGATCATGCGCTCCGCTCTTGGGTTGGACTACGACGAGTTCAACATCAGCCCCATCGCCTTCGACTACGAGGCCATGATGGCGGCCACCGGCTATTCCCTTGAGGATGTTGCCCAGATCCAGCGTGACACCAAGGTCGGGCAAACCCCGTTGCACGAACTGCATCGGCTCACCGAGGCGGTGCGCGCCATCGCAGGGCCCGGCAAGGGGGCCCGGATCCTCGTCAAGGACGAAGCCGCCAATGCCTCAGGCAGTTTCAAAGCGCGTCGCGCCTCCCTGAGCGCCTACGAGGCGCAGAAGAAGGGGTTTGCCGGCATGGTGACGGCGACGAGCGGGAACTACGGGGCCGCAGTCGCCTCACAAGCAGCGCAGCGGGGCCTGAAGTGCATCGTGATCCAAGAGGTCTACGACTCCCATCATGTCGGGCAGCCGGAGATCGTCGAGAAGTCGCGGGCCTGCGAAGCCTACGGCGCCGAGGTCCTGAAACTGACCGTCGGCCCGGAGTTGTTCTACGTGTTGCTGCGCACCCTTGAGGAGACGGGCTACTTCAACGCCAGCCTCTACACTCCCTACGGCATCGCCGGTGTTGAGACGCTGGGTGCCGAGATCGGCCGAGAAGTGCAGGAGCGCTACGGCCGGCGGCCTGATGTTGTGGCGGTAACCCACGCGGGTGGCGGCAATCTGACGGGTACGGCTCGCGGGCTGCGCAAGGTCGGCTGCGACGACACGCAGGTCGTGGCCGTCTCGGTCGACCTGACGGGGCTGCATATGGCCTCCGATCGAGACTTCAACAACAAGTCATTCACCACTGGGCACACGGGCTTCGGCGTGCCCTTCGCCACCTGGCCTGACCGGGTCGATGTTCCACGCAACGCCGCCCGTGCCCTGCGTTACATGGATGGCTACCACCTAGTGACCCAGGGTGAGGTCTTCTACCTGACCGAGTTGCTGACCAAGCTGGAAGGCCTGGAGCGCGGCCCCGCTGGCAACACCAGCCTGACCGCGGCCGTTGCCTTGGCCATGCAGATGGACCGCGACCAGATCATCGTCGTCCAGGAGACCGAGTACACCGGCGCTGGCAAGCACCACAACAGCCAGCTGTCATTCGCCAAGAGTCGCGGCATTGAGGTTCGCCGTGGGGATCCGGCGGACAACGTGCCGGGTAAGGCCATTGTCATCCCGGAGCGTCTTGATCAGGTGGCAGGGAAGCCACTGGATCTCGAACGACTGCGCGCCAGCTACGTGAAACGGGCCGCTGAGGTGCTGCCCGCTGACCAGTGGAGCCAGGCCGATGTCGAGTTCTTGGCCGCCGACACGAACACCTCCCCCGACCATGTGCGCTCCGTGGCCCCCACCGCTTAGGTGGTCATGGATCAGGAAGGAAAACTGATGAATACCGAGGAACAAGCCCGGAAGGCTCGCTTTGACGACCTGCGTGCCGAACTGGCGACCATGGACGATGAAGCCCTGAAGACCAGGTTCTGGGAACTGTGCCACCAGGTGATGGAGCCGGTGGTGGAGCTGTCCCGGACCCACACCTCCCCCTCGATCGAGCGTTCCGTGCTGCTGCGCATGGGCATCGACTCAGTGACCACCCACGCGGTGGTGGAGAACGTGCTGAACGCCGGGCTGCTCGGCAAGGGGGCCGGACACGCTGTGCTCCGCCTGGCCAAGCGAGACGGCATCTCGATCCGCGAGGCCGGGACCGCCATCGCAGAGGATCCAGCCGTGTTGGCTGGGCTGTTTGAGGAGAAGAAGCAGTGACAGACAAGCTGGACCCGAACACCAAGATCGACGTCGAGGCCATCCTCGAGGATCTCGAGAACTACCATCCGCCGCGCAAGGGCTGGACGTGGCGCACTGTGCCCGAGGACGGCGTCGACATGGGCGCCTTCCACTACCGAAACATGTCGGAGCCGTTGAAGCGCAGCACCCCGATGCTGACGGCGAAGTACTTCGACAACATCGACCCGCAGCCGCAGCCGGTCATCACCTCCGAGATCGCGTCCGGGCACTTCGAGGACGACATCCGCCGTATGCGGATGGCTGCCTGGAATGGTGCCGATCACATCATGGTGATCCGCACCACCGGGCAGAGCCACATCGACGGCCTGATGGAGGGGACCCCTGAGGGGATCGGCGGGGTGCCGATCACCCGCAAGCAGATCCGGGCCAGCCGCAAGGCCTGCGACCTGATCGAGGAGGAGGTCGGCCGACCGATCAACTTCCACAGTTACGTCTCCGGGGTCGCTGGCCCTGAGGTGGCGGTGCTGTTCGCGGAGGAGGGTGTCAACGGGGCCCATCAGGACCCGCAGTACAACGTGCTGTACCGCAACATCAACGCCTACCGCAGCTATGTCGACGCGGGCGAGGCGAAGAAGGTGATGTCCGGGGCCCGAATCTTCCAGATCGACGGCGCCCACAACGCCAACGCGACCGCCCGGCACGGCTGGAAGGTCATGCCTGAGCTCATGGTCCAGCATGGTCTGAACTCCGCCTTCTCCGTGATGGTGGGCATGCCGAAGGATCTGATCGGGCTGTCGACGGTGCCCCCGAGTGCCCCACCCGGGCCGAAACTCTGGTATGACCTGCCCTACGCCGTGGCCCTGCGCGACTTCTTCTCCGAATACAAGATGCGTGCCCAGCAGAACACCCGTTACATCGAATCGGACCTCAACGAGGCGATCCGCACCCACGTGGTCGACACCATCATCTCGATGCTGACCAGCGCGGACATTCAGAGCACGATCACCCCCGACGAGGGCCGGAACCTCCCCTGGCACTACAACTCGGTGCGGGGTGTGCAGACGGTCAAGCAGACCTGGGCCGCACTGGACGGGATCAAGGAACTAGTCAGCATCAACCGAGAAGGCCCGCTGGGCACGATGGTGCGAGACCTGAAGGAACGCGCGATCGGTTTCCTGACCGAGATGCTGCACGCCGGCGGCTACTTCGCCGCGGTGCAGGAAGGCTTCTTCGTCGATTCGGCTGAGTTCCCGGAGCGCAACCACGACGGCATCGCCCGCGACGGCGAGGGCGGCATCGCCGCCGACACCGTGGTGGAGCGAGACCCGGATTATCTGGCTCCCGTCTGCGATCACTTCGGCAACAACTCGGTGCCCGAGGGCCTCGACAAGCCGTGCGATCTGATTGACGGCTGCACCCTGTGCAACCCGGAGAAGATCGTCTACATCGACGAGCTGGACCCCGAGGACACCGTGCATCAGCGGCTTGAGCGGACCCGCCCGTACCGGAGCGGAAACCTGCTGCGGCCGGAGGCCGAGTGGGCCGGCGACGGGGTCGCCCTGGTGGAGTTCATGATCCCCGACCGCGCCGAGATCGCCGTCGAGGCAGCGCTGGAGATGGCCAAGCGAATGGGGCTGACCGAACCCGAGGTGATCAACTTGCAGGTGCTGCAGCCGGCCGAGGGGTGCTTCGTCGAAGTCAAGGGGCACGTCGGGTTCGAGATCGACAAGACCGAACTGACCATCCCCGAGAAGGTCGAGTTGCTGCCCGAGGAGGAGTTGCGCCAGTTCGTCACCGATCATGATCTGACCGTCGTTGCCGGCACCGTCGGTGAGGACGAGCACAGCGTCGGGATGCGCGAGATCCTCGACATCAAGCACGGCGGACTGGAGAAATACGGCGTCAAGTACCACTACCTGGGCACTTCGGTGCCGATCGAGAAGATGGTCGACGCCGCGATCGAGACTGGTTCTGACGCCATCTTGATCTCGACCGTGATCAGCCACAACGAGGTGCACCGCACCATGATGAAGAAGCTAGCTGAGCTGTCCCAAGAGCGGGGTATCCGCGACAAGATGGTCCTGATTGCCGGTGGCACCCAAGTGAGCCGTGACATGGCGGGCGAGACCGGACTGGACGCCACCTTCGGGCGCGGCACCAAGGGCATCGATGTCTTGGACGCCATCGTGCGGACGATGCGCCAACGCGAAGCCGGGTGAACCTACGATGCGAGTCGTCACCACCCTTGAAGTCGGGTCTACGATCACCAAGGCCAACGCCTTCGCTCTGGAAGACGGGCGGTTTCGCCACATCGGCCAGGGATTTGCCCCCACGTCGGTGAGCGAAGGCGATGTGAAGATCGGAATGGACGCCGCGATCGCCGCGATGCGTGAAGCATCCGGCATTGAGATCGACCAGACGCAGGTCTTCGTCAACAGTTCCGCCGCGGGCGGGCTGCGGATGAGCGTGCATGGCCTGACTCAGGGGATGACGGCCCGCGCCGCCCGCGAGGCGGCGCTCGGGGCCGGGGCAATCGTGTGCCATACCACCGTCGGCGCGATCGACGACTACGACGTGGCGGATCTCCTGGAGGCCCGCCCGAACATCGTGCTGCTAGCCGGCGGGGTGGACTACGGCGAGAAGGAGATCGTCGTTGGTAACGCACAGCGGCTGGCTGAATCGGGGCTGCAGGTCCCGGTGATCTATGCCGGCAACATCGCGGTGCGTCGCCGGGTAGCTGACATCTTCGACCAGCACGGCATCGAACTGATGTGTGCCGACAACGTCTTCCCGGACGTCGACGTGCTGCAGATCGAACCGGTGCGGCGGTTGATCCACGAGGTGTTCAACAAGCACATCGTGGGCGCGCCTGGCATGGCCAAGCTGGCCGAGATGTCGACATTCGAGATCCTGCCCACGCCAGGAGCGGTGCTGTTGGCTACCGAGATCTTCGCAGAACGGTTGGGCGACGCGCTGGTGATCGACGTCGGCGGCGCCACCACGGACATTCACAGCGTCACGGACGGATCACTTGAATGGACAAGCCGCAGTGTTGACCCTGAGCCGCGAGCGAAACGCACTGTCGAGGGCGACCTCGGCGTGTTCGTCAATGCCCGACAAGTGGCGGCCATGATGGGTGGCTCCGACGATGAGGAACGGTTGCAATTCCTGCGGGCGATCCCAGCAGACGAGCAGGAAGCCAGCGTCACGCGCTGGCTCGCCCAGCATGCCGTCGAGATGGGCATCCGTCGGCATGTGGGTTCCGTCAGCGACCTGTTCACCCCGACGGGCAAGAAGCAGATCGTCCGAGGAAAGGACCTCACGGCAGTGCGCTGGATCGTCGGCACCGGCGGGGCCCTGACCCGGATTCCCGGCGGCGAAGAGATCCTCGGCGGCATTCGACTCGGGGCTGGCGCTCGCCTCATGCCCCCGCCCGAGGCCCAAGTCCTGATCGACCGTGATTACAGGTTCTCGGCCCTGGGCACGCTAGCCCAGGTCTATTACGACGAGGTGGGCGCTACGTTTGAAGCCTGGGTCACTCAGGAACTCGGCGAGCTGCCCCCGGAGGAGGAATGATGAGTTATCCGACGCCCCGGCTGGAGATCCATCTGGACCGCATCGCAGACAACGCCGTCGCTGTGGTGAATGAGTGCGCCCAACACGGCATCCAAGTCGCGGCCGTCACGAAGGTGATGCAGGCCCACCCAGCGATATTGCGAGCCTTCGCCGACTCGGGCGCGACCATGATTGCGGACTCCCGCGTCGATAATCTGCGGCGGGTTTCGGAGGCGGGCCTGGGTCTGCCGACGCTGCTCCTGCGCGCCCCCACCCCGCGGAATGCTGCGGAGAGTGTCTACTGGGCTGATTACTCTCTCGTCTCCTCCGTGGAGACAGCCACGGCGCTCTCGCAGGCCGCTGGTTCCGCCGGGAAACCCCACGGCGTCATCATCATGGTGGATGTCGGCGACCTGCGCGAGGGAGTATGGCCCGACCGCGCCGTCGAGGTCGTCACCCAGATCAGTCGACTCCCCCACCTAGAGTTGGCTGGTCTGGGCACCAACCTGGCCTGTTACGGCGGGGTCATCCCCACAGCCGAGAAGATGCAGCAACTCGTTGATGTCCGCGAACAGTGCCGGGAAGCGACCGGTCGGCCCCTTGACCTCTTGTCGGGCGGCAACAGCGCAAACTTGCCGCTGTTGGCCAGTGGCCAGATGCCGGACGGAATCAATCAGTTGCGGATCGGCGAGGCCATCATCCTGGGACGCAATGTCCTCGACCGGTCTCCCTGGCCAGGCACCGGGCAGGACACCGTCGAGTTGGTGGCTGGCGCCATTGAGGTGCAGCGCAAGCCGTCTGTGCCCATCGGTGAGACGGGGCAGGACGCCTTCGGCAACACGACTTCGTTTGAGGACCGCGGCTGGCGGCAGCGGGCCATCTGCGATATCGGGCGCCAGGACGTCGCCCCCGAGGCCCTCACCCCACTGGATCCAGGTATCCAGGTGCTAGGGGGCAGCAGCGACCATCTGCTGCTGGATGTCACCGACGCTCAGGTCCCGGTCCAGGTCGGCAGCGAAATACGCTTCCGGCCCAACTACGGTGGCCTGCTGGCCCTGTCCACCTCCCCTCATGTCCTTAAACTCACCGGGCACGACTCCGTGCCCGGACGAAACTAACAACCCAACAAATCCAATGAAGGAGATCCCCCAGTGAAAATCGCAGTCCCCAAAGAGATCAAGCCGCAGGAGCATCGCGTGGGGATGACCCCCGCCGGGGTCCATCAGCTGACGGCCCAAGGTCATGATGTGCTGATCGAGCAAGGGGCGGGACTCGGCTCCGGCATCACCGATGAGCAGTACTCGGCGGCCGGCGCGACGATCATCCCCGACGCGGCAGAGGTGTGGGCTCAGGCTGAGCTCCTGGTCAAGGTAAAGGAGCCGATCGCTGCCGAGTACCCCTACCTGCGTGACGACTTGGTGCTCTTCACCTACCTGCACCTGGCTGCCGATGAAGCTCAAACGAAGGCTTTGCTGGATGCGGGCACCACATCCATCGCCTACGAGACGGTGCAGACCGACCGCAATACCCTGCCCTTGCTTCAGCCCATGAGCCAGGTGGCGGGCCGCCTGTCGGCTTTGGCCGGCACGCACGCGCTGTACAAGCACAATGGCGGCAAGGGCCTGCTGGTGCCCGGCGTGCCCGGCGTCACGCCCGCGAAGGTGGTCGTCCTGGGTGGCGGTACCGCCGGCCGGAATGCGGCGCTGGTGGCCCATGGTCTGCGGGCTGATGTCACCATCCTGGACATCAATCCGCTGACGCTGGAGGCTCTCGACGCCGAGTTCGGTGGTGGTGTCAAGACGCTGATGTCCACCCCCTATGCCGTCGAGGAGCAGGTGCGGGAAGCCGATCTCATCATCGGCGCGGTGCTCGTGCCGGGTGCTCGGGCGCCGAAACTGGTGTCCAACGAGTTGGTGGCCCAAGCCAAGCCCGGATCGGTCTTTGTCGACATCGCCGTCGATCAGGGCGGCTGCTTCGCCGACACCCACGCCACCACTCACCAGGACCCCACCTACCCGGTTCACGATTCGGTGTTCTACGCGGTCGCGAACATGCCGGGGGCGGTTCCGGTGACTTCGACGCGTGCGCTGACGAACGTCACGCTGCCGTACGTCAGCCAGATCGCCGCGCAGGGCTGGAAGGCCGCCTGCCAGGCCGATTCGTCCCTGGCCCGCGGACTGTCCACCGTGGCAGGTAAGTTGACCAGCGAGCCCGTGGCTCAGGCCTGGAACCTGGAGTACGCACCTGCCGATCAGTTCCTGAACTGATCTTAGGCCGGGGCCGTTTGGCCCCGGCCCCACCCAGTGGCTGTCAGCGCGAAGTTGCGACTGGAAGCCCACCGGATTCACAGCCGAATCCGGCTGCCTAACCTAAGGAGTTCTGACAATGACGAACCCCCAAGAGGGCCTCAGCAACGAAGGCCCACGCGACGACCCGGCGGACGATACCGTGTTGAATGTCAACCCGTACGACCATCATGTCGAACCGAACGAACCCCCTCCACAGGAACAGGAGTTGCAGCGCGGGCTGAGCAACCGGCATCTCCAACTCATGGCTCTCGGTGGCGCCATCGGCACCGGCATGTTCATGGGTTCCAGCAAGACGATCAGCCAGGCCGGCCCCTCCAGCATGTTGGTCTACGCGGTGGTCGGGTTCTTCCTGTACTTCATGATGCGGGGCATGGGCGAGATGCTGCTGTCCAACCTGAAGTACAAGTCCTTTCGCGACATCGCCGAGGATCTGCTAGGCCCCGCAGGCGGATTCATCGCTGGCTGGACCTACTGGTTCGCCTGGATTGTCGCAGCAATGGCTGATCTGGCCGCGATCACGGGTTACGCCCAGTTCTGGTGGCCGGAGGTGCCGCTGTGGCTGCCGGCGGCCGCCCTCGCACTCGTGCTATTCGTCTTGAACGTCGTGGCCGTCCGGTTCTTCGGCGAGGCGGAGTTCTGGTTCGCACTGATCAAACTGGTGGCTGTCGTGGCGTTGATTATCGTGGCTGTCTGGCTGCTAGCCACCGGCTTCGTCTCCCCCGAAGGCCACGCCGCGAGGATCGAGAACCTGTGGAACGACGGCGGATTCTTCCCGAACGGCATCATGGGCTTCCTGGGCGGGTTCCAGATCGCATTCTTCGCCTTCGTTGGCATTGAGATCGTCGGCACCGCCGCCGCCGAGACCCGCGACCCCACCAAGACCCTTCCGAAGGCCATCAACGCCATCCCGATCCGCCTAGCGCTGTTCTATGTGCTGGCGCTGGCCGCCATCGTCACCGTCATCCCGTGGCGACAGGTCGTCCCCGGCGAGAGTCCCTTCGTGGCGATGTTTGGGCTGGCTGGGTTCGGGGCCGCCGCCTCCGTGATGAACTTCGTACTGCTGACCGCTGCCGCGTCCTCCGACAACTCCGGGCTGTACTCCACCTCCCGGATGATGTACGGCCTAGCAGTCGATCGGCAGGCACCGCGCATCTTCGCTCGGTTGTCTTCGCGAAGTGTGCCGCAGAACGCGCTGATCTGTTCCTGCCTGCTGCTGCTGAGCGGCGTGGTGTTCCTGTACACCTCCGACAGCATCATCCAGGCCTTCACGCTGGTGACCTCGATTACCTCGATTCTGTTCTTGTTCATCTGGGCGCTGATCGTGGTGTGCTATCTGGTCTACCGGAAGACCCGCCCCCATCTGCATGCGCAGTCCAAGTACAAGATGCCCGCCGGCATCGGGATGTCGTGGGCAGTCCTCATCTTCTTCGTGGTGAGCCTGGTCATCCTGTGCTTCGACCCGGAGACGCTGCAAGCCGTCATCTGGACGCCCCTGTGGTTCGTTATCGTCGGCATCGGCTATTTCATTCATCGGTCGGTTCAACAGCGGCACTGAGCTTTCACAGGCCTAAGCTAGCGGCACGGATGTGGCATATCGCTGCCGGGGCGGGGGGGGGGGCCCAAGCCCCGGGCCCCCCCCCCCCCCCGCCGGGAGGGGGTACCGAGGGCCCCCCACAACAAAGGTGGGGGCCGGGTGGGGCCCCCCGTT
>JAUNKK010000015.1:42931-47955 GCA_030532825.1 Propionibacteriaceae bacterium
GCCCTCGGCTGGGGCCCGGGTTGGGCAACGCGGGGGCGGGGGGGGGGGTCCCCCCCCCGCCGGGCCCCCCCCCCCGCCCGCTACATGAGAGATGAACGTCGGCCAGCGAAAACTGACGGTGGGCCCTGTTTGGGCCCACCGTTTTGCTGTTCGAGGCATGGAGCAAGCTCTAGCTCTACTTGAGGTTCCCCCTTGCGAACCGTCACAAAACGGCTTTGACAAGGCAAAACGCTTCGCGAAGCATCCAGCCCCACAACACAAGTTGAGAGTTTTTCAGGATTTTCTTAGCCTTTTGGACCAGTGACCAATCTTGAACATCAGCAGAGGGGAAACTCATGCAGAACCTGAGCGCTTCTTCGAAGAGCACATCCTTGAAGAGCCGTATCGCCGCCGGCGCCTTGACGGTGCTACTCGGTATCACGGCTTCCCTCGCATTGCCAACTCAACAAGCCGACGCCGCGGCCTCAGCCGCCACCACCGTGGTTCTCAACGTGCGCAGTGGCCCAAGCACCAGCCACAGCGTCCTAACCGTGCTGCCTAAGGGCGCCCAGGTCAGCCTCACGGGCGATACCGCGGGCCAATGGACCCAGATCACCTGGTCCGGCCGGATCGCGTGGGTGGCAACGCAGTATCTGTCGACCTCCGGCAACCGGTCAGGCACAGACAGCTGCAAGGCCTCGTACTACGGTGAGGGGCGCCTCACCGCCAACGGCGAGTCCTTCGATCCAAGCGGGATGACCGCTGCCCACAAGACCCTGCCGTTTGGCACGAAGGTCAAGGTAACCAACCCCGCCACCGGGAAATCTGTGACCGTGCGCATCAACGACCGCGGGCCCTACATCTCTGGCCGCTGCCTGGACCTGACCACGGCCGCTTTCGCGGCCATAGCCGATCCTGGTCAGGGAGTGGTGCAGGTGGACTACCAGATCGTCAGCTGAGATCAGCCGGCCCTGGCCTGCCCTTTGCTGGCGGCATGGAATAGTTGGGGCTATGGCAGAAACCGCAGACACCGTCGCTATCAGTCTTCGACTGAGCCTTCTCGGCCTTCCGGTCCCCCAGCCCCTGCACAATTCTGATGCTGACAACATCGTCCGCCCGATCCTCGCGCGCCAACGAGAACTGGACCGTCGGCTCTCCCACGGTTTGCCGCCCGTGGACCGCAGGATTCAGGGGTTCCTGGACTCGTACCTGGCCGACACCGGCACCTCACCGCAGCTGCCCCGGCAGACCTTCGTGTTGGATCAGCCAGGCTTGGCGCGCACGTTGTCGCTGCCCTTCGATGGTGATCAGTTCTCGTCGGACTACCTGACCAGCTATCGGCTGGCGAATGGGGTGCTGCACAACCCAGCCAACGATCGCCGCACCACCCAGGGGGTCTTTCACATCGCCGAAGGTGGCATCGCCATCCAAGACGACAAGCTGGCCGTGCCGAAGGCCGTTTACGGCCGTCTGCTGGAGCACGCCTTCGCCCCGCCTCAAGAGGCCATGACTCTCCCGTTCTGCGCTGGCGATGCCGACCCGGCCCGCACGTGGGTCTCGCTGCTGCTTCGCCCAGTGGTGGTGCCCCGCGTGCCCGGTTATGCCCGGCAGCGCAGTTTGGAGGTGCGGTTCTTCGCCCCGGGAACGCTGGTGGCGAACCTGGACTTCGTCGAAGGGATTTTCGGAAACGGCGGGGACCCGTACCTGCCAGACAACGATGCCTCCTTGAATCCGAGGGGTTGGACGGGGCACACGGGCGCCGTGATCCTTGCCCCTCACCTGACGAAGCTCACCAAGAGGGAGCTTGGTCTGCCCCACTACGACGACGCCACCGAGCGTCAGCGCCGCGATGGCATGTGCTGGCGGGATCCCGACGAGCGCTACAACGGGGGCAGCGCGTTCAAGGTCTGCGCCCGGGACCGGCGCGGGGTGATCGTCACGGTGATTGCCGACAACTACTTCGGCTACTGCAAGAAAGAGGTCAAAGCCCAGATCAGCTACTCCGCGAACCGGCTCGGGCTGGTGGAGGAGGAACATGCTGGCGGCGCCATCTGCTTCCCCCGCTACAACCTGGGGCAGCAGTTCACCGACAACTACGCCGACCCCAGTTACCAGTTGGCTGACGTCGTCGCCCGTGATCCGGAGAGGTTCATCCCTCAGCCTGAGGGGCATGCACTTGATACGGAAAACGATCGGGTCGTGCTGGTCCCCGCTCATTCCACCTACAGCCTGCGCACCCAGTCCGTCACCTGGGAGGTCGACGGCGTCCCCGGGACTATCCCGCTGCTCACCAACACAACATATGTCGGCCCGGACGGTTACCAGGTGGAGCTTCGTCATCTTGAGGCGGATGGCGCTCAGTGGACCCTGGTCGGCACGTCGCCGCGCCCCACGCACTGTCACAAGCCCGCTACGGTCTCCGGCGGAGGAAAGTCCGAGATCTCAAAGGCCATCACGGACGCCGTCATCACCGGTGACGCCTATGTCCGGGAGTTCGACGCGGACATGGCGGCCGTCAAAGACATTCTCGATCACGACTTCAGTGGACGCTTTGCCGATCCTGCCCGCAATGGGCACGACGCCCGGCCGGTGCTGTCAGATCGCCGTTCGATGGGTTCAGTCATCAAGCTTCTGACCCCCAGCCGTGACTACACCGACGAGTACAACCAGTGGTTGGAGTCCATCCCCAACCACATCAAGGAGTTGGTCTTCGTCGTCAAACGGT
Organism: Propionibacteriaceae bacterium; assembly: GCA_030532825.1. Classification (GTDB taxonomy): domain Bacteria; phylum Actinomycetota; class Actinomycetes; order Propionibacteriales; family Propionibacteriaceae; genus Arachnia. Next base: position 45,636 of record JAUNKK010000015.1, read on the forward strand.
TCTACCAGCCCGCGTGGGGCGATGACTGGGCTAGTCATTTCACCGTTGGCATCATCAACGGGCGTCAGGGCAGTTCGCTTCGGCTGGATGGCGCGAAGATCCGAGTCAACATGCTGCGGGTCGGCTTCGCCCCAGATGGTTCATGGCGCCTGTTCGGGCTCCGCCACGACTTTTACCCTGCTGCCAAGGTGCAAACCGAGGACGACATCACGGCCAGCATCGTCGCACCCTCCGAGGGGTCAGAGGGCGGCCTGTCTCGAAAGTTCGTTGCCAACTGCGAACAGTTGCTGTTCCAGCGACCCGATGATGCGAAGCACCGCGGTTACGACAAGCAGGCCGAATCGGACATCGCCCAGCCCGGCACCTTCCTGTCAAACTTCGAACCGCTGGCGAAACGCGACGCGCAGGCGCTGATCGACAACGCCATTGAGTTCAGCCAGTTCACCGCGCCAATGCAAAACCTCCTCCGGTCCTTTGCTTCCTCACCCAACCCGTCACCGGCCTGGGTGGTTAGCTCAGCCCACTCGCGGCTGGTTGATGGCAAACCCTCCAAGAACCCCCGCTATCTGCAGGTTCGGCCAGACATCGCCCGCCCGGAGTCGACGGCGGTGGCGCAGCTGAGCGCCCACTTGTACCGGAAACTACCCACGAGCCAGGAACTCCGGTTGCCCGTGGATGTCGTGGCGGCGGGCCGTCGCAACAACGCCGCCGAGGATGGGGTGCCGCCGCTGTGCGCCTACTCGCCCTTGCACTACATGGAGTTGCCGGAGTTGTTCATGGAGTTCATCAGCTCCATGACCGGAAAATCGCCGTCCACCACAGGCGCAGGCTCGGAAGGCGCTATGACCAAGGGCCCTTTCAATGCGCTGCCCTCGGTCGTTGATCTGAACGCCGCATTCTTGTCCTTCGCCCTGACGGGCTACGATGGCTGGCTCTCCAGCGCCGGGGTCGTGGGTCCACATGTGCGCGTCGACCATGACATCAGCCTCCTGGTGCCGGAGGTGTTTTCCCGGATGTCCGACGCCGAGCGCTCTGCTGAGAACCTGATTGCGGAAGGCTGCCTGGAACGGATCGAGGACTATGAGGTGGACGGGGAACTGATCCTGGCTTCCCGTCTCGGCTACCGCATGACCGAGCAGTTCGCTAGCAAGTACTTTGGGCGGATCTTCCTGCATCCGCACGTCGTGTTCACCCCCGAGATGCTTCGCCCGGAATTGCAGGATCCCCAGGCCTTCGCCGAATCAGTGCGCACCATCTCCACCACGCATGCGCGGGTGGCTCGCACCTACTTCGACGACGGCACCATAGCCCTAGCGGTTCCACCGGTCCGGGCACTGCTGGAAATCATGGCCACGGGGCGCACGGCAGACGGCCACACCCTCGACGACGCGCCCTTCCGGGAGCTGTTCTCCCGGGAATCCGTCCTGGCCTCGGACTGGTATGCCGAGCGCGTCGAGGCCCTGCGCCAGATTGAGCTGTTCCGGCTTCGGCATGCCTTGGAAGGGATGGCAGACTTCACGGCGAAGGAGCTCAACGCCGCCACCGCTGACCGCCTGGACTTTGAGTCCCGACGGGCGTCGATTGAAGAGCGCATCAAGCGCCTGGAGAACGAACGTGATTTGTTGTGGGGCACCATCGGTCGGCAGGTCGACTGGGAGATCTGACGGATTGCCTCGGCCCCCACGGGGCTGACGCCGGGTTTCCGTTTCCTGCCAACCAGGACTCGGCAACCCGGCCTCGGGGGATCACCCGTCGCTTTCCTCCCGCATGAGGTTCTTGAGCCTCCGCCGGACTCGCCTGAGCCGCGCGCTCACTGCCCCCGGCGAACAGCCCAAGACCTCAGCAATCTCGCCGATGCGATAACCATCAATCAGCAGCGACAGTACCTCGTGGTCGGTCGCCGACAAACGAGTTAGATAGTCCTGCAGCAGGCTAGGCTCGAATTGCTCATCCATGTCGGGCCTGACACTCGGATGCCCCCAGCGCTCCGCCCGCAAGGTATCCATTAGGCGGCAACGGCGGCGCTCCGCGCGAAGGCTGTTTCTCATCATCCCCCTCATGATCGAGTATGTGAGCGCCGTCAAACGGCACCGTTCATCCTCGTTAGTGGGGGCCGCGATGCGCTTTTGCCACACCACTCGTAGAGTGTCGATCGCCGCCTCGTCGGCTGTCTCCGGGTCAAGGCGGCGCATGCCGTAGCGCCGCAGCATGGGATACATGGCCGAGAAGTACGCCTGGAACTCCTCCTCGTTCATGTCTCCTCCCTCCGCGCGGTAGACGCCTACACCCACACTTACACAGCACGGCGATGGTGTCAGAA